>JANODF010000895.1:0-7964 GCA_031412555.1 Archangium sp. | reverse complement strand
CATTTCAAGCTTCAAACGAATCACTTCTCGCAGCTTCCGCTTGGGTACCCGTTCCGCCGTCATGTCCGCCCCTGGTTTGGGGCGGACAAGCGGCCATGGACCCAGCGTCGTCAACGCTCCAGGGCGCTCACGAAGGCTGCTGACTGCTCAGCCGTTCAGCGATCGGCATGCGTCGGAATTGGTGATCGGCATGCCCCGGAATTCGCAGCCTCGACTGGGCACAGCTCCACCAGCGCACCTTCGGTACCGACGTGCTGCTGTGCCCGTGCGGCGGCAGGCGCTCCATTCGCTCGGCGTCGCCCTGTCCTCCCGGGTGCTGCCCCCCGCCACCGCACCGCCCCAGCTCCTCCTTGCCTCGTTGTGACGGCCCCCGACTTCACCCCGACCACAGCCGTCGCCCCACCGGTGTGCTCGCCCCTCCATCACCTCTCACGTCACCCGCAGACGGCCCGCGCACTCTCGCAATGCTGCCTTCGACCATCCAAATGTGGGCGTGGCTCGGCGGGTCGGTCTCTCGGTCTTCCGGGTTGAACTTCTTGTTCTTCCGTGGAAATGTCCGCGCGTTTTCAAAGGTGTTGGTTGGTGAGCGGATTGGCCGCTCACATCAGGCAGGGCAATACGGGAGGTCGGGTATGCGTAGCGGGCTGAGGTTTGGTTGGTTCGTTGTTGGTTTGCTGTCGTCGGTTGCAATGGCGGCGGGAGGCGGCGGCGGAGGAGGAGAAGGTGGTGGTAGTGGTGGTAGTGGTGGGGGGCCGGTGGGGATGGGGAAAATCCAATTCCCGTCATGAAATGGAAGGACATGCACCCGGATGCTCAGGTGCACGGTTGGAGAAAGTACAGTTTGTACAGTGGCAGCAACCTTTGGCGCATCAAGAACGACAGCTCCTACGTAGCGGTCGATGACAGTGGCACCGAAGTGGATCCGTTTCCGATCATCGACGAGGACCGTGTGTACCGGCACTCATTGCTGGGAGGCATGACCGAGAACCTCGCAGAACGGATTCTGGAGTATCCAGATAAGGAAGTAGTCATTTCGATCTTCCCGCGAACGATGCGACCACGGAACTTCGTTCGAGCGAGTGACGAGGCCACCTTCCTGTCCCAAAGGGAGGACCTGGGCAAATTCTGCGCAGAAAGCGTGGCGCCTCTGGTCACGTTGCTCACGGAGATCGGCGCTCCCCCTATCTACGTTGCGCGCACGACCCCGTTTGTCCTGGCGCAACTCACGCCAATGCAAATTCACATCATCAAGTCGAACCAGTACATCGACGTGATCGACATCTTTCACGAGACGGTTGCGCAATACGACGGGGACATCTTCTCGAGTTCCAAGACCTCGAAGCTCGACGCCCTCCAAGACCTCGCTTCGGGCGGTTTCGGTGAAGTAGTCGCGACCATCGAGAAGGGTCGAGCGCGACATGGCCCAAGCGGTGCGGCCGAACCATACAGCCTGCTTTGGCAATCCGGAGCGACGCTTGGCGCGAGCATCAATCGTGACAACTTGTGCGCGGACTTCGACGATCACGCTGGTTGGGTGGCAGGGTTCATTTCCGCAGCCAACCTGGGAACGGGAGAGCGAAGCGGAGCCCCCGCCGCTCGAGTGGTCGTGGGCAACACCTGCCTGCGCGTCTTTGACCCGGACAGCTTGGTTGACCGATACAAGGCTGCCGACGACATCACCTGGTTTGGCGTAGACAAGGCAGTTAGCGCACGCATCTATCCTCGAATCATGAATCACAGCTACGGAGACGACGACGCTGCCATTCTCTGGGGAGGCGGCGCGTGGATGCGCGCGATTGACTTCAGAGCCAAATACTTCATCCAAACGGAGACGGTCGCGTGCGGCAATCATGGCCTCGCGACGATGCAGAAACCGAACGGTGGTTCTGTTGCATGTAGATCCTACAATTCCCTGAACGTCGGCGGCTACGATGACCTGGGAACGTTGAGTTGGGGTGACGACAAGTACTACAAGGCATACCCCCCGCCGTTCCCCATCGTCATGACGACGGGCGCATGGTTCAATGACTTTGGCGCCGGCTCTGATCGAGAGCAGCCCGAGATCGCGGCTCCTGCAGTGCTCCTCAGGTCCACTGAGCAAAGCGATGGAACTGCCCCCAACCCGGACCGCATGGCGATCGGCGGACTACAGGAGAGGCGCACCGGAACGAGCTTTGCCGCTCCTTTGGTTGCGGGTCTCTCCGCTCTCGTTCATGAGGTCGACTTGGAGATCAAGTGGACTCCGATCGCCATGAAGGCGCTTCTGCTGGCGACGAGCCGACATCCCATCAACGGTGAGGACCCACCGGATTTCTCGGCTCCGAAGATTGGCGGCAACTACACCGCCGATCTGCGTGTTGGAGCGGGAGCGGTGGTCGGTGAGACGGTTCGAGACACGCTCGATGGGTCCAGCGGGAAGATCCAGACTTTCGATACCGTCAATAGCTTCTGGTCTCCCTCCAGCGCGGGAGGTTGGCGGTATCTCCAGAATTCCCAGCCCCAATTCGTCCCCGTCATCCAGACGGGGAAGCGGACCGTCCGTGTCGCGGTGGCTTGGTACGCCGATAGCCCCTGCCGACTTTGCCTTGCCACCGTTCCGGCTGGGCACAATGATGAGACTTGGTTTGGAGAGTATTGGGGACTGCCGACTGACATCGATCTCGAGGTGAGCGATGCAAACGGCAACCTGGTGTCTCGATCGATTTCGTTCGACAACAACTACGAAATCATCCAGTTCGAGACGGCCAATCGATCGCAACCCTTCCGCATCCACATCAAGGCGTTCGAAGGCGGCATGATCAAGAACGAGACGATCGCAGTCGCATGGGCTGCGTGGGACCCCTGACTTTCGCTCGGAAGTTGCTGGCTTGGGCCGCAGCCGTGGTCATTCTCCACGGCTGCGTTCCGAGTGCTGCATCGACGTTGGTCGGGGGTGGCAGGGTGGTCTGTCATTCAGACCCGGTTCAAATCCCTTCCACCTTTCCAGTGATCGTCGGAGTCGAAGTTCAGCCAACGGCCGACGGCTTTGTCGAAATGAGGACGGGCCGTCGCTGGCGATTCGGAGACGCAGGGATTCGGTCGTTGCCTCAAGGCGACCTCGAATCTGTTGCCTGGGAAGGGCGTCGGACGGTCGTCGGCGAATCGAATCGCGTCACCATCTGGGATGCGGATCGTGCGGTGAGCTGCGCAGAGACAACGCGCCCCATTTTGAGCGTCGGCCTGCAAGCGGATTCAGTGCTCTGGACCGATTGGGCGGAGAACGATCAAGCGAGCGCCATCTACAGCGCAACGTTCTCGGGACAGGGTTGCGGAGGACAGCGGCTCCTCGGCAGCATCGTTGGCCGCGCGCAGCAATTCACTCAGCCCACCCTCCTCGGGAGCCGCAGCCTCGCGCAGCGCACCTCCATCAGCGGCGGGTCTGATCTCGTCGAGTTCCAAACCGATGGCGGAATCAGCTCGCTGTCGAGTCTCGGCCGCAGGGCTCGCCTCTGTGGGTCCGCGAACAGCCTTCTCGTCGCAACAGTGCAGGAACTTCTTCGCTTCGAAGGCGATGGCGGCTCGAGCCTGGTCGCCACCTTCCCTTCACCTACCGAAGTGAGCGACTGCAACGGCACGACCCTGGCCTTGTCGATCGATGCTCCAGACGGATCAACGATCGTGGAGTACGCGACGAACGGGCAAGAGACCTCGCGTCGTCAGGTCACTGGACCAGTTGGCGGCGTCGGGCTTGCCCAGGGTGGCTGGGTGATCCTCAACAGTCTCTTGCGTGGTTGGGACGGTCGCCTCATCGAAACTCCCGAGCCCGTCCTCCTCACCGACGTTTGGGCTCACGGTGGCACTTTCATGGCGTCGATCGGACGAGGGCCGGTTCTTCAGTGGCGTGACTCGACGTGGCAGCCCGTGGTCGATCCGAACGAGGAGCACTTCAGGGAAGTGTCCGACGGCGCGGGTGGCACGCTCCAACTGTTCCGCCGAGGAGATTCGTACGAGGTGTGGGAGCGCGGGACCAGGGTCGTCACGCTGCCGCGGAGTTCGTTTACAGGGGGCGAGCGCTCGTTGACTCCGCGGCTGTGGGCTGCGGACTCCTGCTCGGGAGATCTGCTGCTCGGCATCGAGTTCGATGGAAATCACGCCCTCGCGTTTCGACGAGGAGGCGAATGGCAGATCGTGCGCGTGCCCGTCGGCTCGTACCTCTCTGCGAGGGTGGACGACGACCAATTCACGGTCGTGCTCGACCCCCGCACCGTCATGCGTCGTGGCCTGGGCAGCGAAGGCTCATGGGAAATCGAAGAAGTAACTCTGAACTTGCCGGCTGAGACTTGGCGCGCGCTGCCGGTGGCCGGCGGAGTGGTCGTCGAATCGGAAGCTGGAATCGAGTTCCGCACCCAGGACTCGGCTCTTCCAATCGCACCCGCTGGAGCGCGGTTGCTGGGCGTTTCCGACGGTTGGGTCTTCTGGACCTTGAATGATGGAGTTTCAGTGACCGCCGTTCCGTGACTGTCTAACTAAATACGACCGACCTTCCTGGCGTGAGACCCTGCAGCGAGATGCCGCCTCCGACGATTGAGGCTCCGCGCGTCGGTGCGTTCGACGAGCACCGTCGCGTGAGCACTTGACGATCGCGGCGTGAGCCGGGGTCAGTTCGCCTTGGGGATCTCGTTCGTGGGCAGACGCGTGCCGAGAGCGTCCTGGCGGTACACGTTGGCCTCGAGCTGCGCGACGACCTCGGGGCGACCCGACGTGGCCTTCCAGTTCGCGGGCGCGAGCTCGAGCACCTTGGTGTGCGACCACGAGGGGACGAGGCAGAGCAGGTCGCGCAGGTAGGCGTACGGCTCGATGCCGTGCATCTCGCAGCTCGCCAGAAGCGAGACGAGCGTGGCGTTGACCCCGCCGCCATCGTCACTCCCAAGGAAGAGCCAGTTCTTGCGCCCCACAGCTTGGCGGCGAAGCGCGCGCTCCGAGGTGTTGTTGTCGATCGGCACGCGCCCGTCTGTGAAGAATTGCTGCAGCGCCTCGCGCTGATTCCGCGCGTATTGGATGGCTTTGGAGATCGGCGTCTCGTCGAGCACCTTCAGTGCTTCGGCATCGCACCACGCGAAGAATTCGTCGACGATCGGTTTCGCTTCCGCCTTCCGGCGAGCCAGCCTTTCGTCGGGAGGCCCAGGCCCGCTCGAGCGCGAAGAGCTTCCGGATGAGCTCGAGCGCATGGTCGGCTCGCACCGCATCGGAGGACAGCGACTTGAACAGGTAGCGCCTCGTAACGACGACGCCCGTTACTCGAAGTGAGCTGAAGCACACACTTCATAAGCGCGCCGGCTGGAGCAGGGGACAAGGGCCCCACAACCTTGAGGCCTGGCGCACCCCGAGGAACATCATGCCCTTCAGTGCTACTCGATCATCCTCCGAGAGATTTGGATTCCCCTCACTAGACAGACCTACTACTAAAGCGCCGCTCAACTTCGGATGGGGTGGCGTCGGTGAAAACTCGCACTATTTGTTTTTGGGTTTCCTTCTGTCTGATCTTTGTTTCCTGCAGTGTCGGTGATGCAGCGTCGGCGCGAGCTCCGGCCCGCGTGGTTCGCTCTCCCTTGGAGACCAGGAACTCCGGCTTGGCGTATATGGCTGAGTGCGATCAGGCAGGCGTCCCGGTCCCGAAAAATGTGCTCGATTCCGCTTGGGTTAATCACGGGCGCGTGGACGACCCCTTCCTGAGTCCGAACTTGGAGGCGGAGCTGTGGAGCTGGTCGCCTGGTCCGCAGACGGGGCTGTGCCTCGCTCTTCCACGATGGGATTCGAATGCCCAGGCCTCGTTGTTTGGCGTCATCTGCCAAAGCTTCGTCACGGCGAAGGTGTGCTTCTGGGACAACCAGCGGTTCCCCACGCCCATCTTCGAGGACCGGGCGGCCGCCGGCACCACGGGCTATCCGTTGACCCGATTTCTCGGCGGCGCGGACCTCGATGATGGTGGAGACCAGTTTAAGTCAGGCGGGATGTGTTCGAATTGCCACGCGGGCGCGAATGCTTTTGTCGTTCACCCTGAGAAGGATGCCTTCAGGGATCTGTCCAACGTCCGCGCTCCGTTGATGAATACCTCGATTGGCTGGTACGAGCCCCTTGTGCCCGTGGGCTGGTATCTCAACGAGCGCCGCGAGAAGCGGCAGTTCGTGCCCGATCCCATGGCCACGCCGACCCCGGCTTCATGTTGGACTTGTCACAATGCAGGGGCGAAGGCTGAATTGCCCGAACTCAGCACCCTGCTCAAACTCACTCCGGGAAACTATTGCAACAGTGTTCTCGCTCCCGCCGTCACCAGGCAGGACGAGACGATGCCGAAGGGGCGCGGAATGATCCCCATGGCTGACTTCCGGCTTCCCTACGCCGCTCACATCACCAAACTGCAAGGTTATTGTGACGAGGATCCGCCCGGCGAAGGGAGGTTTATTCCATTCGAACCGGGTCGTGACGATGATCAGTTCCTGTCGCCGCCGCTCATCGTTCAGCCTGTCTACACATGTGGTGCGAGCGTCGGCGTGGCAGGCGCCGTGCCCAACGCCCGCGTGACTCTGACCATCACCAATATTCGCACGGGCGCCGTCACTGTTCTCACGGAGGACTGGGACCAACGCTTCTCGCTGGTCAACTTTGCCCTGCCGGCGCCTCTCGACGAGGACGACTGGCTCTTCGCGACTCAGGAACTCAATGGTGTGGTCTCGGGAATGTCCCTGTTGCTGGACGTCGACGACTATCCATTTGCAGCGCTTCCGACGCCAACCTTCGCCCCCGACACCATCTTCGAATGTGCGAACACGGTGTCGGTGCGTGGAACTCCGGGCGCGCAATTGGAGATTGCCCAGGATGGATATTCACCCGTCACCGCATCGACCTCCGATGGCTGGGCCATCGTCAGTCCCGGTGCCGCCCCGTGGACTATCGGAGCGAAGTTTACAGCTGTCGAGTCGCTGTCCTGCGTCACCAACAACACCTCCAAGTCCTGGGCGAGTGACACGGAGGTAGCCTTTGCCATCGAACGACCCCTTGTCCTGCTTACGCCGGCGTTCGAGCCTCCGCAGATGTTCGTCGGACAAGACATGATCGGAATTCGAAACGTGACCTTCGGGGCGTATTCCAAGTTGTCCAGGACCGCGATGACCCCTCTGTTCCTTGGCAATACGGCGCCGGCTCCAGACGGTTGGGGCGCCAATTTCCTGCTGCTCCCCTCGCCGCTGCAGGGTCCAGTCGCACTGGGCGAGAAGTTCTCTGCGGAGCCTTCGCTCTACTGCCCCAATGGTCCGACCGGCAACTCGGGAGACCTTCCGGGCGTCAGGTCATGCAGCGAGATGCCCCCTCCCACGATTGAAGCTCCCCTCGTCGGCGCGACCTTCGTTTCGGTCCTCGACTCGATGCCTGGCGCTCGTATCCGGATTTGGGACGCCGCCGGTGATGAGCTGGGAGACGGAAGCGGGCCAGTCATTTTCCTGAGAAGAGCCGTGGTCGCTGGAGATGAACTCATCGCGGTGCAAGACTCAGGCGAGTGCCGCGGCTCGTCTGGGTTCTTGGTGCTGGCACGGGAGCGACGATGAAACGGTCGACGAAAGCGCGCCTGCTTTGGCTAGGAGCGAGCGGGCTCCTGGCGGGCTGCTTTGGTCCCGTCGACGAGAGGCCTGACGCAGGGCCTCCCCCTGGCATGCCCCCGATGGAACGCACGTGTGGCGAGACCGGCAAAACCATCGAGTACACCCCCTGGGACTGGCCGTTCGACGGCTGCACCATTCTTGCGGGCAACCTCTACGTCTCCCCGCCCACCAATACGACCGACCTCCTTCCGCTTCGAGGGATCCGCACGGTTCACGGCACAGTGACGGTCTACTTTTCTGTCGCCGTGAAAGGGCTGGCCGGACTGGAGGACTTGGAGGACGTCGGCGTCCTCCAATTGGCGAACAATCTCGAGCTGGTCGACCTGACCG
>JANODF010000894.1:0-13353 GCA_031412555.1 Archangium sp. | reverse complement strand
GCTCGGCGGCGAGGTCGTACGCGCGCGTCTTGAACGAGTTCTCGCCCTTGAGCTGCAGATACGCGCTCATGTCCTTCAGCGCCTTCACCACCACGCTCTTGTCGACAGGCGTCATGGGGGTCTCATAACGATGAATTTGGGTTAGGTGGAGTGCCGTGACACGAATCAATCTGGGCCCGGCCGACCTGAAAGAAGGTGAGCTGCGGGGTTATGCAGTCGGAAAGCGGAACGTGCTGGTGGCGTGTGTGGCCGGCAAGTTCAAGGCGCTCGATGACTGGTGCAACCACGCGGGCTGCCTCTTGTCGGGTGGGCACATCGAGAAGAACATGATCATCTGCCCGTGCCACGAGGTCGGGTTCGATCTCGACACCGGCAAGAACGTCACTTCGCCTGGCATCGCAGACGATCAACCCGCATATCCCACGCAGGTCGAAGACGGGCAGCTCCACGTCGTCGATTTCCCCACGGAGTAGCCCATGGCTCACGAAGGTCACGACCACCATCACCCCGATCACGATCACCACCATCACCATGGCCACGCGGAGAGCGCGGTCGGGTGTTGGGTGATCACCTGCTCCGACAGCCGCACGGCCACCACCGATGAAGGCGGGCCGCTGGCGAAGAAGCTGCTCATCGCCGCGGGGCACACCCTGCTCGGCTCTGAACTGGTGAAGGACGAGCCGGCCGCGATCGTTCACGCGCTGGAGCACGCCCTCGAACATGGCGCGCGCTGTGTGATCTTCACCGGCGGTACCGGTGTCGGCCGCCGTGATGTGACGGTGGAGACGCTCGAGGCGAAGTTCGACAAGCGGCTCGACGGCTTCGGTGAGCTGTTCCGCTCGCTTTCGTTTCAGGAGATCGGGAGCAAGGCGTGGCTCTCGCGCGCGACGGCCGGGGTGATTCACGGCGCCCTGGTGTTCGTGTTGCCGGGCAGCCCGAAGGCCGTCGAACTCGCGGTGAGCAAGCTGATCGTTCCCGAACTCGAACACGCCGTCAGAGAGATGCTGCGCTGAAAGAGTCACGCATCACGCGGTTGCGCACGTTGCTCGACGCCTTCGTGGAGTCGAGGCCGTGGCCCGCGAGGATAAAGGCGGATCCGGTGGAGTTCCCGCACCGGTACACCGATCCCCGCGACATCGAGACAGTGGCGTTGTTGTCGGCCTCGCTCGCGTACGGGCGGGCTGATCTCTTCAAGCCGAAGATCGCGTCGATCCTCGACGGGTTGGGCCCGAAACCCGCGCGTGCGTTGGCTGCGCTCGACGTGGCAGGTGCGAGGGCGTTGCTGAACGGCTTCGTGTACCGCTTCAACCTGCCGTCCGATGTCGCCGTGCTGTTGCTCGGCATGGGGCGCACGCTCGACAAGTACGGATCGCTCGAAGGCGCGTTCGTCGCGGGGCGTGAGGCGTCGTGGCAGACCACGCTCGCTCGCTTCGCCAAGGGTCTTCGCGCTGCCGCTCCCGAGGGGCAGATCGTTCGGAAGCTGGGGCCCATTCGGGGGCTGCATCACCTGTTGCCGTTCGCGGAAGCGGGCGCGGCCAAGCGGCTCAACCTCTACCTGCGCTGGATGGTGCGGGGTCCCGACCCGATCGACTTCGGCGTGTGGAAGAAGATCTCACCGGCCGAGCTGGTGATTCCGCTCGACACGCACGTGATGCGGATCTCGCAGTGGCTCGGCCTCACCCGACGCAGCACCATCGGCTGGAAGACCGCCGAAGAGGTGACCGCTTCGCTCCGACTGCTCGATCCAGCTGATCCCGTTCGGTACGACTTCGCGCTCTGCCACTACGGCATGAGCGGCGCGTGTCCTGCGAAACCGATCAAGACGAACTGCCAGCTGTGCGCCCTGAAGTCCGAGTGCAGCATCGGATCGAGACGCTGAGTTGCACGGAACCGCAGGAATTCGTTGGCACTCACAGCGGCATGACGGTTGCTCAATGCGCGCCGATGCGAGCCGCCCTTCTTCCCCTGATGCTGTGTGCGTTCACCGCCAGTGCCTCCGACGACGCAGCAGAGCAGCGTCGCAAGGCAGAGCAGCGCCGGAAGGAAGCGGCTGTCGACTTCGAGGAACGGAACAGCCGAGCGCAGTTCCAGGATTCGATGCTGTTCGGCCTGGCGCGCATGCCTCGAAAGGCCGGCCCTAAGAGTATTCCGGAGGATTGCTCTCACCTGAACCTCCCGCAGGCCCAGCAAATCGAACCGGATTCGACGGGCTACTTCGCTCCGGGACCGACGCCCTACCTCATGGTTTCGCTGGCTCTGGGAAGTGACGGCACGGTCGGAAAACTCACCTTCACCGCGTTCACCCACGATGGGAAGCTCCCGACGGAGGTGAAAAGTGCAGCGGCGGAAGTGAACCTCTCTCTGCCCGGGTTCGACGGGAAGACCCTTCACTTCAAAGGCATCTCGGGCTCGGCGAAGTTCCCCACCGCGGATCTTGTGTACGAGCAGGGCCAGTTCGTCGCGGAGCTGACCGACGTGGTGCTGGTCGAAATGACCAAATCGAAGAAGAAGAAGCCCGATGGCGCGTGCCTTCGAACGCCACGCCTTCGCTTCAGTGCGGATTGGTTGCGTCAGCTGCCGGCCAAGTGAGTCACGGCGCGCGGAGGCGGAAGATT
Organism: Archangium sp.; assembly: GCA_031412555.1. Lineage (GTDB taxonomy): Bacteria > Myxococcota > Myxococcia > Myxococcales > Myxococcaceae > Archangium_A. The sequence goes on along the minus strand of JANODF010000894.1, from coordinate 10,738 downwards.
TCGCGAAGGCGGTCGAGCGCCTTTCCAGGAACCGGTGCCTTACTGGTGTTCGCCATGAACGCTGCCGCGAGCCCCGCCTTGCGCTCTTCGATCATCGACGCGAGTTGCGCCAGGCGCTCCGGGTGCGCCTCGAGGTGACGGGCGAAGACCTCGCGGCCCATCTCCAGCAGCGTGCAGTCTTCCATCGCGACCACCGTGGCGGTGCGCGGTTCACCGGTGAGCAGAGACATCTCTCCGAAGGCGGCACCCCGCTCGAGCACGGCGATCTCTTTGGGCGGCGTGCCCACGCGCACTGAGAGTTTGCCGGCCACCACCACGTAGAACGAACTGCCCGAGCGGCCTTCGGTGATGATCTCTTCGCCGACCCCGAACTTCCGCTCGAGGGCCGCGCGCGACAGGCCCACCGCTTCCTCCACCGGGAAGGGCTTGAACAGCGGGTGATTGCTCAGCAGTTCGAGATCCGGGTCGGCCTTCGCCCGCTCTTCGGTGCGGAAGTGCACCACTTGCTGCGGGAAGGGGATCTCGATGCCAGTGCGGCCGAAGCGGTACCAGAGCCTTCCCAGCACCTCGTCGGTCACGTGCGGCACGGCCGCGTAGTCCGAGAGAAAGATGCGCGCCTTGTAGGTGATCGACGACTCGCCGAAGTTCGACACGCGCACCCATGGCGGCGGATCGTTGAGGGCCAGCGGCGACTCGCGCAGGGCCTCCATCACCTCGGCCTTCACGAAGTTGGGCGGGGCGGAGTAGCTGGCACCGAACTCCAGATCGATCGCGATGGGCAGGCCACCGCGCGTGAAGTTGGTGACCTTCTCCTTCGCGATGAGCGAGTTGGGAATGGTGATGGCCTCACGCCGCATCGTCTCGATGCGCGTGGAGCGCCAGGCGATCTGCACCACCCGGCCTTCCTTGTCGGCGACCTTGATGAAGTCACCCACGTCGAACGGCGACTCGAGCTGCAGCGACAAGCCTGAGAACAAGTTTCCCAGCGTGTCCTGCAGCGCAAAGCCCAGCACCAGGGAGAGGACCGCCGAGGTGCCGAGCATCGTGGTGACGTCGAGCTTGAGCTGCGTCTTGAGGATGGGGATCGTGATGATGACGTAGAGAATGAAGTCGAGAACGTCGCGGTGGATCTTCGCCGACACCACCGAGCTGACTCGCCTCCGCAGCCACAGCGCCGACGCCACGGCGTAGCGGGTGATTCCGAACGCAAAGGCGAGCATCCAGGCGACACGCAGGTAGGCGTGCCACTCCTTCGGCAGCACGTGCTCGAGCCAGAACGCGTTGACCCGCAGCGCGCAGAAGAGGCCCAGCCACTTCACCGAGCCCAACACGTCAGCGCGGTGCCGATCGTCTTTGCTCAGCCGCGCGGTGAGGTACGCGCCGATGAAGGCGATGACGCCCAGCACCAACGCGAGGTTTCCCTGCAGGAACGTCATCGGTGCCGACCTTACCGGAACCCCGAGCGCGGTCACGGTTGTGCTACGCGGCGCCCATGGCTGACTACTTCATGCCCGGGCTCGCGGCCGCCGTCGGCATCGGGATCTCGTTCTGGTTGCAGAGCCGCCGGAACAAGAAGGTGGCGACCCAGCTCGAGCCGGCGCTCCGCGCGCATGGCCCCCAGACGCTGCACGGTCTGGCCGAGCGGGTGGGGATGAACACCTTCATGGGCCGCGGCCGGGTGGTGCTGGCGCTCAACGATTTGATCCAGTCAGGCCAGGTGCTGGTGAACGAAGCGCCCCCGGGAACGCCTCAGCTCGAGAAGGTCAAACACATCACGTACCGCTGGGCGGGAGGCGATCGTGCCGCTCTCTGACGTGCAGTCGCAGGCTCACGCGGTCGACGCGCTCAACGCTTCGCTCGCGAAGAAGCAGGTTCATCACGCGTGGCTCTTTCACGGCCCCGAGGGCGTCGGCAAAGAGCTCGCGGCAACGGGCTTCGCGCAGGCGCTGGTCTGCCTCGAGAAACCGTACGTCGGCTGCGGCACCTGCGCTGCGTGCACCCGCGTCACCCGCCGCAATCACCCCGACGTCACCTGGGTGATGCCCGAGGCCGAGCAGGTCGAACGTGGGCTGGCCGGGCGCAGCGACTTCACCAACACGCCTTCGCGCGACATCCGCATCGATCAGGTGCGTGCGCTGCAGGAGCGCCTGGCCTTCCGCGCGTTGGAAGCGCCCCACAAAGTGGCGCTCTTCGTCACCGCGCACGCGATGAACCAGCCGGCGCAGAACGCGCTGCTCAAGACGCTCGAAGAGCCTCCGCGCGACACGGTGTTGATTCTGATTTCGTCTGCGCCCGACAAGCTGCTGCCCACCATTCGCAGCCGCTGCGCCAAGGCGGCGTTTGGCCCGCTGCCTCTGGAGTTCATCGCCAACAAGGTGAAGACGTCGTCGAAGAAGGGCGTGGAAGACGGGCTCGCGCGGCAGATCGCGGCGATGGCCGCGGGGAGCATGGCCCGCGCGCTGGCGCTCGACCCCAAGGCGCTGGAGCAGCGGCGCGAGACCATCGAAGCCTTCGAGAAGCTGACCCCGAACGATGCGGGTGGGTGGATCGCGTTGGCCGAAGTGATGGGGGAAGATCGCGGCACGGCAGAGGCGGGCATCGACGTGCTGCAGATCTGGTTCCGCGACGTGGCGCTGGCCCAGGTCGGCGCAGAGAATCTGGTGAACGCTGACCTCGCCCCGTTGGCGATGGCTGCGACCTCGCGCGTCTCGCCGGCCGGACTGCAGCGTCGCGCAGGCCTGCTGGAAGAGGCGAAGAACGCCATCACCCAACGCAACGGCTCGACCCGGCTGCAGCTCGAGCGCATGTTCATCGAGATGTTCACCGCGTGAGAGTCGGGCTGCGCGGGGTCGCGCCGTGGAAGATCGGCCTGCTCGCTTCGCTGTACTTCGCGCAGGGGCTGCCGTTCGGCTTTCAGTCGAACGCCTTGCCGCTGTACCTGACGGAGCTCGGCCTCACGATGACCGAGGTGTCGCTGGCCCGCGCGTTGGCGATTCCCTGGGCGCTCAAGATGTTGTGGGCCCCGCTGGTCGATCGTTACGCGTCGGCCCGTTTCGGGCGAAGGCGCTCCTGGATCATCCCCATGCAGTTGTTGCTCGCGGCCACGTGCGTGGTGGCGTCGTTGTTCCCGCTGTCGCGCGAGACGCTCACTCCGTTTCTGGTGTGCGTGTTGATGATGAACCTGTTCGCCGCCACGCAAGACATCGCGGTCGATGGGCTGGCAGTCGATTTGCTCGAGCCCCGTGAGCTCGGCGGCGGCAACGCGGCGCAGGTGGTCGGGTACAAGATCGGCATTCTCACCGGGGGCGGCTTGCTGGTCGGGCTCTTCGCGAAGGGGAACTGGAGCACCCTGTTTCTCACCATGGCCGGGTTGTGCCTGGCGGTGATGACGCTCGTGCTCTTCACCAAAGAGCCTGCTCCGCGTGTCTCGGAAACGAGCGCCGCGGTGAGCTGGGGCGAGCTCTGGGCGCGCATCAAGCAGCTGCTCGCGCGGCCTGGGGTGCGGTGGCTGTTGCTCGCGGTGGCGACCTACAAGATGGGCGAGACACTGGCCGACGCGATGTTCGGAGCGTGGATGGTGCGGGTGCACCATCTGCCCAAAGAAGAGGTCGCGTTGTGGCTGGGCTCGTGGGGAATGATTGCGTCTTTGGCGGGCTCTCTGCTCGGTGGGGTGATCGCCACGAGGCTTCGGTTGACCCGCGCGGTGATGCTCACCGGCACGTTGCGGCTGCTGCCGTTGATCGCGCAGTGGGCGATGGTGGCTGGCTTCGCGTTGCCCACCCAGTTCACCATCGTACCGCTCACCTGCGCCGAACACTTCTTCGGCGGGCTGCTCACCACGTCGATGTTCGCGTTGATGATGTCGTCGGTGGATCGCCGCATCGGCGCCACGCACTTCACGTTGCTCGCTTCGGTCGAGGTGATCGGCAAGGCAGCGCCGGGCCTGCTCAGCGGGTTCTTCGTGGACAAGGTCGGGTTCCAACCGGTCTTCGCTGCGTCGGTGGTGCTCTCGTTGCTGTTCCTGCTGGTGGTGCCGAAGGTGCCGGAGCACTTCGAGCCGGCGGGCCCTACCGCGTAAAATGTTTCTGGGTTAGGGACGCCGCGCCATGAGCGCACCCGCCACCCCGAACGCACCTGCTGTTCCTTTTGGAGAGCCCACGCCGCTGGGGCTTCTCGGCCTCTCCATCGGCTGCGCGGCGCTGGTGCCGATCGCGTTCGGTTGGTTGCCCACGGACCCGGCGAAGCTGCCCATGTTCTTCAAGACGGCGGCGCTGTTCTGCCTGCTGTTCGGTGCGGGTGGCCAGTTCCTCGCGGGGCTGATGTCGTTGGCGAACAAGAACACGCTGGGCGGCACGCTGCTCACCACGTTCTCGTTCAACTGGGTGATCAACTGGTGGGTGCTCGATGAAGCGTCGCAGGGCCGCGCGGTCGACAGCTCGATCGTGCTCTCGGTCGACGTGGCGTTCATCATCATCTTCCTGGTGCTCACGTACGCGTTCGGCTTCTTTTCGAAGCTGTTGTTCTTCTTCCTGGTCGACATCGACCTGCTCTACGTCTTGCGCATCGCACGGCACTTCACCACCGCGGGCAGTGCTTCGTGGAAGCTGCTGGGCACCGGCGTGGGGCTGACCACGATCATGTTGATCGCCATCGCGCTCTACATCTCGTTCGTGTTGCTGGTGAACCCGGCCGCGGGTCGCGCAGTGTTCCCGGTTTCGGCCGGGCCGATGTTCAAGCCGACGCCAGCCTGATGATCTCCCTCTCCCTTTGGGCCCTTTGGGAGGGTCGGGGGGCGGGCCGTGTGACGCCGCTCGCTTCGCAACGACCACCTCCCGTGCTTTGAACAGCCACAGTGCGGACGGCGATTCTTCTTCTCCTGACGTTCTCCGGCTGCCGCTGCAGTGACGCGAGCTTCAGCCCCGACGAAGCCGCTCGCATCTGCATGACCCTGCAGGCCTGCTCGCCCGCAGAGTTCTCGTTTACCTATGGCAACACGCTCGCCGCCTGCACGACCAACCCCTCACCGATCCTCCCCTGGCCGGGCACGCTCGAGAACAAGCCCGCCTTCACCACCGGCCTCGAAGAACCCTTCCGCGATCTCTACCGCTGCATGCTCGAGGCGAAGGGCGACTGCACCAGAGCCGCCGCCTGCTGGGCGCTCGACGGAGACGCGGGCACCTGCAACTTCAGCGGCGGAATCACCAACGGCAGCTGCAGCGGCAACACGCTCTCCGGCTGCAACCTCGATCGCCAACGCTTCCAGGTGAACTGCGATGACTACCAGGCCACCTGCACCGACCTGAACTTCTTCGGCAGCTTCAACATCTGCGCAGCCCAGAAGTGCCCGGCGGTGCCCACCTGCCGCGGCAATCAGGCGGAGTTCTGCAGCGGAAGCGCCCTGGTGTTGTGGGACTGCTCGCGCACCGGGATGATCTGCAAGGTGAGCGAGGACGGCGGGGTGGGCTGCGGGGTCGGCGAGAAGACGTGCAACCCCAGCGCGGGCCGGCGCTGCGACGGCAACGTCGTGGTGGCCTGCGAAGGACTCGGCTTCGAAGCGCGCACCGACTGCTCGAAGAGCCCCACCTTCCGCCGCTGTGTCGAGGGCGAATGTGTGGCCACCGGCACTGAGTGCACCCCCGTGAGCGCTCCCACGTGTGAGGGCTCGGCCGTCTCGTTCTGTCAGGACGGCTACCTCACGAAGATTGATTGCCCCGGCGCTGGCTTCGGTGACTGCGACGCGGGGGCGTGTCTGCCGAAGCGCTGAGCCAGGTGGGCCCCTCACCCCGACCCTCTCCCCGCTGCGCAGGGCGAGGGAGATCAGCGTGGCTGCAGCCGAATCAGCACGGGGCGATCAGGCCGCACGGTGACCAGGGTGATCGGCTTGATCTCATCAGCCCCCGGTTCGATGGTGAGCGTGAAGCGCCTGAGCAACTGCGCGAGCAACACCACCGTCTCCACCAACGAGAACATCATGCCGATGCACTGCCGTTGGCCCGCGGCGAACGGCACGTAGCTCCACGGGTTGCGGCCTTTGCTGCGCTCAGGGGTGAAGTTCTCGGGGTCGAACCGATCGGGCGAGGCCCAGAAGTCCTTATGGCGGTGCGCGCCGTAGAAGAACGGGAACACCACCACCCCGGGCTTCACGCGCACGCCCGCCAGCTCGTCTTCGGCCACCGCCGTGCGCGCCGTCATCGCGACCGGCCCCCGCAGCCGCAAGGTCTCGTCGATCACCTGCCGCAGATACGGCAGCTTCATGAAGTCTTCGAATACCGGGTCGCGATCGCCGAGCACGCGGTCGACTTCCGCCACCATGCCCTCGATGATCTCCGGCCGCCCGTGCAGCAAGGTGAAGAGCCAGGTGAGCGTGAGAGCGGTCGTCTCGTGTCCCGCGATGAACATCGTGAACACTTCATCGCGAACCTCTTGATCGGTGAGCCGGTTGCCCGTCTCGGCGTCGGTGCTGTGCATCAGCAGCGAGAGCAGCGTGCCGTCGGTGCCGTCGCCTTTCCGGCCCTCGGCGATGATGCGGTAGATGCCGGCCTCGGCCTCCGCCATCGTCCTGTTGAAGCGGCGATTGCCGGGCGTGGGCAGCCACTTGGGCAGCAAGAAGCCGTTGCCTTCTTCGCTGACGAGCTCGAGCGCCTTGCCGAACGCTTCGTGCGACACCTCCGCCACGCCGAGCAGCTCACGCCCGAAGAGGGCCGCGGTCACCACGGCCAGGGTGAGCTTGGTCATGTCGCGATGCGCGTCGATGACGAACGCGCCCCGGCCTGGGTGTACGGCCTCGAGGGCGTCGAAGTGCAGTCGGCCGGTCTCCGTCATCGCCTCGGTCAACTTGCCCAGCGCCGAGCGATGAAAAGCGGGCTGAATCAGGTTGCGGCGCGCCTTCCACGCATCGCCCTCGAGCGCGAGCACGCCGTTGCCGATCACCCGGCGCACCCCGTCGTAGGAGGCGCCCTTCACGTAGTTCTTCGCGTTGGTCGCCAACACCCGCTTGATGGCGTCGGGGTGCGCGACCACCAGCCCTTCGACGCCGATGTTCACCCCGAACACGTCGCCGAAGGTGGCCCAGCTTCGCTCGAACAGGCCCAGCATGCCTTCGCTGCGCATCTGCGGAATGTGACCGAGCAGGGGCCAGGCCGGAAGGCTGGGAACTTTCAAGAGGGTGCTCACGGCCGAAGAGATTACCTCCTCCCCTGGGAACGGTGACCTGCGAACGCGCTTGTGAGCGTGAACGGTCAAGGCTAACTCCCGCCGCATGCTCGTCAGCGTGAAGCAGGCACTCGCGGGTCAGCCCGCGGTCGGAACGAAGGTCGAAGTGCGCGGTTGGGTGCGAACCCGTCGCGACTCCAAGGCAGGTATCTCGTTCGTGGCGGTGTCCGATGGTGGATGCCACGACGCGATTCAGTTGGTCGTGCCCAATACGTTGCCCAACTACGCCTACGAGGTGCTGCACCTCACGGCGGGCGCGTCGATCTCGTCGATCGGCACGTTGGTGGCCAGCCAGGGCAAGGGCCAGGCGTTCGAGATTCAGGCCGACAGCGTGACCGTGTTCGGTCTGGTCGATGATCCCGAGACGTACCCCATTCAGCCCAAGCAGCACTCGCTCGAGTTCCTCCGCGAGCAGGGCCACCTGCGCCCGCGCACCAACACCTTCGGCGCCGTCGCGCGCGTGCGTCACCACGCGGCCCAGGCGATTCACCGGTTCTTCCACGAAGAGGGTTTCTTCTGGGTGAACACGCCGATCATCACGGCCGCCGACGCAGAAGGCGCAGGCCAGATGTTCCGTGTCTCCACGCTCGACATGACGAACCTGCCGAAGACCGAAGCCGGCAAGATCGACTACTCGAAAGACTTCTTCGGCAAGGAGACCTTCCTCACCGTCTCCGGCCAGCTGAACGTCGAGGCGTACTGCCTGGCGCTCTCGAAGGTCTACACGTTCGGGCCCACGTTCCGCGCCGAGAACTCGAACACCACCCGGCACCTCGCCGAGTTCTGGATGATCGAGCCCGAGATCGCGTTCGCGAACCTGAACGACGACGCGGATCTCGCCGAGCGTTTCCTCAAGTACGTCTTCAAGGCGATCTTGAACGAGCGCATGGACGACATGGCGTTCTTCGAAAAGGCGCAGAAGGGCGTGATCGAACGTCTCGACAAGTTCATCGGCTCGAGCTTCGAGCGCATCGAGTACACGGCCGCGATCGAGATCCTCAAGAACGCGAAGAAGAAGTTCGAGTACGCGCCCGAGTGGGGCAAGGACCTGCAGACCGAACACGAGCGCTACCTCACCGAGGAGCACGTGGGCCGGCCGGTGGTGGTGATGAACTACCCCGAGCAGATCAAGGCCTTCTACATGCGCATGAACGAAGACGGCCGCACCGTCGCGGCGATGGACGTGCTCGCGCCCGGCATCGGCGAGATCATCGGAGGCAGTCAGCGTGAAGAGCGCCTCGACCTGCTCGATGCGCGCATGCGGAAGATGAACCTCGAGCCGAGCCACTACAATTGGTACCGCGACCTGCGCCGCTACGGCTCGGTGCCGCACGCCGGTTACGGTCTCGGGTTCGAGCGGTTGATCGTCTACCTGTGCGGCCTCGCCAACATTCGCGACGCGATTCCGTACCCGCGCGTGCCGGGATGGGCGCAGTTCTGATGCCTCCCTCTCCCCGCGGGGGAGAGGGTCGGGGAGAGGGCTAACCGATGAGCGACGATCTCGAAGAAGTCCTGACAGAGCTCGACGCCGGCGGTGAATCGCCGGTCTACCTCCTCGCAGGCGAAGAGTTCCTGATCCGCAAAGCAGCCGAGAAGCTGCTGGCCAAACTCGTGCCGGGCGGCTCGGCCGATCTCAACCTCGTCACGATGGACGCGGCGTCACCGCGTGAAGTCGCCGCCGAGCTGGCCACCATTCCGATGTTCGGTGGCCGCAAGGTCGTCTTCCTGCGCGACCCTGAATTCCTCGCCCCCAAGAAGGGCCGGCCCGACGCGCTCAACCGGGCGCGCGACGCGTGGAAAGCGAATCGCCGCAAAGAAGCCGCCCGCCGGGTGCTCGGCATCGCCGCCAGAGCCGGGTGGGGTGCCGCCGATCTCGATCCCACCGCCAACGGCACGCCGCGCCCCGACGACTGGGAGCGCGAGTTGGGCATCGTGCTGGCCGATCTCGACGTCGCCTTCTTGAAAGAAGTCGCTCAATTCTGCGCGCAGGAAAACCTGAGTGGCTCCGCCAGCGACGACGCCGCGCTCAACGAGTGGCTCTCGGGCAAGCCCGCCAAGGGCCAGGTGCTGGTGATCGCCTCGAGCGACATCGAAGCGAAGAGCCCCTTCGTGAAGCTGGTGAAGGACAAGGGCTGGGCCCTCGAGTTCAAGGCCGCCGGCCGGCTGAAAGATCTCGACCTCAACCAGTTCGCCACCGAAACGCTCGCGCCCTACAAGAAGAAGATGGGTGCCGGCGCGCTCGACCTGGTGAAGGAGCGCGTGGGCGGCAACTTCCGCCTGCTCCAGTCTGAGCTCGCCAAGCTGGCGCTGTACTCAGAGGGCGACACCATCACCAAGAAGGACGTCGACCTGCTCGTCGGTCACGCCCGCGAAGACGAATACTTCGAGCTGAGCGACGCGATTCAGAAGCGCAACTTCGACGCGGCCAGCAAGTACGTGGCCGACGTGGTGGGGCAGGGCAATCACCCGCTCATGCTGCTGGGTTCGGTCGCGAGCATCGTGCGCACCATGCTCAGCAACTACGAGCGCATGGGCCGGCTCTCCGACGGCAAGCCGCCGCGCAACTACAACGACTTTCAGGCGCGCCTCTGGCCGAAGATTGAAGCCGAAGCGAAGGCCAACAAAACGAAAGTGCCGCACCCGTACGCGGCCTTCATGGGCATGCAGGCGTCGATGGGCTACGGCCGTCAGGAGCTCCTCCGCGGGCTCGTCGCCTGCGCAGAAGCCGATCTCGCGCTGAAGCTCGGTGGTGGTGAGCTGGTGCTGGAGCGGCTCCTCTGGACGCTGTGCGGTAAGGCGACCGCGTGGGAATCCCAGATGCATCTCATTCGCCGAGAGCAGGAACGGTAATCATGAAGACCCTCGTCACGTGTGCGCTGCCTTACGCCAACGGTCCGATCCACCTCGGCCACATGGTGGAGCACATCCAGACGGACATCTTCGTGCGCTTCCTCCGCTCGCAGGGTGAGCAGGTGGTGTTTCTCTGCGCCGACGACACGCACGGCACCGCGATCGAGATCAGCGCCGAGAAGCAAGGCATCACGCCGGAGAAGTTCATCGAGCAGGTCTCGAATGATCACCAGGCGGTGTTCCGTGATTTCCAGGTGAGCTTCGACCTCTACTCGTCGACGAACTCGCCCGAGAACCAGCACTACGCAGAGCTCATCTACAACCGCGCGAAGGAAGCCGGCTTCATCGGCAAGAAGGCGATCGAGCAGGCCTTCGATGAGACGGCCAACCGCTTCCTCGCCGACCGGTTCATCAAGGGTGAGTGTCCGAACTGCGGCACCAAGGATCAGTACGGCGACGCGTGTGAGAAGTGCAGCGCGACGTACGGCCCCAAAGAGCTGAAGAACCCGTACTCGGTCCTCAGCGGCAAAGCCCCGGTGTGGAAGACGAGCGAACACGTCTTCTTCCAGCTGCCCAAACACGAGGCGTTCTTGAAGGAGCAGCTGGCGAAGCCGGGCTTCATGAACCCCGGGCTGGCGACGCAGCTCCAGCAGTTCTTCAAGAAGGGCCTCGCCGA
>JANODF010000893.1:0-7005 GCA_031412555.1 Archangium sp. | reverse complement strand
CCGCGACCACCGCCTCCGCTGCCGCCTTCACCTCGCGCGCAGGGGCCTGAAGCGATCGCCCCATCACCTCGGCAATGCCCTCGACCGCTTCCTTCGTTGCCGTGAGCGGTACCACCGCCAGGCACGCATGCACCAGCTCGCCAAACCGACGCCCTGCCACAGTGCGCTTCACCCCGGTGTCTTCGAGCTGAATGGTCCCGGCGACGAGCACGGGTGGAAGATCACGAGGCGTGACGATCTGCACGCTGGGCACCATCCCCACCCCGATCGCAATGGACCGCCCATCACGCCATTGATCGAACGCCGCGATGCTCTTCGGCCCCTCGACCTCATCCTCCTGCAGCGCATCGGCCGCCTCGAGCCCCGTACGCTCTTCCCGCGCCAGCTCGAGCGCCTTTGGATCCCACCACACCACGCCATTTTTCAGGGTCGCCGCGCGATGAAGCCCCGGCAGCGGCACTTCGTTGGGCACCCCACCATCCCGATCGAGAATCGAATCGCGCCCGAACGGAGGGCACCCCGGAGCCGGCCGCGGCTCATGCTCGAAGCCCAGCTGCGGATAGAGCGCGGGGTAGAGCACCTCGGTCCAGGTGTCCTTCCACTGCCGCTCACTGCACACCGGCACCACCAGCACATCGCGAGCGCGCGTGGCAGCGACGTAGGTGAGCCGCAGCGCCTCTTCCTGGTCACGCGCCAGCACCTCATGCTCGTGATCACGCAGCTCCACCGGCACGCAGTTGGCGAGCGAGTGCACCCACAACCCACGCTCCGGGTCGACCCAGTGCGAGGGCTCCTGGCGCGACGAGTTCGCGGTGGGCTCGGCGAGGATCACCACCGGAAACTCGAGCCCCTTGGCCGCGTGCACCGTCATCATGCGCACGCCTTCGGTGCCCTCCTCGACGATGGGCGCTTCGGGAGCCTCGCCGTCATCCGCTTCTTCCTGCAGCGCCTCCACCACGTCGCGGAACGAGCTGGCCCGGCGTTCATGTCTGCGTGACAGCTCGGCGAGCTGAAGCACGTTGGCGAGCGACTGAGCACCGGCGGTCCAGAACGCGACGCCGGCATGCGCCCGGGTCAGCTCGAGCAACTCATGCACGGTGGCCGACACCGGGCGGCGATTGCGTTTCACGTGCAGCTCCCGAAGCACGGACAACGCGTCGATCACCTCACGCGCGCTGACGGAGATCGCCTCCGAGCCCGGCTCACCCGACGCCGGAAACGGCCGCAGCGGGTGCAGCTTCCCCTGCTCGTGTTTGAACGAGAACAGCTGCTCATCGGTGAACGCGAAGAACGGCCCGCGCAACGTGGCGTAGACCGAATACTCGTCATCGGGCCTGTCGACCGCGAACAGCGCGGTACGCAGCGCCATCACCTCTTCGCGCTGATGGAACGAGCGGCCACCGACGAGCACGTGCGGAACGCGCCGGGCCTCGAGCGCCTGGGCATACGGCCGCGGCACATCCACCCCGCCCCATCGCCGCAGCCGCTTGAACAAGATGCAGACATGCCGCGGTTGCACCTTCACGCGCGCGCCGTCTTCTTCGACGGTCCAGGTGCTCTTGTTCACCAGCCAGTCGATGAACGCGCCGACAGCCTCGGGCAGGCTCGTCTCGATGGCGTCTTTGGTGACCCGGCCCTTCTCGTTCAACGGCCGCGGAGCGGGCAGCGCGATCAACGACGGCTGCTCCTTGTTCGGCTCACGCCAGGGACCCAGGTGCACGTACTTCGCTTGATGTTCACCGGTCATCACGGTGGAGAACGCGGCGTTCACGGCGGCCTGAATGCCCGGCGTGCTGCGGAAGCTGGTGGAGAGGTAGACCACCTCGGCGCCACACGACATCAGGTGCTGCTTCACGCGCTCGTAGAGGAGGATGTCGGCGCGGCGGAACCGGTAGATGCTCTGCTTCGGATCTCCGACGACGAACAGCTTCCCCGGCACCGGCCGCGTGGCGAACGGAGCGCTCACCGACGGATCATCCGAGGCCAGCAGCAAGACGATCTCACTCTGCAGGGGATCGGTGTCCTGGAACTCGTCGACGAAGACGCGCTTGAACCGGTGTTGCAGCGACGCGCGCGCCGCCTGGTGGTCGCGCAGCAGGTTGCGGGTCAGCAGGAGCAGGTCGACGAAATCGAGCACGCCCCGGCGTGACTTCTCGACCTCGTAGCCATCGACGATGGGCCTCAGCTCTTCGTGGAGCCGCGCCGCGAGATCCGCGTCAGCCAGCCTGTTGAAGTTCTTGAGCGCGTTCCACACCGCGTCACGATCGGCGACAGCCTGCACTTCGGTGAGCCCACCGCTGAAGTTGAGTCCCCACGCCTTGGCGGTCCAGCGGTACTGATTGCCGCCCAGCTCCTTCAGCTGGGCTTCGAGCCCGTCGTAGTCGCGTTCGGAGACCGACTCACGGTGCGACAGATCATCCAGGAAACGTTTGGCGAACTCGAGGCTCTCCAGGAACTCACTGCGGTCTCTCCGCAGCTTCACGTTCGGAATGCGGGAAGCGAGCGTCTCGAGCAACGGCAAGAGCGCGTCGATCGCCTCTTCCCGATGAAAGGGGTCACGCCGCCAGGGCGCCGCGAAGTCACGGTGCTCCACCAACTGCTGCACGGCCGAGAACAACACCTTGCGAGGCGGCTCGGCATCGGGCCCGCGCTGGCGTCTTCGCAACGCGCGTCGAACACCTTCGGGCTGCGTCTGCAGCAGATCCTGAAAGCGCCGGTGAAACGCAGCCGACAACAAGGCTTCGGCATCACCTTCAGCGGCGACCTCGAAGATGGGATCGACGCCGGCCTCGACCGGGTACTCGCGGAGCAGGTCCGCGCAGAGCCCGTGAATCGTGCCGATGCGCGCGACCTCGAGCTCTTCGAGCGCGGTGGTGAGCAGGTCACGCTCGAGCTCCGAGGTGACTTCTTCTCGAACACGTTCGAGCTTGGTGCGCAGGCGCAGCTTCATCTCGCCCGCCGCCTTCTCTGTGAAGGTGACCGAGATGATCTCGCTGAGCCGCGCGCGGCCCTTGCGCACCATCATCACGATGCGTTCGACCAACACGGTCGTCTTGCCGGTGCCGGCCGCCGCTTCGACCACGAAGGTCGTATCGAGCTCGTCGAGCAGCTGCGTACGGGTGGATTGATCGCCTGGAACGTTCACGGCATGCCTCGCAACGTCCGCAGATCCTTCAACTCAGCTCGAATGCCCTTGCGCGTACGCACCAGGCGTCGCTCTTCATCCGGGCCGCAGAGCGAACGGTAGTTGCAGTACTTGCACTCGCCGTCATCGGGCGCAGCCGGAAAGAAGCCCGTCTCGAGCGCGCTGCGCAGGGTGCGAGCCACCAAGCCGAACGCCTCCCGGCTCGCGGCATTCAGCTCCGTGGGCACCGACAAGAAGCCACCAATCTGCGTCGTGTAGAACAGTCGCCCGCCCTTCACCGTCGCGCCGGGGAAGATCTTCTCCAGCACCAGCGCATAGAGCACCGGCTGCAGATGCCGCCCGCCGCCGATGATGTTGCCCGGCTCTCCACGCGCGCGGCCCGTCTTGTAGTCAGTGGCACGCAAGGCCCCGCTGGCGCTCTTCTCCACGAGGTCGATCGACCCACGCACCTGCAGGCCTTCAGTCAACGTGACCGCGTGCGGTGAGCTGGCCGGATCCTGCTGATCGACGTCACGGCCCGGCAACCCGAACGAGAGTTCGAAGTGCGCCGGCTTCCACTCGGTGTCCTGGGCCACGCGGCGTACCCACTCACGCAGGTCGGCCTCGAGCGTCTGCACGCCGTCTTCCCACACGCGTTCGATGGCCGGCTTGAACTGATCGAACACCGACTGCGACACGCTCACGATCGTCTGATGCAGGCGCACCAACACTGCGTCGATGGTGACGGCGGTGATCTCCACGCCGTCTTTCCTCAGCGCCGAGAGCAGCTCGTAGTGCACCTGGTGCGCCATCGAGCCCTTCTCCAGCGGGCCGAGCTCTTCCATCTCACCGGGGATCTCCATCGGCTGCAGCCGCGCGATCGCCGACAGATAGAAGCGGTACGGACACGCCGCGTACTGCTCGAGTGCGGTGGGAGAAAACGGGCGCGCGGTGGGTTGATGCGACTCGAGCGCTGCCCGGCCGAGCGCACCAGGCTTCACCAGTCCGTCATGCACAGTCCAGGTGCTCTGTTGCCAGCGCGCGTAACGGGAACGCAGGGCCCGGGCGAGGTGCGCGTTGGTGGTGACCAGGTACCGGCCGTGGCCCTTCACCGGTTCACGTGAGCGCAAGATGCGATCGAGCATCGCCAGATCGAACTCGGTGTCATCGATCGCCCGATGCGGTTCATCGGGAGCAGGCCACGCAAGCCGGGTGCGCGAAGACGACTCCGCCTGACGCTGGAGCGCTTCGAAGCCCGGCAACGTGCCCTGCACCGCGCGTGCAGCCTCGAGCGCGTAGAACGACGGCACCCGGGGACGGGCATGTTCCGCGTCGACCCGCGGGTACGAAAGGATCGCCTTGGTACGCGCGGCGCCGACGGCCAGCTGCAACGCCAGACGCTCCGAGGCAATGCGCGCCCGGGAGACCTCGAGCGACGCCGACACCTTCACGCGCGTGCTGTCAGGCAACAGCGGGTCTTCGCGGATCTTCTGGGGGAACACCCGCTCGGCCAGCCCGGGAATGAAGACGATGCTGAACGACATGCCCCGCGCCGCTTCGACGGGCGCAATCAACACGTGCCCGTGCCGCCGACCTTCCGGGGGCTCGGTCACTTCCGAGAGCCGCTGACTCAACACCGCGCGCACTTCGGGCAACTCGAGCGGGCCGATCGGCGCCATCGGAGCGAGCTCGTTCAGCACCGCAAGGACCCGCTGCGGAAACTTGAGCGCCCGCGTGGCCAACGCACCGAGCTGGTCGAGCCAGTCCTTCCACGTGGCGGACTTCGGGAGCTCCGTCAGCGCGTCGAGCAACGGCAAGGCGAAGTGTTCGAGCGCATCGAGGTCGGCGAGATCGCGTTCGACGCGTTGCTGCTGCGCTTCGCTGGCGGTGGGGTTCTGCCGTTCTTTCCGTTTCTTCTCGCGCAGCCCCGACAGTCTTCGCTTCCAGCGATCCGTGCCGCCGATCACCGCCGCATCGATGATCAACTTCTCCCAGCGTCGAGGTGAACGCAGCTGACCCAACACCGCGGGCGCCTCCACGTCACCAATCACCTCGGCTACCTGAGGCACGGCCGGCGCCCGCGAAGAGAGCGGCAGCATCGACTCGCTCGCATCGGGCCTGACGAAGCGATCCGCCGACGCAGCGGGTGGCGCGCCCGACTCCTCGAGCTTCGGCACCTGAGAGAGCGAGAGATACTCACTGAAACGACGCGCACTCAGCCCCTCTTCAGCGCAGTGAAGGAGCGCCAGCAGCGCACGGCCTGAAGGATCCGGCTTGGGCAGACCCGAGCTGAACCACGCGGGAATGCGGGCCCGCCTGAACGCATCTTCGAGCGCGGCCCGGTACGTCGCAGGGCTGCGCAACAGCACCGCCATGTCATCGAAACGAACACCACCCCGCGCCAGCTCGAGCATGCGCCGGGCGATCTCCACGCACTCCCGCGCCTCACCGGGAGCGGAAAAGAAATCGTCGAGCTTGAGGTCCTTCGCCGCCGACGCTGCGATCGGTGAAAACAGGTTGCGCTGAAGCTCATCGAGCGAAGACGCGCCGTCATTGCGCAGCGCTTCGGCTTTCACGCCCAACAACACCTCGAGCTGCTCGACCACCGTCACTTCATCGATCGGAGAGACCGCGAGCACCCGCGGCGAGTGCCGAATCAACGCGCCGACGAAGTCTTCCTCGAGACCCGGCGAAAACCGCACGTCGAGCAGCAACAACGGCGCTGGCCGCGAAGCCACCACGCCTTGCCTCGCCAGCGCGTAGACCATCGAACGATCCGCCAGCCCGCCTTCGGCCAGCGCCTGCTCGAACGCGCGCATCGCTTCACCCAGCGCCGGTTCCACCGCGTCGGGACGGATGCCCAGCATGCGCAGCTCACCCACCGTGCGCGCCAGCGCCCGAGAAAGACCCGGCCGCCCATCCAATGGAGCCAGCCGGTGCAGCAGGGAATCAGCGCCGAGTTGATGGGCCACGCGCGCCCACAACGCCTCCAGCGACAACGAGCTCACCGGGGTCAGCTTCTGCTCGAGCAACGCCGGCTGAGCGAGCTCCATCGCGCAGCGGTACAGCGCCATGCGCCGCCACCCGAAGAAGGCGCGTTTGAGGGACCGGGTGAGCTCGGCCACCGTCTCGAAAGAAGGCCCGATCAGCAGCGCATCACCGCTGGCCGGCAGCTCAGCCAAGAACGCCTGGGCCCGAGCGAGCCGGAGTTCACTGCGACGACTCGTGACCAGGGCACGCACGCCGCAGACTCTGCCGGAAACGAGAAACGCCGACGAGGAACAACATCCGAGGTAGACGCTGCACCCGAAGAATGAACGCTGCCCTGGAAGAATGGTTGAACCGCTGGTGGAGACCGCTGCTCGTGCTGGGAGTCGGCCTGCACGTGACCACCCTGTTCGGCTCGATCACCGAGCCCGATTCGGCGCTCTACGCGACGGTCGCCAAACACATGGCCGAGACGGGTGACCTCATCAACCTGGTCGCCTACCGCGGTGACTGGCTCGACAAGCCGCACTTCCTCTTCTGGATGGCCTCGACCTCGATGCGGATCTTCGGGGTCAACGAGATCGCCTGGCGGCTTCCCGCGCTCGGCTTCTTCTTGCTGGGCGTGCACTACACGTGGCGAATCGGCGTGCTGCTGTTCAACCCGTCGGTCGCACGCCTGGCGGTCTTGCTGCTGCTGGTGGCTGAACACACGGTGCTCTCGAACGCCGACGTGAGGGCCGAGCCGTACCTGCTGGGGCTGATCGCCGGCGCGGTCTTCCACCTGCTCTCGGTGCACCACGGCGCGAAGGAGCGCTGGCTCCCGCACCTGATCGCCGGCGCGTTCTTCACCGCGGCCGCGATGTCCACCAAGGGTCCTTTCCTGGTGGTGCCCA
>JANODF010000892.1:0-2884 GCA_031412555.1 Archangium sp. | reverse complement strand
AACACCCCGTACTTCGCAATCGCATAGACCGCGCGGAAGCCATCCTTCCACGTGATCTTCTTGCCCTCTTCATACGTGCGGCCGAAGTAGCTGATGGGCACCTCGTACACGCGAACGTTGGCGCGGCCGACGCGGGCGGTGAGCTCAGGCTCGATGCCGAAGCGATCTTCCTTCAGCTCGAACGACTGCAGCACCTCACGGCGGAAGGCTTTGTAACAAGTCTCCATGTCGGTGAGGTTCAAGCCCGAGGTCATGTTGGAGAGCGTGGTGAGGCCCTGGTTCACCACGGCGTGCCAGTAATAGAGAACGCGCCGGGTCTCGCCGGTGAAGCGGCTACCGAACACCACATCGGCGTTGCCATCGAGGATGGGCTTGATCACCCGCACGATGTCGCGCGGGTCGTACTCGAGGTCGGCGTCTTGAATGACCACCAGGTCGCCGGTGGCCTCCTTGAAGCCGCGTCGCAGCGCCGCGCCTTTGCCCTGGTTCTTCGGCTGAAACTGCACGGAGAACGTGTTGCTGTTCTTCGGCTTCGCGCCGTCGAGCGCCTCCATGCCCTTCGCGGCAAGCCCCTCGAGCCACTCGCGGCTGCCGTCGGTGCTGCAGTCGTCGACGATCACGACCTCTTTGGGAAAGTCGACGGCGACCACTCGTTTGAGCAGCTCCGCGAGGGTGCGCATCTCGTTGTAGACAGGAATGACGACGCTGACGGTGGGGGCCGGAGTCACGGAGCGGCTCGTATCATTTTCTCCCTCTCCCCGCGGGAGAGGGTTGGGGTGAGGGCCGAACGAGCCTTGCGCACCGAGCCGCACCCGTGGTTTGCGTCGAACCTTGAAACATTTCAACGCGTCTGGGCTCATCCTGTCGTGCCTGCTCCTCGCCGCCTGCACCTCGCCTGAAGGGAGCGGCCTCGCGCTCACCGCCGAAGGCTCGGGCCCGCGGGTGAAGTTCGACGTGTTCCACAAGCCGCTGCCCGACATCCCGTTGCCCAACGACTTCGCCTCGCGTTTCGACGCGACGAGCTTCACGAAGAAGCGCGTCAACGCGAGCCAGGTCGCGCCCACCGAGTGGGAATCGAAGACGCGCAAGGAGCTCGACGCGCTCGACGGCTGGGGCACGCTGGGGGCCATCTCGGTCTCCTTCGAGAGCGATCTCGACACGGAGAACGTCATCCGCCGGCACTACGGAGATCGTTTCGACACGAGCGACGACGTGATCCTGGTGGTCGACGTCACGCGCGGCTCTCCGGAGTTCTGCAAGGCGGCGCCGCTCGACCTGGGTGAAGGCCACTTCCCCGCCCGGCTCGATCGCCCCGACTACTACCCCGACGATCCGCGCAGCTCGCTGCAGAGCCTGCTGTTCGAAGAAGTGGAAGAAGACCTCGACGCCGACGGCGAGCTGGATCCCGGAGAAGACACCGACATGGACGGCGTGCTCGATCACCCGAACACGCGCAGCGCTTCCGACCCGTCGCTCATCACCTTCTACGAGCGCGAGACGAAGACGTTGATCGCGCGGCCGATCTACCCGCTCCGGGAAGCGACGACGTACGCGGTGGTGCTGACGAAGAACCTGGTGGACGCGGAGGGCAACCCGGTGCGTTCTCCATTCAAGTACGTGAACCACGCTGCGCAGAGCAAGGCGCTGCAGCCGCTCACCGATGACTGCTTGAAGCAGCTCGGCTACTCGATGGACGAGGTGGCCTTCACCTGGTCCTTCACCACGCAGGCGTGGACGCGGCCGATGGTTGCGGTTCGTGATGGTCTGTATGGCATTGGCAAGTTCGCGCGGCTGGCCACGGAGTTCCCGGCGGAGATGACGGTGCGTGAATCACGCGCGCGGGCGGCGGGTGTGTACGGGCGCATCGTGCCGAACACGTTGTTCATGGAGATGGCGAAGAGCCTGTATTCGCAGTTCGGCTCGGGGAACTCCGCGGCGCAGGAGAACCTGTTCTTCGACAACTTCGGCTTCATCGACTTTCACGCGGTGGGCACCATCGACTCGCCGCAGTTCTTCCCGCGCTTCGAAGACGATGGGGTGACGCAGAAGAAGCTCACCGACCAGGTGTGGCAGTTCAACGCCGAGACGGGAGAAGCCTTCACCCGCCACGAGGGCGTGAACTACTGGCTGATGGTGCCGAAGAACCGCGCTGCGGGGCCGGCGCCGGTGGCGATCTTCATTCACGGTCATGGCAGCACGAAGTTCGACGCGATGAACGTGGCGGGCTTCTTCGCGCGCATGGGCATCGCGACGCTGGGCATCGACGCGGCGAGCCACGGCGTGGATGTCGACCCGGTGTTGCTCGAGGTGGTGAAGGGCCAGTTCAAGCAGCGCGGCCTCGAGGGCATGGGCATCGGCATCGTCGATGGACGCGCGCTCGATCAGAACGGAGACGGCAAGCTCGACAGCGGCGTCGACTTCTGGACCGCCTATCTCTTCCACACGCGCGACATGGTGCGGCAGACGGGCGTGGATCTGTTTCAGGTCGTCCGTGTCCTCAAGTCGTTCGATGGCGTGAAGACGTGGAAGTACGACGCGAACATGGATGGTCAGCCGGATCTCGCGGGTGACTTCAATGGAGACGGCAAGGTCGACATCGGCGGCTCCGCGGCGATTCACGTGGTGGGTGGTTCGTTGGGCGGCATCATGGCCAGCTACATCGGCGGGCTGGAGCCGCAGGTGGAGACGGTCATTCCCATCATTGGTGGTGGCGGGTTGTCTGACATTGGCACGCGCAGCTCGTTGTCTGGAGTGCGCGACGCGATGGTGTTGCGCATGATGGCGCCGCTGGTGCTGCTGAGGGATGGGGTGGTCTACGAGGCCGCGCCTGATCTGGTGGAATACAAGGAAGTGAAGGTCGGCACGCTGAGCATCACGCCGAAGG
>JANODF010000891.1:0-4377 GCA_031412555.1 Archangium sp. | reverse complement strand
GTGCGCAACCCCATCTTCACCGGCATGGGGACCTTCGGCGCGGGGCTGGTGCTGCTCTGGCCCAACGTGGCGAGCTTCATCTCACTGGGGCTGCTCGTGCTCGGGGTGGAGCTGCAGGTGCGCTTCGTCGAGGAGCCGTACCTCCGCGCGGTTCACGGAGAAGCGTGGCTGAGCTGGGCTCGGCGCGTGGGCCGATTCATTCCCGGAATGGGAACGATCAGCGGTACGTAAGCGACGTGTCCGACTTTGAGAACCGGCTGCAGAAGAACGCGAAGCAGCGCTTCAAGTGGGCCGAGCGCGAGAACGTGACCGCCTTTCGCATCTACGACCTCGACATGCCCGAGTGGCCCTTCGCGGTCGATTGGTACGAGGGCTTCGCGCACGTGATGGAGTACCCGCGCCGCAAGCAGGTGCGGGACGGGTCGATCGACGAAGCGCGCATCGAAGTGGTGCGAGCCACCGCGGCGGCGCTCCAGATTGCGCCCGAGAAGATCTTCACCAAGACCCACGAGAAGCGGCCCTGGGGGCGCGGGCAGTACGAGCGCCTGACCACCACCTCGACCCTGGTCAACGTGAAGGAGCACGGGCTCACCTTCGAGTGCAACCTGTCGGACTACCTCGACACGGGGCTCTTCCTCGATCACCGCGTCACCCGCGCCCGGGTGCGGCAGGAGGCGAAGGGGAAACGCTTCTTGAACCTCTTCGCGTACACCGGCTCGTTCACCGTGCACGCGTTGGCGGGCGGCGCGGCGGAGACGACCACGGTCGATCTCTCGAACACCTACTGCGACTGGGCCGAGCGCAACTTCAAGCTCAACGGGTTCGCGGCGGGGGAAAAACACCAGGTCATCCGCGCCGACGTGCTGGGCTGGCTGGAAGACGCGCGCGGTCCTTTCGATTTGATCGTGCTCGACCCACCGAGCTTCTCTTCGTCGAAGAAGAAGATGGGGCGGCGCTTCGAGGTGCAGCGTGATCACCGCTGGCTCATCGAACAGGCGCGCGGCCTGCTCTCGCCCACGGGCACGCTCTATTTTTCGACCAACTTCCTCGGCTTCGAGCTCGACGCGCGTTTCAAAGACGCGCAGCCGCTCGACTCACTTCCGGGGGACTTTCGGCGGTCCGTCCATCTGTGCTGGCGGTTCCTCGGCCCGGTTGGCGTCGCGGATGGCGTTGATCGTTCTCCAGCCCGCCCAGCCCGCGATCACGAACACCGCAAGGACCAGCACCCACCGAAGCGTCGATGAGTCTTCTTCGGGGGGAGAAGCCCAGGTGCTCAACCCCAACGCGCCGCTGACCGCGCCGTACTCGCCGGCGTAACGCGCCATGCGCAGGTACTCCTCGAGCAGCAAGGAGAGGGTGGTGAGCGTGGCGGCGTCACCTCGTTGAGGATCGGTGAGCCGGCCTTGCACGGACTGGGCGACGTCGGACAACGACTTCACGACGTCTTCGATGAGACCCGTCTTGTCGAGCAGCGGAACCCGAACGTCGAGCCCCTTCACCTGGCCCTCTTCCACCAGGGGTTCGATGGTGACCTCTCCGTCGGAGAGCTTCCAGAGCCCACGGCCTTCGGTACTCAGCACAGCGCCCCGCGCGGTCAACGCCGTCACCAACACGGCGACGGGCGCAGCCTCACCCGGGGTTCCCGCCTGGAGAAGCAGATCGTACGTGTGCGCCACGGCCCGCACCTTACCGCCGTGACGCGTGCGACGCTGCTTCAAGACTGTCAGACTCTGCGCATGTCGCTGCGCCTGGGGCCGATGACCGTGCACCCGCTCGTCGAAGGACGTCTCGCCCTCGATGGGGGTGCGATGTTCGGAGTGGTGCCACGCACGCTGTGGGAGCGCCGCTTTGCGCCCGATGATCGCAATCGAATCTCCCTCGTCACCCGCTCAATGCTGGTGGAGGTCGGCAGCAAGCGCATCCTGGTGGATCTGGGAATGGGCTCCCGGTGGGACGGCAAACACCGGGCGATGTACGGCCTCGACCACGGCACCAACGGGCTCGACACCGCGCTGGCCCAGCTGGGGCGATCACGGGCCGACATCACCGACGTGGTGCTCAGCCACCTGCACTTCGACGCGGCGGGCGGCACCACCCGCGAAGAAGGCGGCGAGTTGCGGTTGTCGTTCCCCAAAGCCACGGTGCACCTGCAGCGCCGCCAGTGGAAGTGGGCCCACCAGCCGACGGAAAAAGACGCCGGCAGCTTCCGCAAAGACGACTTCGCGTTGCTGGAGCGCAGCGGGCTGCTCCACCTGCTGGAGGGCGCCACCGAGCTGTACGCGGGGGTGAACCTGTTCGTGAGCGAGGGGCACACGGTGGGCATGCAGTTGGTGCGGCTGGAGGCGGAGGACCAGACCCTGGTGTTCTGCGCCGACCTGATTCCCACCACCGCGCATCTGCACGCGCCGTGGGTGAGCGCCTTCGATCTCTACCCACTGACGGCGATCGAGGAGAAGCGGCAGCTGCTCGCTCAGGCAGTGGAAGAGGGCTGGCAGCTCTTTTTCGCCCGAGACCCCCAGGTGGCCATCTGCACCGTGAAGGACGATGGCAGTGGACAGGTGGTCGTCGATCGGGTTTTGGCCCCGGGGTGAACTCCCCGACCAATCCCACCGTGCGCATCACCAGGAAGGGCCTGGACCGCTGGAAGGCCGGCCACCCGTGGATCTACGGGGCCGACGTCGAGCCCGTGCCGACTTCGCTCGCCGGTGGCGAGGTGGTTCGCGTCGAAGACCAACGCGGCTGGTTCGTGGGCCTCGCGTTCTATTCAAAGGAATCGAAGATCACCCTGCGCTGGCTGTCGTGGGAAGACGTGGCGATCGATCGCGACTTCTTCAAGGCGCGCCTGCTGGCCGCCGATGCGCTGCGCCAGCGTGCCTGCCCCGACGAGACGACCTACCGGGTGGTGCACGGTGAAGCCGACCTCTTGCCCGGCCTGGTGGTGGATCGGTTCGGCGATTACCTCTCGGTGCAGTTCCTCCACAAGGCGACGGAGCAGCGCAAGGAGCTGCTGGCGGATCTGCTCACCGAGCAGTTCGGCTGCAAGGCGATCATCAACCGCAGCGACGCCAACGTGCGGAGGCTCGAGGGCCTGGAGCCTGAAAAAGGCGTGCTGCGCGGCGAGTTCCCCGGCCCGGTCACGTATCGCGAAGGGCACGTGACGCTGGAGGTGGATCTGCTCACCGGCCAGAAGACCGGCGCCTTCCTCGATCAACGCGACAACCACGTGATGGCCAGCGAGTGGGCCTTCGGTGAGGCGCTCGACTGTTTCAGCTACGTGGGCGGGTTTGCGCTGCAGATGGCGCTCAAGGCAAAGCAGGTCACCGCGGTGGAGATCTCCGACGCCGCGTGCGCGCAGATCACCGCGAACGCCGAGCGGAACAAGCTGACCAACGTCAACGTGGTCTCGGCCAACGCCTTCGACTTCCTGCGCGACACGCTGGATGAGGGGAAGAAGTTCGACACCATCGTGCTCGACCCGCCCTCCTTCGCGAAGAACAAGGGCGCGCTCGAGGCGGCGATCCGCGGGTACAAAGAGATCAACCTGCGGGCGATGCAGCTGCTCAACCCGGGCGGGATTTTGATCACCGCGAGTTGCACGTACCACGTGGGTGAAGAGCGCTTCGAGGAGATGCTCGACTCCGCCGCGGCCGATGCGAAGCGGCGCGTGCAGATCGTCGAGAAGCGCGGCGCGGGCAAGGATCACCCGGTGCTGCTGAGCTTGCGAGAGACGCGGTACCTCAAGTGTTTCGTGCTGCGCGTGCTCTGAAACCACCCAGGCGACCCCTCGACTGCTCTCGAGGGGGAACGGGTCAGGTGTGAATCGCGGGGGGCAGTGAAGAGCTTCTGCGCACCGCCAGGAACAACGCGAGCAGCAGCATGTACGCGACGGGCATCGCGAAGATGAGGCCCACGCCGCAGGCGATCGCTCCGACCATCGTCACCAGCCCCGCGACGAACGAGTAGCCGAAGAGGCGCAGGCGCTGGCCCTCCCCCAGGTTCCACGCGCGCTTGAGCGCCTCCACCGGGCCGCACTGACCGACGATCAACTCGGGCAAACCGAACAGGCTCAGCGGCAGCAGCACCACCATCGCCACCATGAAGAGCATCAGGCTTCCACCGAACAACCCGATCAACGCGGGGTTCAGCAGCTTCTCCGGGCGGAAGTTGGCCAGGTGGTTCCAGTCGACGCCAATCAGCCGGGCCCCCACCACTCCGACGATGCCGAAGTAGAGCAAGGTGGGCACGGTCACGACCAGCAGGAGGATCAACTGCATCACCTGTTACTGAGGCAGCAGATGAAGCTGGCTGAACATGCGCGCTAGATCGGCCTTATTTCCCACCTGCACTTCTATCAACAGGCGGTAGAGCCCGACCAGA
>JANODF010000890.1:0-4406 GCA_031412555.1 Archangium sp. | reverse complement strand
GGGAGAGGGCTGGGGTGAGGGGCTTCGACTCGGCTGCTGGGTGAGGCCCCTCACCCCGACCCTCTCCCCGCTGTCGCAAGGAGAGGGAGCACAACCGTTACTTCAAGAACGCGACAATCGACTCAGCCTTCGTCTCACCGGCAGTCGGCTCGATGATGACGCTCTTGTCCTTGCCGACCACGATCACCAACCGGTCCGACAACGCGAGCGCCGCCTTCAAATCCGGCCGGGCCTTGAGCAGCGCGAAGTACGCATCCGACAGGTACTTCACCTTGAGGCTCTTGCTCGTACCCGACTGCGCCTCGGTGTCGATCCACCCGCCATTCCGATAGACGAACGTGCGGCCTGAAGCGCTGCGAACGGGGTCATTCACGCGTTCGCCTTCGCTCTCTTCCTTCATCTTCCGAACAGCCCTCGACATCGCGATGCCGTCCTTGCCCTCGGCCTTCTTCATCGCGTCTTCCTTCGGCGCCGACTTCCCGGGCCCTGCGCGGCCGAACGCGCTGCTGAAGTCGTCCCCGCTCTCCGCCGAAGGCGCCGCATCAGCCGACGTCACCGGAGCGGGAGCCGCCGCGTTGCGCCCACCCAGCCCACCAAACCCGCTGGCCGAACCTTTGGGCGCAGACAGGGCCTTCTCTTCAGCCCCACCACCGCGAAACTGCCACGGGTCCATGCGCGGGGGAGGCTGCGGGCGGTTCTGCGCCACCGGCATCGGAGTGTCTTCGACCACCAGGTACGAGGTGTACGGCGTCACGATGCCGTACTTCTTCCCCAGCGCGATGATCTCCTCCTTGAGCTCGGGCTTCTCACCGCGCAGGCGGATCTCCTCGAGCAGGTAGCCCACCTTGCGGATCGCCCAGAGGCGGGGAACGAAGTCGAACTGCTTGCTCTCCTTGGTCGCTTCACCACGGTACTCGAACACCTGCTTCTTGCCGTTGAAGGAGCCCGTCAGCACCACGGTGCCGTCTTTGGGCGTGCGGTAGCGGCCCATCACCACCAGCTGCGCGCCCTTGAACAGATCGCCCAGGCGCTTGGGGTACACGTCGTAGGCGCCGAAGGCCGACAGATCGAGCGCGAGATCCGCGAGCACGGGGTTGGCGACCTTGTCGTAGAAGCCGCCGATCTTCAGCTCGAAGTCCCGCCCATCGCGAGCGAAGTCAGAGGTGCCGTTGCCCTCTTCCGCCATGCGGTCGAGCAAGCGGGCGTTGAGATCGTCACCCACGCCGAAGGTGAACACCCGGCTGCCCTGGTTGGCCGCCTTCGCATCTTTCGCGATGGCCGCTTCATCGGTCTCGCCGACCGTGGGGTGACCGTCGGTGATGAACATCACCATGTGCGGCCGATCGCCGCGGTTGGCGCCGTCTTTGAGCGCCCGCACCATCGCTTCGTCGATCGCCGTGCCGCCGATGGCCTCGAGACTCGAGACGAACTCCAGCGCCTTCTTGATGTTCGCTTCACTGGCCAACTGCGGCTTCTCGAACAACGCCTCGACGTCGGTGGAGAAGCGCACCACGTTGAACTCGTCGCGCGGGTTCACCTTCTGCACGCAGTACTTGAGGCTGTCGCGGGCCAGCTTCATGCGATCGCCCATCATCGAGCCCGAGGTGTCGATGACGAAGGTGACGCGCTTGGAGATCACCTCGTCGGCCTTCACGTCGGTCTTCGGCGAGATGAGCGCCATGAAGAAGCCGGGCTGCTCGTTGTCGGGCCGGTGCGACATGAAGGTGAGCCCGATCGACTTGTCGGACACCGTGTAGAAGAGATCGAGATCCTTCGAGATGTCGGCGCCCGCGCCCAGCTCGAGCCCGGTGATCGCTTCGTTCTCACCCTTGCGTGAAACACCCAGCTTGTGGGTCGGCGAGTAGATGCTGCGCAGCGGCGTCTTGCTCTTGATCGTCGCAGAGAACGTGAAGTCCTGGCGAACGGTGAGCTTCGGGGCCCCACGCGTGCCGGCGCCCAGCGGGTAGTGGTACTGAAAGAGACCCGCGTTGAAGTCGAGCACCTGGCTGAAGGTCAGCTCGATCTTCTGCTCACCGTTGGCCGGCACGGGGAAGACCCGGGCGCGGAAGGCGTCGGTGTCGACGTACTCCAGCAGCCCGGGATCCTGCAGGCGGCGCACGATGCCTTCGTAGATGTCGGTGGCCTTCTTCTTCTCCAGCATCTCGCCCTTGGTGCGCTTGCCGTTGATCCACAGGTAGAACTCCTGCAGCGCGGCGCCCTTGGGGAGCGGGAAGACGTAGTGCGCCTCGAGCTGACGCGAGCTGCTGTTGACGAAGACCTGCTCGACCTTCGTGACCGCGGCGCCGTCGACGATCTCGGCCGACACGCGCTGGTACTTGATGCCCAGCGGCCCCATCGAGGTGTCGGTGGGAATCAACATGCCCTGGGCGAAGGCGAGCGGCGCGGAAAGGACTGCGGCCAGCACAATCAATCGAGTCATCGGGCCTCCAACGGGCGGGGGGCGGAGACGATCTCATATTCTTCTCAGCCGGGCGGAATTTCGCGGGGTTCTCGCGGCCGGGGTCGATTTTCCCTACATTGCGCGCCGCTCATGGCTTCGACTCCCCCGACCCCAACGACGAAGGTCCCCGACACGGATCTCGACTGGCAGATTCCCCTGGGGGTGCTGGCGCTGTGCCTGCTCGCCGCGCGCTACTTCGTGGGCGAACAACCGTTTCAGGGCTGGTCGAGGCCCTTCAGCGCGCTCGACAACGACACCTCAGCGCAGTGGGTGCAGTTCGCCATCTCGTTGGGCGCGGTCTTCGTGATCGGCTGGGGCCTCAAGCTGCAGTGGGAAGGCCGGCCCAAAGAGCGCCAGCTGCTGCGCGATCGCACGTTGCTGGTGCTCGGCTTGTGCGGCTTCCTCGCGTACTTCAACTTCGGGCGGCTGCACTTCGGCAACTTCGTGCACGTCTGGGACACGTACCACTACGTGATGGGGGCCAAGTATTTCCCCGAGCTCGGCTACGAGAAGCTCTACGACTGCGCGGCGGTCGCGAACGTGGAGAACGGCCGGCGCGATGAAGTGGTGCGGCAGACCATCACCGATCTGCGCACCAACGTGATCATCAAGACCGACGAGATCCTCGCGCACCCGGAGCGCTGCAAAGAATCGTTCAGCCCCGCCCGCTGGGACCTCTTCAAGAAAGACATCGCCGCCTTCCGCAGCTTCGTGGGCGAGCCGCGTTGGCGCGATATCCACCTCGACCACGGCTACAACGCCACGCCGGTGTGGACGCTGGCGGGCTACGCGCTGACCAACTCAGGCGGTCCGGTCACGATGGCGCAGCTGACGCGCCTCAACTTGATCGACCCCATCTATCTGGCGCTCACGCTGATCATGGTCTGGTGGGCGTTCGGGCCGCGCGCCTTCGCCATCGCGGCCATCGTGCTCGGCTGCCACTTCCCCAATCGGTACTACTGGACCGGTGGGGCGTTCCTCCGGCACGACTGGATCTTCTATTTCGTCGCGTCGATCGCGCTGCTGAAGAAGAACCGCCCTGCCCTCGCCGGCGCGGCCTTCGCGTACACGGTGTTGTTGCGCCTCTTTCCCGGGCTCGCGGCTGCGGGCGTGGCGGTCGCTGCGTTCGAATACTTCCGCGTGAACAAGAAGCTGGATCCGCGGTTCTTGCGCTACGTGGCGGGTGGCGTGGTGGCCACCGCGTTGCTGGTCGGCGCGTCGTTCGCGTTCTTTGGAGGCCCCAGCACCTGGCAACGGTTTGCGCAGAACACGGTGAAGCACTCGCGCACGCCGCTCACCAACCACATGGGCCTGCGCACGATTCTTTCGTGGCGGCCTGACTCGATCGGGCAGAAGACCGTGCGGCCGGGGCTGATCGACTCCTGGTACCTGTGGAAGTCGACCCGCCTCGACAACTGGGATCAGGCCAAGCCGCTCATGTGGCTCTCGTTCCTCGCGGGCATGGTGTTGGTGTGGTTCGCCTTGCGGCACACCGGCGCGGATCCGTGGATCGGTGCCGCCATGGGGGCGGGCTTCATCGTGATCGGCGCGGAGCTGACCAACTACTACTACTGCTTCTTGATGGGCCTCGCGGTGCTGCACGAGAAACGGCGCGAGGTGGGGTTGCTGCTCTGCTCACTCTGCGCGGTCTCGCACTACCTGAACTGGGGCCCGCTCTCGTGGATGTCGCACTGGCTCGACGAGCAGTACGTGACGATGTCGTTGGCGGCGTTGCTCGCGGTGATTGGCGTGTGGTGGGTGTTCACCAAGAGCGCTTCCGATGCAGTGGCGCCTGAAGAGCCTGCGCCGCTGATTCTGGGTCGCGCTGCAGCGCTCGCGATGCCAGCGGCTCAGCAGACCGCGAAGAAGAAGAAGAAGAACCGCTGAAGTTCAACCTCTGCCAGCGCGAGCGGGGAGAGGTCGGCCAGAGGCCGGGTGAGGGGCT
>JANODF010000889.1:0-5707 GCA_031412555.1 Archangium sp. | reverse complement strand
GGCCTGGCGTTGATCGCGGCGGTGAAGGGCTACAAGTGCATCTTCACGATGCCGGACAAGATGTCGCTCGAGAAGATCAACCGGCTCAAGGCGCTGGGTGCGCAGGTGGTGGTGACGCCGACGAACGTGGCCGCCGAGGATCCGCGCAGCTACTACGAGACGGCGAAGCGGCTGGCGCGGGAAACGCCGAACTCGTTCTACCCGAATCAGTACCACACGCCCGACAACATCGAGGCGCACTACCTGTCGACCGGGGCCGAGACCTG
Source organism: Archangium sp. (assembly GCA_031412555.1). Lineage (GTDB taxonomy): Bacteria > Myxococcota > Myxococcia > Myxococcales > Myxococcaceae > Archangium_A. Next base: position 5,441 of record JANODF010000889.1, on the reverse strand, counting down.
GAACCAGATGGACGGGAAGTTCGACTTCTTCGTCGCGGGCCTCGGCACCGGCGGAACGATGCGCGGCGCGGGCAAGTACTTCAAGGAGAAGAACCCGAAGATCCAGAACGTGGGCGTCGACCCGATCGGCTCGATCTACACGGGCTTCTTCAAGACCGGCAAAGTCGGCGAGTCGCACACGTACAAAGTCGAGGGTATCGGCGAAGACATGGTGTGTGCCGCGATGGACTTCAAGGTGGTCGACCAGGTTCGGCAGGTCGACGACCGCCAGTCGTTCCTGATGGCGCGGCGCCTGGCCCGTGAAGAAGGCATCTTCGCCGGCGGCTCGTCGGGCGCGGCGGTGCACGTGGCCGTGGAGCTCGCGAAAGAAGTCGGCAAGGGCAAGGTGATCGTGGTGGTGCTGCCTGACTCGGGCAACGCCTACGTGACCAAGTTCTTCTCCGACGAGTGGATGAAGGACCTCGGGTACATCGAGGAGAAGGGCCCGGGCAACGTTCGCGACGTGCTCAAGGGCAAGAAGCAGACGCTGATCACCGGCGTGAAGGGCGAGAAGATCGGCGCGTTGATCGAGACGATGAAGAAGCACGGCATCTCGCAGATGCCGATTCTGGCGGCCGATGGAACGACCGTGGGGATGATCCACGAGTACGACCTGCTCAACGGTCTCATCGCGGGCAACTACAAGCTCCACGACACCATCGACGCGCTGGTCAGCCCGCTGCAGGGCGTGGTGACCATGGACACCACGATTCCCCAGCTGCGCGCGGTGTTCGGCGAAGACAACGTGGCGGTGGTGCGCGAGGGCCAGAAGATCGTGGCCATCCTCACCAAGATCGACCTCATCGAGTTCCTCGCAGAACGCTGAGATGACTTCGACGGCGGGCGGCGTTTTTTGGGCGTGGGTAGCCCAGAATCAGGAGCGCATGCGCTCGGCCATCGAGTCGAGCCGCAGGGGCGGCGAAGAGGATCCCGTGATGGACGAGCTGCTCGAGCAGCTTCATCAGGTGGATCATTCGCTCTTCTTCGTGATGGGCGCGCTGCCCGGCGGCGGCACCGCGGAGCTGATCATCACGGCGGAGGGAAACATCGCTGCCTTTCCTTCAGTGGCGGCGCTCGTGAAGAAGGCCCCTCCTTTGAAGGGCTGGGAGGTCACCGCCTTCAAGCCTGCGCAGGGTTGCGACTTCGTGATCAAGTACGAAGGCGCCCGGGTCGAGGCGAAGCAGCTGTGGTTCTTGCCTCTGTCATCGCCGTCAGGCGGCTTCGGAGTGCGGATCGGTTGTGCGACGTATGAGCCTCAGCTCGACGAGGCCTTCAGGTTCGCGGTGATTCAAGTGCTCGATGTGGTGCTGGGCGAGGTGGTGGCGGCCCGCGACCTCCACCACGTCGAGGTCCTTGCGCTGCCCGACGCCCACCTCGACGAAGGGTACCTGCCGATGACCGAGTTGGCGGAGTACGTCAGCGCGCTCAACGTCTCTTCGCGGAACTGAGCTTTGGTGAGCCGGTGCTGGATCCGAACTGCCCTGGGGAAAGTGGTGTGGATCGTGTTCTGTCCGTGCTGCCCGCGCGCAGGCCTCTCGGCTGCGGGCGAGGATCCTTTGGGGAGCAGGTGGGGCCGGTGCTCTTCTCCAGGTCGTGAACACCCTGTTGCTACGCGTGACATCAGGGGTACCACGGCTGGGAAAGTCGTCCCGGGTGGACCTCGTCACGTGAGGATCCGCGCCCGAAATCGAGAGGCCTGCTCGCAGCGGGCTGCGCGTCGATCACTTCAACAACACGAGCCTCAAGGCTGCCTTTTTCAACTCAGCCCCGACGCAGCTTCGACTTCAAGACCTTGCCCATCGCGTTTCGTGGGAGTTCGTCGACGAAGTGCACCTCCCGCGGCCGTTTGTGCGGCGAGAGTTGGCTGGCAACGAAGTCCTGCAGCTCCTGAGCGGGCGTGGGTTTGCTCAATACGACGTACGCCACGATGCGTTCGCCGAGATCGTCGTCAGGTGCGCCGAGGACCGCGGCTTCACGTACGGCAGCGTGTTCGAGCAGCGCCGCCTCGACCTCCCCTGCCCCGACCTTGTACCCGCCACACTTGATCAGATCCGTCGCGCGGCGGCCCACGATGCGGAGCCGGCCATCGGGCTTCATGCACGCGAGGTCGCCGGTGAAGAACCAGCCGTCGGCATCCTTCACCGCGGCGGTCGCGTCAGGCCGGTTGAGGTAGCCGGCGAAGACGTGCGGCCCGCGCACTGCGATCTCACCGATGGTCGAGTCGTCGCGCGCGTCGAGCGTGCGCCGCTCGTCGTCGACCAGCTTGAGCTCGATGCCGTCGATGGCAGCGCCCACCACGCCCGCTGCGTGCGGATCATCGAGGCGCACCGCGCAGTTGATCAACGTCTCGGTCAAGCCGTACCGCTCGAGCACCCGGCGCCCGGTCAGCCCCTCGAGGCGCAGCTGATCACGTTGAGGCAGCGCGGCCGAACCGCTGACCAGCAGCCGGGCGTGGCGCAGGCCCCGGATCACCTCGGGGTCGCTCTCCGCGGCTTCGGAGAGCCGGTGGTACATCGTGGGCACCGCGAAGAAGACGGTGGTGCCCTCGCACAACGCCTCGGAGACTTCGCGCGGCACGAAGCGGGGAAACCAGTTCAGCGCGCCGCCCACCCGGATCGATCCGTAGAGCCCCAGCACCAGGCCGTGCACGTGAAAGAGCGGGAGCGCGTGCACCACCGTGTCAGCCGCGGTCCACCGCCACGCCTTCGCCAACGCGTCGAGATCGAAGGCCACGTTGCCCGCGGTGAGCACGGCGCCCTTGGGCAGCCCGGTGGTGCCGCTGGTGTAGAGAATGAGGAGCGGCGCGTCGTCGACTTCGCGTGTCGGAGCACGTGGACCCTGGTGGGCTCGCAACGCGGGGGTCAGCGGCAACGTCTCCACGGCAATGCGGCCTGCCACCGCGGCAGGGTCGGCACCGAACGCCATCACGGGCGCGGCATCTTTGACGATGTGCGAGAGCTCGAGTGGCCCCAGCTTCGGATCGAGGGGAACCACTTCGAAACCGGCAGCCGCTCCGGCGACCAGGGCGATGGCGGTCTCCAGCGAGCCCTGGGTCCATACCGCGATGCGGGCGCCCGCCCCAAAACCGGCCTGCGTCACGCGGGCCCGGAGTGCGGCGGTCGCGTTCGCGAGTTGAAGACTGGTGACCTGATCCGCGCCGACCTTCAGGGCGACGTCATCACCAGGAGCCTCGAGCCGCGGGAACAGAGCGTTCATGGAGTGCACCGAGGCATATCGCGATAGACGCGAAGGCGTGACCCCTCAACCCACGCAACCCGCTCCGAAGCGAAGTGGCTGTCTCATCGCCTTGATGGTCGTGGGCGCGCTGGGCGGCCTGGTGTGCGTGGGCAGCAGCATCGCCGTCTTCGTCGCCTCCCGGAGCGAGAGCGGCAAGAAGCTGTTTTCGGCGATCGATCAGACGGTGAAGCTCGCAGAAGGTGGGATCAACGCCCCCGGCACCGCTGAGCTGCGAGAGGCCGGTTGTCCTCAAGCCCTCGTGATGGACATGAAGGCGGCGATGGGAATTGCGGACTCGGTTCTCGACTCGGGTTTCGAAGACGATGCCGACATGGATTACCTGAGCGTGACCTGCTCGGCGCCCGCGGGCTCGACCGTGGAGCTCCCGAGCTGCGAGGTGCTCGCGGAGGTGTACGCGAAGGCCGTGCCCTCAGCGCGGTCCTTCGTGGTGGAGTCCCGGCGCGCCGGTCAGAAGAAGCCCGACTGCGCGAAGCAGTTCGAGGGCGACGGCACGTTCATCAAAGACATGGAGTAAGTCAGCGCCAGGTCGCGCGGAACTGAGCTGCGCTTTCGCTCGCGCCTTCGACCGTCACGCCGGTGTTCTTGCCGCCGAGCATGGTGATCGCCGCTTCGAGCAGGCCGGCCAGAAAGTCCGACTGCTCGGTGTCGTCGACGGCGATCTCGAACTCGGTCTTCGAGCGCTCGGTGATGGTCAGCTTGACCGGGCTGCGATCGGTGAAATCCATCGCCTGCTTGAGCGCGCGCCGGGGGCCAGCCAGCTTGGCCATGGTGAGCCAGGCGCCCTTGATGATCTGCCGCGACTGCAGCGAGGTGATGATGTGGCCACCGAGCTTGCGCAGCTGAACGGGCAACGCGTCGTCCGGGTAGAGCGCCTTCGCTGTGAGCTCGACGGCGAGGTACCAGGTGGGGCGCGGGTAGCTCGCTTCCATCGGAATCGAGAGATCGACCCCGACCGAAGCGAGCTGCACGATGAGCTCGGGGGTGAGGTCGGGCGCGAGCACGCGCTTGAAGACGGCTTCGACGAGTTTTCCGGGGATGGCGCTCATTGGCGGAACTGCAGGCGAAGCGGTTGGTTCCTGGCGAAGGACTCTGCGACGCGCGGCTTCTCTTCGCGGCCGAAGTAGAGCTCAGCGAAACCACCGCACGGGCCTCGCACGGTGATCTCCTTGGCAGACGGCGGCACGGGGAGCAGGTCTCCGGTGCGGGCCTGCACGGGGCCGGGCAAGACTTCAGCGATACACGCGGAGCTGGTGAAGATGCGCACGTACACCCGGCCGTCTTCACGCGCGGGGATCGGCGCGTAGTCGGTGGGCTTGAGCAAGTCGGCCATGGGGCCAATCGCGTCAGGCGTCTTGGTGATGATGTACGCGTTGTTCGCTTTGGGCTGCGTGGGTGTCTGCGCTCCCGCCACGCCCGGCTTCGGGGTGGTGCTGGCGCCGGGCTGCTTCTGCTTCGCCGCTTCGGCACAGCGCGGTGGGAAGCCGTTGCCGTCGTCACTGCGCTGAAGCACGCCGAGCTCGTACTCGGTCAGCTCGAGAGCCAGCGTGCACTGCTTCTGGGCGCGCACCTTCCAGCGGGGGAACGAGTCGAGCAGGCAGAGCTCGCAGCGGGTGTTCTTCTCGTCGTCGGCTTCGAGCTGGGGAATGCGGTCTTTGTTCTCCAGGCGGCGCACGACTTCGCCGGGGATGGGACGGACGCAGTGACAGTCGCGCAGCTCGCGCGAGGCGAGGAAGCCGGCCACCCAGTCGGTGTCGCCTTCGATCTTCCCCTGCTCGACGAGGAAGTACCGCCACTTCTCGAGCATGGACGAGGAGAGGGCTTTCTCGCGTTCGGCGGTCGGGCCTCCGAGGGAGATGCCAGGGGAGAGCGTGGCGGCGAGCGGGTTGCCCGGCGAGGTGGGCGTGCCGGTCTGAGCTCCCGTGGAGGTCGGGCGCGTATTGCTCGCGAGGAGCGTTCCGCCAGCGGTCACGGCGGGGTTGCCGAGCGCCGTGGGATTGCTGGTCGGATTGCCAGTCGCGGTCGGGTTGCCAGACGCGGTCGGGTTGCCAGACGCGGTCGGGTTGCCAGACGCGGTCGGGTTGCCAGTCGCGGTCGGGTTGCCAGTCGCGGTCGGGTTGCCAGTCGCGGTCGGGTTGCCAGTCGCG
>JANODF010000888.1:0-1598 GCA_031412555.1 Archangium sp. | reverse complement strand
CGTTCTCCGGCGGCGCGCGGCCATCGGGCTCGATGAAGAGCAGCAGCCACCGCAGCCCCTCGGCCTCACCGAGGTAATTCACGTAGGCCCCTTGCTGCCTGAACTTCCAACCGTTCGACCAGCAAGGCCAGGTACTCGTAGCCGGCCTGGAAAGCGTCATCGCGGCGCGACAACTTCCCTGACACAGGGGGTTTCGCGTTTGGGCATGGGACGTGAAGTTGGCGCTCGTGACGAGCGCGGCAAACCCGTCAATCACGACTGTCTTGGCGTGCAGCGAAGCGCGCACTGTCTTGTCGTCCGAGAGCGAGCGTGGGTCGTAGAATACCTTCGGGAACCGCTTCCCCGGCCATTGGCGCTCGCGAAAATTGCGTCCCCACTCAGTCGCCACCGTTGCCGGATCCCGAAGGTCGTGGGCGCCTTCCCTCGCAACGTTGACGAAGAACGTGACGTCGAGTTCGGCCGCTTCATCCATTCTTCTCGCGAGTGGATCGAAGAGATCTCGGCCACCGACAAATGCAAATCCGGCGACGAGTACGCGCTGAGTTGCAGCACCGAAGAGTTCGCGCACGACCACCGAAGTATCGCGGGTCCCCGTGTCTGAGGCCTCTGGCCCGGTCCAAACCAACTCCGTACTGACCGCTTCTTCCGGCTCTGATTGCAGTTGAACCGTTTCGAGAACATCGGCCATCACTGCCGCCGACATCCCCCCCGCGCCCCAGCGCAAGACCGCCGCTTCGAGGTCGAAGGGCAGAGCGCCCACTGCGCGCGCAATCCCGAAGGTCGAGGTCGGCACGCTCAGTCGGCCGGTTCGCAAAGCACGGGAGAGCGCCTCGATCGTCGTGGGTGACCAGCGACCAGGCATCACTCAGCCTCTGTGAAGAACTCGCAGCCGCAATCCTCGACAGTGGGGACGACAAGAGCGCGATCAAGCAACTCGTTTCTCCGCTCGCAGCTCGACTCAGAGGTGAGCAGGCAACCATGGCAGGCGGCCCCATGGAGGGGCCGCTCCTCGTTTGAGTCGTTGGGCCGGTGCGCCGCACAGACAGGGTCGTTCGAACACAGCTTCCCCAACTCGAGCGCCACACGAAGGATCTCATCGAACCGCTTGCCGACCTCGACCAAGCCACCCAACGTCCCCTCAGCATCAGGCGTACCGGTGTGGAGCAGAATCCCCGCACCTTCTTTCGTCACGTAGATGCGCTCGCGGATGCTGCTCGCTGAATAGCCGCACTCCAGCGACATCGCGTTGATCAGGAGATGAGAGAGCGAGTGAAGCATCACGTAAACGACCGGCGGCGCCACGATGGACTGCTTCTTCTCCTTCGAGCCTCGCTGGCTGTCCACCCATGCCTTGAAGCCGTCGTGGAGTTCCTTCTCTCGGGTCTGCACCGCAGGCCGCTTGCTCCAGTCGGTCAGTCTCTTCAGATCGAATGAGAGAAAGAGGCCCTCACCGTAGTTCTCCACCGCTGGGAGCCATGTGGCCTCGCGTGAGAGGGAGGCCATGCCCACGTTGAGATCCAGCTCCCCATCGATGGTTGGCGCCTGGTCCTCGAACCGCGTGAAGCCAACCTGGACCCGAACTTCGCGCATGCGCTGAA
>JANODF010000887.1:0-21087 GCA_031412555.1 Archangium sp. | reverse complement strand
ACGATCGTCCGCATTTGCGAACCCCTTTGGTCGGGAGAAAAAGTCAGGGGCTTCGTAGACCCACGCTTCTGAAGGGTCAACGAGTGTCGAGGAATTCTGCAGGGTTGATTCACGCCGCGTCCAAGATGTAGGGAAAGAAGCAACTCTGTCGGCGCCGGGCCGACACTGGGTTGAACACGACGAAGTTCAGCTACCTTCGCCTCCCCAACTCGCGGTCCACAACAAAGGCTCTCCCCATGACGGTCAAGATTCAGCGCGGTCGGCAGTTTCTCGCTGGCGATGTGTCGGCGCAGCTCTTCGACGACAAGGGCAAGGCGGGCACGTACCTGAGCCAGGCCTCGGCGAAGCTGGTCGCGCAGACCAACACGGTGTTGCTCAAGAAGAGCACCACCACCGTCAAGCTGGCCACCGCCGATGACTGGAAGAAGTTCATCGCCGAGTACGTGCCGACCAAGGCGAAGACGGCCGACTTCACCAAGACCTTCGGCATCACCTTCGAAGACTTTTGCAACGTGGTGGACGACGTGGCCGTCAGCGATGACAAGGGCCTCTCGCTCAACCTCTCGCCCAACACCAACCTCTCCAAGGCGCTCTCGCTCGACAAGGTCGAGGGCAACTACGCCAGCAAGCTGACGGCGGAGTCGACGGTGAAGCTGGGCGGCATCGGCGTGAAGAGCGAAGGCAAGCTGGTCGCCACGCCCGTCATCGGCCCCGAGATTCTCGCAAAGCCGGTCGACACGGGTTGGGATCGCAACCGCACCGAGCAGGAGGCGTGGGCCGACTTCAAGGTGATCGACGGCGCGAACCGCATCTTCCGCGAGACGGGCGCCATCGCCGTCTTCGACAAGATGACCAAGCCCAAGTGGGATGACCCGGCGGCGATGGAGTTGGTGGAGAAGTTCACCATGCCCATGCACCTCGAGCAGACCACCAAGGCTGACGGCACGGTCTCGTTCCAGGACAAAGATGAGATGTTCCGCGAGACGTACTTCGACGACGCGTCGGGTGCGCTCGAGAAGGCCGGCGCTTCGGTGCGTGCGCGCGTTCGTTTCGACGACAAGCCGCCCTTCGGTGCGACCCGCGTTCTGATTCAGGGCAAAGAGGGCCGCTCGGTCGACGCCGATGGCAACTCGGCAGTGCACAAGTTCGAGAAGCGTTTCGAAGGCACCTACAGCGCTGACGAGGCCAAGGCGCAGGACATGCTGCGCAACGGCAAGGACACCAACGGCGAAGTGCTCGAGGTCGCGGCGATTCTCTACAAGACCGCCCAGGAGAAGGGCACGTTGCCGGTCGATAAGAACCTGCGCCTCGATGCGAAGAGCGTGGTGCTGCAGAAGCGCCGCCGTTCGCACATGCAGTTCGAGAGCGTGAGCGACGTGCAGGGCAAGCGCACCGCGATCAAGACCGAGATGGACGCGCTCAAGGCCGCCGGCACGCCCATCCCCCCGGCGATGCAGAAGTACGACGACAAGCTGGCCGCCCAGGAGAAGTTCCTCACCGAGGCGGGCGCGTTGCTCAGCAAGCACGGTCAGTACCTGCCCTCGAACACCGACGGCTTCATCATCTCGGCCGATCGCTACTCGGTCTACGACCCTGCCGCGCGCAAGGAAGTCCCCACCGACATCGACGACGAGACGGGCCGCGTGGGCCGCGGGCTGCACCTCGAGGCCGAGTGGGACACCGCTTCTTCGGACCCCTTCGAGAAGGCGCGGAAGAGCATCGAGACCAAGCTGGCCGCGACGCCTGCGCCTGCGAACAAGCCGGAGCTCGAGGCCGACCTCAAGAAGCTCAAGGAGTTCAGCGCGCTGATCCTCAAGGACGTGGCGACCGCGGTCGAGCTGATGAAGGCGAAGATGGAAGGCGCTGGTCTCAAGGCCGACAACCGCCACCTCGCCAAAGAAGAGCGCGCCGCCGAGTTCATGAAGCGGCCGGATCGCCCGGTCATCTGGCAGTAACAAGAAGCTCAGACTTCAAACTCGAGAAATCCCGCTCTCCCTCTCCCCGAGGGGGAGAGGGTCGGGGAGAGGGGCAGTGGCCGCGCGCAAGAAATCCGAGCCGCTGTTCGACGCGGTCTACTCCGCGCCTGCCGACGTCGGTCCCCGCCTCGTGCTCGCCGACGCCTTGCTGGAGGCAGGCGATCCGCGAGGCGAGTTGATCGTGGAGTCGCACCGCAGACTTCAAAAAGGCAGCGCGACGCCCAGCAAGAAAGAGCGAGCGCTCCTCGCTGAGCACGGTGCCCGCTGGCTGGGCCCACTGGCGACGGTGATCAAACAACCGACCTGGCACCTCGGCTTCGTGTCGGGCGGCGTGCTTGCTGGTGGCCGCGAGCTTGGTGAGCAAGGCGTGAATCCCGTGGCCGGCTGCCGCGAGTGGGCGACCGTGACGCGCCTGCGCTTCTGGCCCGAGCAACATGAAATCAATGAGCAGGTGCTCGGCTTCGAACACCTCACCTCGTTGGAGAGCGTGGGCTCGGTCTTGGCCGACTCCATCGAGACGGTGGCTCGAAAGCACGGCCCGCGCGCGTGGCGCGAGTTGACGAACATCCCCGATTTCGGTGTCGATGGCCCAAGCGGGGGCTGGGCGAAGTTGGGCACGCTCGCGCGCCAATTGCCGAAGCTCGAGGCGGTCACGCTGTCGGGTTCGTCGATGATGGATTTCTACTTCGAAGACCTGAAGCCGTTCCTCGACTCGCCGCTCTTCGGATCGTTGAAGCGCCTCGAGCTGCAGTTGGTCGACGTGGAGAGACTCATCGAGTTCGTGAGCAAGACGAAGCTGGAGCACCTCCGCTGTCGAGCACCCAACGGGGTGTACGAGTTCGACGGCGTCACGAAGAAGCTCACCGCTCCGTAAATAAATCTCCCTCTCCCCGAGGGGGAGAGGGTCGGGGTGAGGGGCAGTCATGCTACTGCTCACACCCATGCGCATCGTCTTCATGGGTACGCCGGCCTTCGCCGTCAAATCCCTCGAGGCCTGTCTCTCGCTGGGTGAAGTCGTCGCAGTGGTGACCCAGCCCGACAAGCCGCGAGGCCGCGGCCAGGAAGTCAGCTTCTCGCCGGTGAAAGAACTCGCTCTCGCAAAGGGCCTCCCGGTGCTTCAGCCGCTGAAAATCCGCGGCACGAACTTCGCGGAAGAACTGCGCGCATTGAACGCCGACGTGGCCGTGGTGACCGCGTACGGGAAAATCCTCCCGCAAGACGTGCTCGATGCCCCGCGCCGCGGCTGCGTGAACGTGCACGCCTCGTTGCTCCCGCGTTTCCGCGGCGCCGCGCCGATTCAGTGGGCGATCGCAGCGGGCGACGAGAAGACAGGCGTCTGCCTGATGCAGATGGATGCAGGCATGGACACGGGCGGCATCATCGACTGCGCCGAGCTGGCGATTGGGTCCGATGACACCTCGGCGACGATGCACGACAAGCTCTCCGACCTCGGCGGCGACCTGCTGAAGCGTTCACTCGTTCGCTACGTGGAAGGTGAACTGCCGGTGAAGCCGCAGCCCACCGAAGGCGTGGTGATGGCGCCGATGATCAAGAAGGAAGACGGGCGGCTCGACTGGTCGAAGAGCGCGCGTGAGCTCGAGCGTCGGCTGCGTGCGTTCACCCCGTGGCCCGGAGCGTTCTGCACCTTCGAAGGCGCCCTGCTCAAGGTGGCGAAGGCGGCCGCGGCCGAAGGCAAGAGCGAGCCCGGCACGGTGCTCGCTGCCTCCGCCGAAGGAATCGAAGTGGCCTGCGCGGAAGGCTCGCTCGTTTTGCTCACGCTGCAGCCCGAAGGCAAACGAGCGATGACGGCCAAGGAGTTCCTCGCCGGGCGAAAGCTGACGGTGGGGAGCAAGCCGTTCTCGTGACCTCATGCCGTCCCTCTCCTTCCGGCGCTCCCTCTCCCCGAGGGGGAGAGGGTCGGGGAGAGGGTTGTCTGCTTCTTCTCACCCTCCTCGCGAGCAACGCCGTCGCGCAAGACGCAGGCGTCCTCTTCGAAACCACCATCACCGACGATCGCCGCGCGACCGCCTCGTCTATCGTCCGCCAATCCGACTTCGAGCGCCGTCTGCCTCGCAGCGCCCCCGACGCGCTCCGCTACGAGCCCGGCGTCTTCATCCAACAAACCGCGCACGGCCAGGCGTCCGTCTTCATCCGCGGCCTGACCGGCCAACAAACCGTCTTGATGTTCGACGGCATCCGCCTGAACACGAGCACCTGGCGGCAGGGCCCCAACCAGTACTTCTTCACGCTCGACGCCGCGAGCATCGACTCGCTCGAGGTGCTGCGAGGCGGCAGCTCCACGCGTTTCGGCAGTGACGCGCTCGGTGGAGTCATCTCCGCGTCACCCATCGAAGCGCCCGTCGGAGACGGCAAGGCCCACTTCCTCCCCGCGCTCACACTCAAAGCGACCTCGGCTGATCAAGAAACCGGTGGACGTTTCGGGCTCTCCGGCTCGATCGGCAACGTCGGGTTCGTGGGCGGCATCGGCCTGCGTCGCGTGGGTCTGCTGGAGAGCGCAGGTCCTCTGCCCGGAGCGCCAGCCGACGTGCCGCGTTTCGCACCTGATCAGCGCACGCAGTTGGGCACCGGCTTCAACGAATTCACCGCCGACGGGCGCATCACCTGGCGCCCCCACGCGACGCACGAGTTCACCCTCGCCAGCAACGCGTACCGGCAATTCGACGCGCCTCGCACCGATCAGTGCCCGCCCGCCTTCGCGCGCAGCGATGAGTGCCTCACGTACACCGAGCAGTTCCGCACGCTGACGTACGCGGCGTGGAAAGGCCGGTTCACCGACGTGGAGAACGCACGGGTGACGCTCTCCTGGCAGCGGCAGAACGAGACGCGTGAAGGCGCGCGGCCCGCATCGTTCGTGCTCAACACCGGGCGCGACACGGTGGACACGTTGGGCGCCTCGCTGGTGTTGGAGTCACGCGCCTTCAAACCCCGGCCAGGCCTCACGCTCGAGCTGACGGGCGGCGCCGACGCGTACTTCGATCTCGTGCAGTCGCGCAGCTTCGTCGCCTTCACGGACATCGCGGTGGTGCGGGAGCTCACCCGAGGGCAATACCTCACGGGCAGCACCTCGTTCACGGGAGGAGCGTTCATCGACGGCGCGTTGGGCCTGGGTGAATCGGTCACGTTGCGAGCGGGGGGCCGCGTGGGAGCCGCCGCGTTGAACGCGCCCTCCGATGCGCCTTCGGGCACGACGGCGGTGCGAGGCGCGTGGGTGCCGCTCGCCGCGCACCTGGGCGTGGAGTGGCGCCCCGTGAAGCCGCTCACGCTGCTGGCCAACCTCGATCGTTCCTTCCGCGCGCCGAACCTCGATGATCTCACCTCGCGCCAGCAGACGGGCCCGGGTTTTCAGTTCGAGAATCCCGCCTTGAATCCCGAGCGCGCCACCACCGCGGAGCTGGGCGCGCGTTTCAGGCTCGAGTGGTTGTCGCTCGACGCGTGGGTGTTTCAGACGTGGCTGGAAGACGCGGTGATCAAGCAGCCGCGTGACGTGACGGAGTGTCCACCGTCGACGCCGCAGTGCGCCTCGGCGTGGTTTCGCTACCAGCTGCAGAACGTGCAGGGGCTCTCGCAGATTCGCGGCGTGGAAGGTTCGGCGCGGTTGCGGTTGCCCGCGGGTTTTGGTGCACGCGCCACCGCCGCGTACACCTTCGGTGAAGGGCCGACGCGCGTTCCCCTCAGCCGCATTCCGCCGGCGAACGGCACGGTCGAGCTGACCTGGCGGCACGAGGCAGGGGTGGTGTTGGCGAGTGCGCTTCGCTGGGCAGGACCGCAGACGCGGCTGGCGGTAGCGGATCTTTCGGACGCGCGCATTCCGCTCGGAGGCACGCCTGGCTACGCGGTGGTGGATCTGCGGGCCTCGATGCGCGTCTCGCCGGTGCTGCTCACCCTGGTGATGGAGAACGTCCTCGATTCACCCTGGAGAGCACACGGCTCTTCGATCAACGGACCCGGCCGAGGCTTGATGCTGCTGTTCTCCTTCTCACCGCGCTAGCGGGGAGAGGGGCGCGGTGAGGGGCGCTCTCCGTCGCCCAGCCCGGCCCCTCACCCCAACCCTCTCCCCGCTGGCGCAGGGAGAGGGAGCGCCTGCTTGACGCGTGGTGCTGCACGCGCTCACTTCCACCGCATGCGCCTCATCCTGACGTTCAGCCTCCTGCTCCTCGCCTGTCCCGGGCCCGCCCCCACGCCGACCGATGGCGGTGTCGACGCAGGCAGCTCCACCGGCACCTTCTGCGAGCCACCCCCGGTCTTCACCGAGAACGTCACCACCTGCCAACCGCGCGCGACCGACTACACGCCGCGTGTCAGCAACGCCTCGACCGACACCTGGCCCGCGTGCATCAGCGACGACAACACCTTCACGCCCATCAACGCGAACATCTCCAGCATCGCGCGCATCACCGCCTTCGAAGACATCGCCACGTTGCTCTGGCGTGACGGCGTGCTGCCCACCCCTCAGGCCTTCGTCGACGCGCGCGTCGCCTACGCCATCGATCAAGGTCTCGACTCCCGGGTGCAGCGCCGCGAAGACCTGCACTACGCCGCCGCCTCTTCGGCCTGCAGCACCGCGGGCATCCCCGAGCAGTTTCCCGACCGCTGCGCAGGCCCCGCCCGGCTCTTGCCGATCCTGAACGACGCCTTCGCGAAGGGCGCGATGGGTGAGTCTCCCCGCGTTCACGCTGCGCGCATCGAGGCAGCGTTGGTCTGGTTCCTCTACCTCTCGTCGCTCAGCGAGGTGATCTCCTGCACCGCCAAGCCGCAAGACTGCGACTCGTGCTGGGCGTACTACACGGGTGGCACTCCACGTGACGCGCCGCTGGGCCTGGGGAAGATGGTGCGCGCGCTCGGCCCTGAGACGCACGACCGTGCCTACGACGCCACGCTCGCCGTGCGCTGTTGGCGCAACCTCGACAATGAAACGACCGTCGCGACCGATCTCTCTCGCCGCGATCTCGCCTTCGCGCAGCTCGATCGGGCCCTGCTGCGCGGCGTGGCACTCGTGCTCCGTCAGCGGGTGAGCGAGCTCAGCTGCACCACCGGAGAAGTGCGAGACGCGCGGTTCGCCTTCCTCAAGACGCTCGCGCCGCTGCTCGATCGCGCCGTGCGTGAACGAAACGTCGCCGCCGCAGACCTGCTCGCGAGGGAAGCCGCCAGATCCACCGCGGCCGAAGTCGACGTGGCCACGGTCACCACTGCGCTCGACGCGGTGTTCCCCTGCCCGTAGAGAAAGACAAACCCTCTCCCCGCGTGAGCCGGGAGAGGGTCGGTGAATCAGCGTCGAACTCGACTCAGCGCCAGTCGTACCCGATCTGAACCATCGGGGTGGCGGTGAAGATGAGCTCGTTGGTGTCGACGCTCACGCTGCCGCCCATCGAGTCGCCCGTCACGCGGGTGACCACGGTGTCGGGGTGAAGGAGCATCAGCACGTTGAGGCCGAGGTTGAAGCCGCCGCGGCGGAACGAAGGCGCGCCGTGCGGCCGACCGAGCCCCAGGCCCAGGCGCAGATCGAAGCCGGGCATCGCGCCCCCGTCGGCGAGCGCCGTGATCGTGCCACCGCTGCTGTTCGCTGAGATGCCGCCGATACCCAGACCGCCGCTGGCGATCACCGGGCCACCACCGACGTAGAAGATGTCGGCGAACATCGCCTCGGCGATCGCACCGAAGTAGTAATACGAGAGACCCGTGGCGCTGACGCTGCCGCCGGTCGAATTCACAGTGGCGCCGAAGCCGAAGCCGCCCGTGACGCCGACGATCGCGTACGCGCTGAAGATGTTGCTGACCTGGTAGCCGATGCGGCCTTCAGCGCCGAGGGTGAACGCAGGGTAGGGCATGTACCAACCGAGGTTGCCGGAGACGCCCCACCGAATGCGGCCGCCCGGATCCTCCTCGAGCATCGGCGAGTCGATCGGGCGCACCGGAGACGACGGCGCCGCGGCAGGCGGAGGCTGAGGAGGCGGGGGAGGCGGAGCGGAGGGGTCTTGCGCAAAGACGGATGCGGACACCAGGGCTGTCAGCAGCAGGGTTTTATTCATGGGTGGCGACCTCGACGAAGTGGGGGAAGGTTGATTCAGGAATGATTCTGAAGCGGGAATACGCGGCGTCCTAAGAAAGACGACAAGCAACATCTCGACGCGGCGCAGCAGCACCCGTAAACGTCAGACCATGTCCTTCTCGGTGCTCGTCCTCCATGGGCCGAACCTTTCGTTGCTCGCCGGTGAGCAGATCGATCCACTGCTCAGCAAAAGAGCAGCGGAGCTCGGCGTGGAATTGATCTCGGTTCAATCGAACGGCGAGCCCGGTCTGCTCGACGCGCTCCACGAGCACGCAGAAGAGGTCGACGGAGTCCTGGTCAACCCGGGAGCCCTTTCTCCGAGCGCTTTTGCTCTCGCGGAGGGGCTCTCGATGACCGGTCTTCCGGTCGTCGAGGTGTTGCTCAAAGCGTTGCCCGCGGAGCGTGGACCTTCTTCGCTGACGGGTGTCGCGAAACATCACGTTCACGGGCTGGGCATCGACGGCTACGTCAAAGGCCTCGAGCTGCTGGTGCCCGAAGGAAAGCAGCGCGCGACAGAGCCGCTGGAAGATTCCGACGAGGCAGAACCAACCGTCAGCGAGACGAGGGGCCGCGGCAAGAGCATCGGCCGGAAAAAATCGACGGTGGCATTGGCGACCGTTGCTCCCACGCGCGCGAAGACGATTGGGCGTGCACCTGCGGGTGGGCGCGCCGTCACGCCGAGCGTGCCGAGCCATCAGCTCACGCGCGTGCAGGTGCGGGAGCGCATCAAGCAGCGGCTCAAGGGCACCGAGACGGCAGCGGGCCTCGCGCAGTGGGCGCGTGAGACGTGGACGTATCTGCAGCGCGGCGCTCCCGTGGAAGCAGGGGCGAAGGAGATCATCGAGAACGTGTTGCTCACCTTGATGGCAGGCGCGAAAGCGAGCGATCAAATCCTCGTGGCACAAATGGCGAAACTCGACCCGTGAAGCGCACCGCTCCTCCGAAGAAAACCGCTCCTCCGCTGAAGACCCCGCCGCGCAAGGGGCCTGCCACGGCACGCATGGTGGCCATCCAGGTGCTCGCCCGCGTGGCCGCCACCGACGCGTACCTGAACGTGGTGCTCGACACGGTGCTCGACGAGCTGACCCTGAAAGACCCACGCGACGCGGGGCTGGTGACCGAGCTCTGTTACGGCACCACGCGCCGGCTGCTCACGGTCGACGGCGTGCTCCGGAAGTTCGCCGATCGTTCCCTCGACACCATCGAAGACCGGGTGCTGGCCGCGTTGCGGCTGGGCGTCTACCAGCTGTTCTTCATGCGCGTGCCCAAACACGCCGCGGTGGGCGACACGGTTGATGCGTTGAAAGCAGTGGGCTTCGAGCGCGCCGCGGGCTTCGTCAACGCGATTCTCCGCAGGGCCTCTGAGCTCACCGAGCTGCCGGCCGCTGAAGGCGATGAGGTGGAGCGCCTGGTGTACGAGACCAGTCACCCCGCGTGGCTGGTGAAACGGTGGATTCGGCAGTTCGGGCCCGAGCGCGCGAGGACGATGTTGGCCGCCGACAACGAAGCGCCCAACGTGGTCATTCGCACCAACACCTCGAAGCTGACCCGCGATGAGTTGTTCGCGCAGCTCACCGAAGCGGGCGTGGCGTGCAAGGTGGCGCCGCTTTCGCCGGTGGGGATCATTCTCGATTCGCCGGGCCGGGTCGAAGAACTCTACGGGTATCGCGAAGGGCTCTGGCAGGTGCAGGACGAAGCGGCGCAGCTGGTGGGCGTGTTCGCTCAGATTCCCGCAAACGCGCGCGTGCTCGATGCGTGCGCTGCACCCGGCGGCAAGGCGTGTCACCTGGCGCAGACGAATGACGTGGTGGCCATCGACGTGCACGCCAACAAGCTGCCGAAGATCGACAGCGAGGCGAAGCGGCTGGGCTTGCGTGAACGGCTGGTGCTCAAGACGGTCGATGCCTCGAAGCCGTTGCCCGAGTCGATGGGCGAGTTCGACGCGGTGATGATCGACGCGCCGTGTACGGGCCTGGGCACGCTGCGCCGGCACCCCGAGCTGCGCTACCGCCGCCAGGAGCGCGACATCGCGGAGCTCTCGCATCTGCAGCGGGAGATCCTCGAGCAGTGTTCGCTGGTGCTCAAGCCGGGCGGGTTGCTCACCTTCGCGGTGAGCAGCACCGACACGGCGGAGGGGCCTGATCAGATCGAGATGTTCCTGCGCTCGCACCCCGACTTCACCTCCGAGCCGCCGAAGGGGCTGGCGCACCTGCCCACGTATCAGGGGTACCTGCGCACGTTGCCCGGGCCCGAGGGCCTCGATGGGTTCTTCGCGGCGCGGCTCAGAAAGATGTACTGATCCACGCATGAGCCAACTCAAGTTCGTCGCGCTGCTGGTCGTGTCGGGGTGTGCAGGCACTCAGGCGGCGAGGCGCCCGTCCGAGCCTCCGCGCATTCAGCAGCTGGCCACGGTGCTGGCTTCGGCGGAGAACTTTCCCTGCGTGGCAGGGCTCCACTCGATCCCCGCCACGGTGGTGGAGGTCGGCGTGTTCGGCAATGTGCCGTACGAGTCGTTCAGCAACGGCAACGTCGAGGTCAACGCGTATGGAGACCCCGATGATCTCGTCGGGCTCGAGGCAGGTACACGGTTGGATGATCCGGCGTTGCAGCAGTGCCTGCTTCAGTTCATCGCCGCGCAGCCGTTGTTGCAGGCGGATCAGCAGCGTGTGCAGCAGCTGACGGTGGCGCCGGTGCTGGATCAGCAGCCGGGGTTGTCGATCGAAGTCACGGCGCGCAGTGCGCCCGATGCGTACGACGCGTGGTGGATCTCTCTCGAGCGGCCCGAGGCGATCGCGGCTTCCAAGGCGCCGCCGGAACAAGTGGCTGCGGTGAGCACGCCGCACACGCAGTGGAACCCGGCGCCGCCGACGTATTACCGCCGCCCGGTGCGGACGTACGTGCGGTACCCGACGTACCGGCCGGTGGGAGTGCGGGTCTACGTGCCCGGCTATCGCCGGAGCCGGGGCGCGTACGTGCACCCGGCGATCCGAATCCGCTGAATTGAACTCCCTCTCCCCTCCGGGGAGAGAGTTGGGGTGAGGGGCCAAACCTCTCACTCACCAGATGTACCCCGCAATCAAATCCACATGAGGCCAGGCCCCGAAAAAACTCGGAGGACTGCGCCCACCGATCCACGCGCCGTGCACCTGAACGCCGAGCCCTGCCGAAAGCAGGAGGTGCTCGAACAACACGAACGCATACCCAACCGAAGCGCCCGCGGCCCCGACGCCGCCGAGCACGTCGGTTCCGTTCTCGGTCACCTTCCCCACGCCGCCCTGAAGAAACGGCGAGACCCACAAGCCACGCCACAACACGAAGTACGTCCGAGCGCGCAGCACGAGGCCCGCAAGATCAGATCGATAGTCACCCGACAGTCCGATCGCGTTCTGCGTGAAGGTCCACGGCACGTAGAGGTCGACGCCGATCGACGCGATCACGCGCTCTGAAAACGACCGGTGGTACGCGACGCCGACGACGTGAAGACCGAGGTCAGCGACGATCGCCTGGCTGGGCGCTTGAGCGGTTGCGAGTGAGAGAGCGAGCGCGAGGAACATGGTGCCACTCTAGGTCAGGCCCCTCACCCCGACCCTCTCCCCGAAGGGGAGAGGGAGGCTAGGGGATCGAGAAGTCGCAGCTCTTCCCCGGCCTGATCTCGCACGCGGTCGGCAATGAGATCTGCGGGCTGCCCGCCCACACCGAGGTGATGAACGCTGAGATCTGCTGCCGCGCCGCGACGCCTGCGGCCGACCCCTTCGCTGCGAAGCCGTGAATGGCCAGGCCCTTCTCACTGCTCGGCACGCGGAACTGCGTGATCGCCGAGCGCCGCACCGGGCCCTCCACCTGAGGCACGCCGACGATGGGATCGAGCACCGCGCCCAGTTGCACCGCGTTGCTCGAGGCCGCCAGGAACTCAGAGCCGATGTTCGGGAGGATCGGGTCGCCCATGCTCTGCTGCGCGAGGATCAACAGATCACTTCGCCCCGACAGCGCAGCCCACGCCGCACCATCGACCGGATCCCAGTTCGTCTGCGTCATCGACATGCCCAGCGCACGATCGATCGCGCTCGGCGTCGACGTTCTGAACAACACCGCCAGCGTGCTCCACAGCTCGGACTCCGGAGCGAAGTGTGTCCACGCCGCGCCGGGAACGTTGAGCACCGCGAAGCGAATGTTCGGCTCCGACTGCGAGAGCACGTACCCCATGGTGCCACCCAACGATCCACCCGCATAGACCAGGGTGCTCACGTCTGGCCGCCGGCCCGCCGCCGGATTCATGAGGCCACCGAGCGAAGCCGCAGAGAGCGTGTCTCCGAGTTTGCCCGCGAGTGAAGCCTGCAGCGCCGCCGCGTCACTGAGCGACTGCAACAGCCCGCCCGTGGAGCCATACGTGCCCGAGAAGACCTTTTCGAAGCTGACCAGCGTCTTCACGGTGCTCGCTTCCGTCCATCCGCTCCACTCGAGGTTCAGCTTCGCCGCGCCTGCTTCGATGATCTCCTGATCGAACGTGTCGTCGTAGACGGTGCCGCCGGTGCCGTGCCCGTAGACGACCACCGGATAGCTGCCGGTGCCCGCGGGCAACACGGCGCGGAAGGGCGCGGTGTGCACGCCGGTCTGCTGCGGCAGACCATCGGCGCTCAGGGAGAGCCCGCCGTCTGCTTCCATGAAGTGAGGCAGACCCGAGACGGTGCCGCGTAGATCGATCGCCGCGCCCGAGGGGAACAAGGTGGCGGTCTGCACTGCGAAGGTGAGCGTGCCGGCATCGACCGCACCGAGGGCGGCCGCGCGCATGGTGTTCAGCGGGTCACGGACACTCGCCGCCGAGCGGGTGGTGAAATCCCAGACGCGCAGTACGTGCGCGAGCTCGACACCCGCCTCGACCAGCAAGGCGCGGGTGGGCGCGTGGTACGCGGCGAGCGCGCGTTCATCTTCATTCGCCGGAGCGGTGAGCCCGAGCGCCACCTTCACCAGCGCCGGCGTCTCGAACGCGCTGCCGTCATCGGCCTTCACCTCATCGAGAGCCACCGCGACGTAGTCGGCGTCGTACTCCATGGGCCGCAACGGATAGGCGACCAGCAGGCTGTCGCCGGAAAAACCGCCATCGGTCGAGTCATTCACCACCGACAAACGCAGCGGTACCGGCTGACCACGCTGCGGGCGACCGGGCTGCGCGAGGAACAACCTCACCGCGGTGGCTGCCTTCTGCCCATGCAGCCGGTGATCGACAGGCTTCGGGAAACCGACCGCGAGCGGGGTCGCGACGGAGAAACCATCAGCGCGATTGAGAGACGCCGGGTTGTCGCGCACGGGCAGCGAGCGGAACGGAATGGCGAGCCGCAGGCCGGTGGGCGAGGTGGCGTCGGCGACCGTGTACACATTCGACGGCCAGGGCAGCAGGCAGCGCGTCTCGTCGAGTTGATCGCAGGCAGCGGAGAGCGGCGTGCGAGCACCGGCCTCGCGATCGACGACCGGCGGAGGGGGCGCTTCACAGCCCAGCGCGAGGAGCAGGCTCAGCGACGCGACGAGACGGATGGTTGCAGACACGGAGCGCACGTTGACCGCACGTCTGGCCGCCCGTCCACTCGCCGGAGCGGCACCTATCGGCGCGATGGGAAACACACGGTGGAACAACCGTTGGAGTTCATGGTCGCCCCGGCCTAACTTCCCACACCGTCGGCCGAGCAAGACTGAACGCCGCAAAATAGAGGGCACACATGCGAACTGCTGCATCGCTGAGGCGTTGGATGTTGGTGACCTTGATCTCTGCCACGGGAGGAAGCGCGCTCGCACAGTCCGCTCCCGGCGATTTACCGCCCCCTCCACCTCCGCCCCAGCAGGCTGCTCCTCTCGGAGCGCCCCCGGCCTCGAACTATCCGGCTGCCAACGGGCCTCGCACTCTCGACTGGGAGCCCGGTGAAACGGTGCCGCCCGGGTATGTGCCCCGCACCCAGATTCGGACGGGCTTGGTGATTGCCGGCGCGTCGGTGTTCGGCGGCGTCTGGCTCTTGAATGTGCTGGCCGCGTCCATCGCCATCGACACCAGCCAGGGCCAGGCGATCCCCCTCTTCATTCCGATTCTGGGGCCCTTCATCGCGATGGGAACGTTCCGCAGCCTGCAGGCCACGGACGTGTTCTTCCTCGCGCTCGATGGACTGGTTCAGGCCGGTGGGGCCGCGATGTTGATCGCCGGAATCGCGGTGCCGAGACACCAACTGGTTCGCGATCGCTATGCGTCTTTGTTCCTTCCCATGCCCATGTCGTTTGGCAGGGGCAGCGCTGGGGTCGGCTTGGGCGGCACGTTCTAGGCGGCCTACTCGAACAGATCGGCCTCGACACACGCTCGGTTGACGATCGCGCGCAGCTGCGCGTCGCGGTTCGAACCCGCGGCCTTGGTGGAGATGGTGCCGAGCAGCTTCTGATCTCTCACCCCGACGACGCTCAGCTTGAGCGCACGCGGGAACACCTCGAGGCTCGGCTTGAGCACGATCGCCGCGCGCAGGCCCTGGCCCTCGACGACTGAAGCGCCACGCCGGCGCAGCTCTTCACGCAGCTGCCGATCGGCCTGCGCGATCAACGCGCTGCGCTCGGGGCTGGCTTCGCCCGCGGCGGCCCAGCTCACCACGTACACCCGGCGGGGCGCGGGTGCGGCCGAGCCAAAGGATCCAACGAGCAGCAACGCGAACAGCGCAAGGCGTGCAGACATGGCTTTCCTTCCCTGAGCGCGACAGCGCACTCAGTGAGGTGAGAGTCGTTTCGTTCCGGTGGGCTGCGACGGGCTTGAAGCAACCTGTTGCACGAAGGTAGCAGCGCGACTTCGGCACGCGAGTTTTCGGCCGCAACCCTTGCTATGCGCGCGACATGATTGCTTCTTTGCTCGTCGTCGCCCTCGCCGCCGCCCCCGCGGCGAAGAAGCCGTACACCGTTCAAGACCAGGTCGCGCTCAAGCGCATCGCCGGTTTTCGTGTCTCGCCCGATGGCAGCAAGGTGGTCTTCGCGCTGCGCAGCACGGATCTGGAGGCCAACAAGGGCCGCGTCGATCTCTGGCTGGTGAACGCCGATGGCTCGGGCCTCAAGCAGCTCACCACGCACGAAGGCAACGAGACCGATCCCTCGTGGGCGCCCGACGGCAAGAGCGTCTACTTCCTCGCCGCGCGTTCGGGTTCGAACCAGCTTTGGCGCTTGCCGCTGGAGGGGGGCGAAGCGACGCAGGTGACGAAGCTGCCGCTCGACGTCGACGCGTACACCGTGTCACCCGATGGGCAGACGGTGGTGTTCGCCTCGGAGGTGTTCGTCGACTGCGACACGCTCGAGTGCACCGCCAAGCGCCTCGCAGAGAAGTCGAAGGTGAAGAGCAGCGCGCAGATCTACGACGGCCTGATGTTCCGTCACTGGGACACCTGGAAGGACGGCCGGCGCGCGCACCTCTTCGCGCAGAAGCTCAGCGGTGGCCCGGTGGTGAACCTGCAGAAGAAGCAGAACGCCGATTCACCCAGCAAGCCGTTCGGTGGCACCGAAGACTTCACCATCAGCCCCGACGGCAAGACGCTCGTGTACGTGGCGCGTGACGCGGGCCGCGAAGAAGCGTGGAGCACCGATCTCGATCTGTTCTCCGTGCCGCTCGATGGCAGCAAGGCGCCCACGAAGCTCACCACCACCAACCGCGCCACCGACGGCATCCCGGTGTTCTCCCCCGACGGCAAGACGCTGGCGTACCTGGCGATGAGCAAGCCGAAGTTCGAAGCCGACAAGCTGCGCGTGATGGTGCGTGAGCTCGCCACCGGCAAGGAGCGTTCGCTCACCGACGCCTGGGATCGTTCGGCCAACACGTTGGCGTGGTCGAAAGACGGCAAGTCGATCTTCGTCACGGCGGACGATCTCGGGCAGCACGGCGTGTTCTCCATCGACGTGACGAGCGGGCAGGCGACGAAGGTGATCAGCGACGGCAACGTCAGCTCGCTCGAGGTGACGGCCAACGGCCTCATCGTGCTGCACGACTCGCTCGTCTCGGCCGCCGACATCCATTCGCTGGCGGTGGACGGGAAGGGGGGGCTCAAGAAGCTCACCGACGTGAACGCGGCGGCCTTCGCGTCGTTTGCCCTGGGCGCTCCGGAGCAGTTCAGCTTCAAGGGTTGGAACGACGAGACGGTGTACGGCTACGTGGTGAAGCCCGTCGGCTTCGACGCGAAGAAGAAGTACCCGCTGGCGTTCCTCATTCACGGTGGGCCGCAGGGCAGCTTCGGCAATCACTGGCACTACCGGTGGAACGCGCAGACCTACGCGGCGCGCGGCTACGTGGCAGTGATGATCGATTTCCACGGGTCGACTGGGTACGGGCAGGCCTTCACCGACTCCATCTCGGGCGATTGGGGCGGCAAGCCGCTGGAGGATCTGCAGAAGGGTCTGGCCGCGGCGCTCACCAAGTACCCCTTCATCGACAAGAACAAGATGTGCGCGCTGGGCGCCAGCTACGGCGGCTTCATGGTGAATTGGATCGCGGGCAATTGGAGCGAGCCGTGGAAGTGCCTGGTGAGCCACGACGGCAACCTCGACGAGCGCTTCGCGTACTTCGACACCGAAGAGCTCTGGTTCCCCGAGTGGGAGCACGGCGGCACGCCCTGGGAGAACCCCGCCAGCTACGCCAAGCACAACCCCATCGATCACGTGGCGAAGTGGAAGACGCCGATGCTGGTGGTGCACGGCGGCAAGGACTTCCGCGTGGTGGAGACCCACGGCATGTCGACCTTCACCGCGCTCCAGCGCAAGGGCATTCCGTCGAAGTTCCTCTACTTCCCCGACGAGAACCACTGGGTGCTCAAGCCGCACAACTCGATCGTCTGGCACGAGACCGTGAACGGGTGGCTGGATCAGTGGACGAAGTGATTCCACGGATTCCTGAGGGCGTCACAGTCGAGCGACGTTGAAATGACTGCACTTGTGGCGGGCCCGGGGTGTGCACGAAGGTGAATGTTCGTTCGCCCGTGCAGCACCAGGGCGTTGAGGGGTTCCCACATGGTTCACGTTTCGATTCGCTCCGTCGTCATCGCGGCTGTCTTCACGCTCGTCGGCTGTGCCGGCCCCACCGGGGATCCGCAGAAGAGCGCCTCGAAGTCGCTCGGCGTCGAAGGCGGCCAGGTCACGGCGCCCAACGGCGTCGGGGTGACCATTCCTTCGGGGGCCCTGCGGCGTGCGACGACCATCACGTTGACGCCTGCCAGCGCCGATCAGGTGCGGCCGAATACGCCCTCGGTGGGCGAGATGTACGAGTTCGGGCCCGAGGGGCAGGTCTTCGATGTTCCGGCGAAGGTGAAGCTCGAGGTCGACCTCTCGCGGCTGCCTGCGGGCTACTCGATTGCCGACGTGGTCGTGCAGCGCGCCCCGGTGGGGACTGCCGCGTTCGAAACGCTGCCCACGCGCATCGTCGACTCGAACCACGTCGAGGCCGACACGCTGCACTTCTCGGTGTTCGTGCCCACGCTCGATTCGGCGCGGGGTGGCAGCGACGGCGGAGTCGATGCGGGTATCGATGGTGGGGCGTGCACCGAGCGGTGTGTGTCTCCGAATGATGGCGGGGCTGATTGCGAGTGCTCGCGGGTGTGCGGTGCGGACACGTTGGAGATTCAGTGCTCGGGCTCTTCGCCGCTCGGCTGTGCGTGCGTGCGCAATGGCGTGCAGGTCGGGTCGATCACCGCGCTGGTGTGCCCGGGCGTGGGTGACCTCGAGCGGCTCTGCGGCTTCACGACGGATGCGGGCGTCGATGGCGGGACTGATGGTGGCATTCGTCCGGATGGCGGGACTGACGGTGGCTCGTTCGACGGTGGCACGGACGGAGGCATCCGTCCTGATGGCGGCATTGACGGCGGTTCATTCGATGGCGGCACCGACGGTGGCTCGTTCGACGGCGGCACCGACGGAGGCATCCGTCCCGATGGCGGCACCGACGGTGGTTCGTTCGATGGCGGCACTGATGGTGGCTCGTTCGATGGCGGCACCGATGGTGGTTCTTTCGATGGTGGCACTGACGGTGGCATCCGTCCTGATGGCGGCACCGATGGGGGCGCGATCGATGGCGGCTCCTTCGACGGCGGGAGCGATGCAGGCTCGTCAGATGCCGGAAGCTCCGACGCAGGCCGCGACGCCGGATCGCCCTGAGGGAAGGTGTTTTTTGATCGGCTCTGCCCGTGCGCAAAACGGGCTGGCCTCTCGGCTCCCGGCCAGGATCCTCACGGGAGCAGGTGAGGGTCCGGTGTCGTCTCCGGATCGTGAACACCGTGTTGCTACGCGTGACAACAGGGTTTCTACGGCTGGGAAAGTCGGCCCGACAGCACCTGGTCACATGAGGATCTTCGCTCGAAGTAGAGAGGCCTGCTTGCGACGCGCACCGCGCTGAGCCCTTTCAGATTCTCGCGCTTCAGGGCGGCTCCTGCTGCGGCCCGCGCTACTCCCGCAGCGGCACTTCGACGGTGAACCCGTCATACGCAATCTCGAGCGGCCCTGAGTACTCCTGCTTCGCCTGCTCGAGCAGCGGCCGTGGATCCACGTCGTGCCGCGACGACAGATGCGTGAGCACCAGCCGCTTCACCTTTGCGTCATGACCGACACGCGCCGCTTCCCGCGCCGTCGAGTGCCGCGTCTCGATCGCGCGCGCCTGCTCCTCGTCACTGAACGTGGCTTCGTGAATCAGCAGGTCCGCGTCGCGCGACGCTTCCGTCATGGCCACGCACGGCCGGGTATCGCCCGAGATGACCACCTTGCGCCCGGGCCGTGAGCCGCCCATCACCTGCTCGGGCTTCACCTCGGTGCCATCGGCCAGCGTGATGGTCTGCCCCTTCTGCAGCTTCCCGAAGTCAGGCCCCGAAGGAACCCCGAGCTTCCGCGCCGCCTCGGGATCGAACCGCCCCGGGCGCAGATCCTCTTCCAGCGCGTAGCCCAGCGCATTGACCCGGTGATCCACCCGCACCGCGCGAATGCCGTAGCCCTTGCGCTGCAGGAACTCACCCCCGCGCAGCTCCTCGATGTTCACGGGGAACGCGAGCCGGTCGACGCCCAGGTGAATCGCCGCGTCGAGGATCTTCCGGGCCTGCACCGGCCCATAGAGCGTCAGCGGCTCCACGCGGCCACCCATGCCCAGGGTGCGCAAGAACCCGATGATCCCCAGGTAGTGATCAGCGTGGAAGTGCGTGAAGAACACCGCGTCGACCGAGAACCCGGTGCCGTACTTGATCATCTGCCGCTGGCTGCCTTCGCCGCAGTCGAACAGCAGCAGGTCGCCATCGGCCTTCACCGCCAGGCCCGACACGTTGCGGTGCAACGTCGGCATCGCAGCCGAGGTGCCCAGGAAGGTCAGACGGAGAATGGACATTCCAGCGGAGCTCACGGCGCTTTCCCCCTAGCAGATGCGACGCGCGAGGTGGACCCCACCAGACAGGCCCCAAAGCAAAACGGCCACCCCAGTTGCCCGGAGTGGCCGTCGCATCATCGAACCGGGCTGATTACGCCGCGGTCTTCACGGGCGTCTCGACCGACTCGCCCTTCACGCCGGTCTCGATGCGCATGCCGTAGAACGACCGGTACACGAAGAACATCGAGATGACGAAGAACACGGCCGCCAGGGTGAGCGTCGTGGGGTTGGCCTTGAAGATGTAGATGGCCTTGCCGAAACGATCCGTGCCCGACTGCACCTTGCCGATTTCGTACGCCAGCTCGACGGCCAGCAGGCCGAACAGCGTGGTGAACTTGATGACCGGGTTGAGCGCGACCGACGAGGTGTCCTTGAAGGGATCGCCGACGGTGTCGCCGACCACGCAGGCCGCGTGCAGCTCGGTGCCCTTGGCGCGCAGCTCGGTCTCGACCAGCTTCTTCGCGTTGTCCCAGGCGCCGCCCGCGTTCGCCATGAAGATGGCCTGGTACAGGCCGAAGAGCGCGATGGAGATGAGGTAGCCGATGAAGAAGTAGGGCTCGAAGCAGGCGAACGCGAGCGTCGAGAAGAAGATCACCAGGAAGATGTTGAGCATGCCGCTCTGCGCGTACTTCGTGCAGATCTCGACGACCTTCTTCGAGTCGCTCACCGACGCCTTCGCGGCGCCATCGAGCTTGATGTTCTGCTTGATGAACTCCACCGCGCGGTACGCGCCGGTCGACACGGCCTGCATGGAAGCGCCGGTGAACCAGTAGATCACCGAGCCGCCCATGATGAGGCCGAGCAGGAAGGGTGCGTGCAGCAGCGAGACGTTCTCGATGCCCACCTGCAGCCCGTTGGTGATGGAGAAGAGGATCGAGAAGATCATCGTGGTGGCGCCGACGACGGCCGTACCGATGAGCACCGGCTTGGCAGTGGCCTTGAACGTGTTGCCCGCGCCGTCGTTCTCTTCGAGGAACTGCTTGCCCAGCTCGAAGTTCGGCTCGAACCCGAAGTCCTTCTTGATCTCTTCCTTCACGTTCGGAACGGTCTCGATGAGCGAGAGCTCGTAGACCGACTGCGCGTTGTCCGTCACCGGACCGTAGCTGTCGACCGCGATGGTGACCGGGCCCATGCCGAGGAAGCCGAAGGCCACCAGGCCGAAGGCGAAGACGGGCGAGGGGTCGATGCTGCCGGCGATGGGAAAGAGGTGCGCCAGGCCCATGCCCGAGAACCAATAGGCGATGCCCATCAGGAAGACGAGGGTGACGCCCAGCCAGTAGGCCGAGAAGTTACCGGCGGTGAGTCCGGCGAGGACGTTGAGCGAGGCGCCGCCCTCCTTCGAGGCGGTCACGACCTCTCGCACATGCTTCGACTTCGTCGAGGTGAAGACCTTGACGAGCTCCGGGATGGCCGCGCCGGCCAGCGTGCCGCACGTGATGATGGTCGAGAGCTTCCACCACAGCGACGTGTTGCCGGCGAGGTCGGGGATGAGGACGTACGAGGCCGCGTAGTTGCCCGCGATGATGCCCGAGAGGACGTTGAGCGACGCGCCCTGGCGCGAGGCATCGACGATCTCGCGCACGTGGCGGCTCTTCATCGACGTGAACCAGTTCACGATCTCGGGGATGAGCGCGCCCGCGAGCGTGCCG
>JANODF010000886.1:0-8184 GCA_031412555.1 Archangium sp. | reverse complement strand
CGCGCGAAGGGCGATGCGTCGGCGTCCGGCACCTCCATGCGGCGAGCGAGCCGCCTGTCCTTCGGTGCGTGGGCTCGGGCACCCTGCTCGAGTCCCAACAACTCGTCGGCCGAGACGTCGAGCAGACTGGCCAACCGGATGATGAGTTCGCCGTGTAGACGCAGCTCGCCGGATTCGTACTTGGAGACGATGGGCTGAGCGACGCCGAGGTGCTCGGCGACCTCAACCTGACTCATGCCTTTCGCCTTACGCAGACGGGCCAACCGCTCGCCCAGCTTCTCAAGGCCAGCCTGAGTTGCGACGCCTCTCTTCTTTGTAGCAGCCAAGACGGACTCCTCCATCTCCACGATGCACCGAGGAGTGTAGAGGCGGTTTCCGTCAAGGCCCCGAGGGGCCACTCCATTTCTGTCTCGCGACATATTCAACTAAAGTATAGCCTCGGTCCAGCGATTTGGGGCCCAGTGCTTGCGTGCTTCGGAGGTCTTCGAGGCGCTTGACAGCTTTCGAGGGAGACAGCCGATGGCGCGCGTTTCGGACGTGGTGCTGGAGAAGCTGAAGCGGGACGTCAGCGTGCGGCGGCTGGCCGAGGCGAAGGGCGTCGCGCTCAAGCAGTCGGGCGACGACAACCTGCTCGGGCACTGCCCATTCCACGAGGACAGGACGCCAAGCTTCGTCGTCTCGGAGAAGAAGAATCTCTGGCACTGCCTGGGCGCGTGCCGCGCCGGCGGCAGCGTCATCGACTTCGTGATGCGCGCCGAGGGCGTCACCTTCCGTCACGCCGTCGAGTTGCTGCGCGAGGGCGTCGACCTGAGCGGCCCAGTGGGCCCGCGGGTCTCCTCGGTACCGAAGCTGCCGAGTCCCGTGCAGGTCGAGGCCGACGACGCGAACACGCTGGCCCAGGTGCGCGACTTCTACGTCGCGACGCTGACCGCTTCGCCCGAGGCGCTCACGTACCTCGAGAGCCGCGGCCTCAAGCACGCGAGCCTCATCGAGCACTTCAAGCTGGGCTTCTCCAATCGCACGCTGGGGCTGCGGCTGCCGGCGAACAACCGCGACGCCGGCGCGAAGCTGCGCGGGCGGCTGCAGCACCTCGGAGTGATGCGCGAGTCCGGGCACGAGCACCTCGCCGGCAGTCTGGTGGTGCCGATCCACGACGAGGCCGGCGCCGTCGTCGGCATGTACGGACGCAAGGTGACGAAGGGGCTGCGGCCGGGCACGGCGAGTCATCTCTACCTGCCAGGGCCGCATCGCGCGGCCTTCAACTCCGCGGCGCTCGCCGGGGCAGTCGGTGGCCATCGTCTGCGAGGCGCTCATCGACGCGATGACCTTCTGGGCCGCGGGCCACCGCAACGTCATCGCCGCGTACGGCGTCGAGGGCTTCACGCCGCACCACCTCGAGGCGCTCAAGCGACACGGCGTGCACGACGTGCTCATCGCGTACGACAGAGATGACGCCGGCGACGCGGCCGCCGAGGTGCTGGCGAAGCGACTGCTGGGCCGAGAGCTTCAACTGCTACCGGGTGAAGTTTCCCTGGGGGATGGACGCGAACGAGTGCGCGCTCAAGGTGCCGCCCGCGGCCAAGTCGCTGGGCACGCTGCTCCGCACCGCGGCTTGGATGGGCAGCGGCACCGCGCCAGGCACGCCGAACCTCTCCTCCTTAGTCGCCGTCGAGCCCCCGCCCGCGCCGGCACTTGAGGGTGAGAGGCGCGCGCCGGTCACCGGCTCTGCCCGGGCCGCTGCGCTCCCCATCACCGATGGTGGCGACGGGCGCGCCGACTCAATGATGGGCGGTCGCGAGCCCCGCGGTGATCTCCGCACCCAGCGCGAACACCACCCCGATCTCCCTGTCTGCGAACGCGGCGATCTCCGCGCCGGTCGCGAGCACCACGGCGGTGAGCCCGAGTTCGAACTCCCCACCCGAGCGGCCGCTGGCTCCGCGAGCGCCGGAGGTGGTGACCGAGGTGAAGGAAGAAGAAGTCGTCTTCACCTTCGGACCGAGGCGGTACCGGGTGCGCGGCCTCGGCAAGGCGCTCTCGGCCGAAGCGCTGAAGGTCAACGTCCTCGTAGCCGCCGGCGACGTCTTCCACGTCGACACGCTGGACATGTACTCGGCGCGGCAGCGCGCGGCCTTCCTCAAGGCCGCGGCCGACGAGCTCCGCACGCCCGAGGAGACGCTCAAGAAGGACCTCGGTCAGCTGCTGCTCAAGCTCGAGGCGCTGCAGGAAGAGGCGCTGAAGGCGAAGCTGGCTCCAAAGAAGACGGCGCCCACGCTGAGCACCGACGAGACGACGGCCGCGCTCGAGCTGCTGAAGCACCCGCGGCTGCTCGACGTCATCGTCGAGGACTTCGCGCGCTGCGGCGTGGTGGGCGAGGAGACGAACAAGCTCGTCGGCTACCTGGCCGCGGTGAGCCGGAAGCTCGAAGAGCCGCTGGCCATCCTCATCCAGTCGTCATCGGCCGCGGGCAAGTCATCGCTGATGGAGGCGGTGCTGGCCTTCGTGCCCGAGGAGGACAAGACGAAATTCTCGGCGATGACGGGCCAGTCGCTCTTCTACATGGGCGACGCGGACTTGAAGCACAAGGTGCTCGCCGTGGTGGAGGAAGAGGGCGCGGCCCGCGCGGCGTACGCGCTCAAGCTGCTGCAGAGCGAGGGCGAGCTCACCATCGCGTCGACGGGCAAGGACCCGGCGACGGGGAAGCTGGTGACGCACGAGTACCGAGTGGAGGGCCCGACGCAGCTCTTCCTCACCACGACGGCGAGCGAGCTCGACGAGGAGCTCCTCAACCGCTGCCTGGTGCTGACTGTCGACGAGGAGCAAGCGCAAACGAAGGCCATTCACGAGAAGCAGAAGGAGAAGCAGACCCTCGAGGGACTGCTCGCCCGCCGCGACAAGGACGCAGTGCTGAAGCTGCACCGCAACGCACAGCGGCTCCTCCGGCCGCTCGCGGTGGTGAATCCCTACGCGAGGGCGCTGACCTTCCTCGATGAGCGGACGCGCTCGCGCCGCGACTTCCCGAAGTACCTCACGCTCATCCGCACGCTGACGCTGCTGCACCAACACCAGCGCGCGGTGAAGACCGTGCAGCACGACGGCAACACCGTCGAGTACGTCGAGGTGACGCTCGAGGACATTGCGACCGCCAACCGCCTCGCGTCGGCGGTGCTGGGCCGCAGCCTCGATGACTTGCCGCCGCAGACGCGGCGGCTGCTCACCCTGCTGGACGAGTGGGTGAAGAAGGGCTGCCAGCTCCAGGGCGTGACTCGTGGTGAGTACCGCTTCACCCGCCGGCAACTGCGCGAGGCCATCGGCTGGGGCGACACGCAGCTCAAGGTGCACCTGAGTCGGCTGCTGGAATTCGAGTACCTGCGCGCGGCGCGCGGGCGCGACGGCGGCTTTGAGTACGTGCTGCTCTACGAGAGCACCGGTGACGGCCGCCGCTTCCTCCCGGGCCTCGTCGAACTCTCGGTGCTGCATGACTACGACACGAGCCGGTCGGGGGCAGAGGCCGCGCGGTCGGCCCCTGGTCGGCCCGCAGTCGGGGCCCGGTCGGCCCCCGGTCGGGGTGGCTCTGAGAGCGAATTGCCGAAGCCCCTCCTCCACTTAGCCGCCGAGGACGCCGCCGAGCCGCGAAACGCACTGCTCCCGGCCGCAGCGGAACTCGCGTCGTACCCACAGGCGGTCTGAGTCGTGGCGCGCCGCCCGCGGCAGCACAAGCTGGGTCGCCCCGAGGGGAACCCGCTGGGCGCGCCTGGCGTGCCCGGCACGCTGCGCGGGCAGGCGTGGGAGTACCTCGAGGCCTTGCGCGTGCAGCAGCGCACAGCGAGCGCCGTGGCTGGCCAGGCGAAGTCCCTCACCAACTTCTTCCGCTGGTGCGAGGAGCGCGGGCTCCTTCGGCCCGAAGAAGTGACGCTGCCGATTCTGGAGCGCTACCAGCGGCACCTCTTCTACGTGCGGAAGCGGGACGGCAAGCCGCTCTCGGCCTCGACGCAGTACGGCCACCTCGCGACGGTGCGGCTCTACTTCCCGGTGGCTGAGCCGCCAGGGATTCCTGCTGGCGAATCCCGCCTCCGAAATCATCCTCCCGAAACTTCCGCAGCGGCTGCCGCGCGCGGTGCTCAACGCCGACGAGGCCGAGGCGGTGCTCGCGCGCCCCGACGTCTCGCTGCCCGAAGGCCTGCGCGACAGGGCGATGCTCGAGCTCCTCTACTCGACGGGTCTGCGCCGGGCCGAGCTCGCGCGGCTGCTGCTCTTCGACGTCGACGCGACGCGCGGCACCGTCTTCGTGCGCGAGGGCAAGGGCCGCAAAGACAGAGTCGTGCCTGCAGGTGAGAGAGCGCTCGCGTGGACGCTCAAGTACCTCGAGGAGGCGCGGCCGAAGCTGGCCGGTGCACGCGATGAAGGCGTGCTCTTTCTCGGCGACGCCGGCGAAGGACTGCACGTCGACTACCTGACTCAGCGGGTGCGGCAGTACGTGGTGGCCGCGGGCCTCGAGAAACCAGGCGCGTGTCACCTCTTCAGGCACTCGATGGCCACGGCGATGCTCGAGGGCGGCGCCGACGTGCGCTTCGTCCAGGAGATGCTGGGCCACGTGAGCCTCGAGACGACGCAAATCTACACGCGCGTCACGGTGGAGAAGCTCAAGGCCGTGCACGCGGCGACTCACCCGGCGTCGCGGCTCCTGCGCAGTGGTGCTGCTGCAGCGAAGCCGAGCGCTGATGAGCTGCTCGAGGCGCTCGAGAACGAAGTGCACGAAGAAGGGTGATGCAGGTCGATGCATCCGCTCCGCACGAGCCGACGGCTTGCACCAGGTGAAGCAGCTCGAGCAGGTGGCAAGCCGTCAGCCCGTGCTCCGCTGTTGACGGCCGCTGCGCTGTACACGTCCGGTGCGCCCGGCGCTTGAGCGCGCCTCTTCGCTTCGCGCTTCTCTTCAAGGCTTCGCGTCCCGTGGGCCCCCCACGGGTCCGCTCGCGCGAACTCAACGTCCGCAGCTTGAGCGCTGCTCTTCCCCCGCCCACCCGGGCAAGTGATGCAGGTCGGCCGGCCAGACAGTCAGCACAGGGCGCGCCTCTCGCCCCCCGCCTTGGTTTCCCCCCTCTGGACTCCCCCCTTCCGAGGCGCCCCCCAAGCAAGGAAATCCCAGAGGGGGGAAACCCATCCCCCCACGCCTCTCAAGCGCCTCCCGGCGCGCGGCGTGGGGCCCCAGGGGGGCTTCGAGCGGGCGGCGGCCCCCGCCCGGCTGCGCGCGCGCCCTGTGCATTTCAAGTCGGGACTCAGTGCACTCGGGGCCGGCCTCAGAAAGTACCCGTCCGCCCCCAGGGGCTCCCCGAGGTGCGGCGCGCTTGAGCGCGCACCGCCGCGTCCGCGGCCTGCGGGCCGCTCTCGTGCAAGTCGGGGAGTCGCTCGCGCTGATCACCTCGGAGATCAGCGCGTCGGTGATCGCGGTGCTCGACGAATTTGCGGGGGTACTCCGGTGCTGGCTCGGGTGGAGATCGCTTCTCATAAGGGCAACCAGGGCCCTCGTTTCTACGGGCGACGCTGCAGATCCACCTCGGTGCGCGAATTCCGCGGCGAGCTCGAGCACCACGCGGAGCAGAACAGCAGCAGCTAAGAGAGAAACTTCAGCCGGTGCTCGAGCTCGCCTCGGTGGTGGAGCTGATCGCCAACCTCTTCCCTCAAGAGCCCAGGGCACGAGCTCGCTTTCTGCCCGAGCGACGGCGCTGCGGCGCTGTCCGCCGCGAGGTCCACCGCGCTACGCTTCGCCTCGATGCTCGCGATCGCCACCAGCTCCACGTCGACCCACGCGCACGCGCGGCCGAAAACTCGCGTCGGGGGTTTCGAGCAGCGCCGTGCACCTCGCGTCAGGGCTCGAGCGGCTGCAAGCCGAGAAACGCGCTGGGGAAATTCCGCCGAAGTACGACGAAGCACGGCAGGCCTCAGTCAGTACCTCTCTCCGGAGCCTCTCCTCAAGTCTCCCCGCTTCGTCCGGATGATGGCGCAACAAGGTTTGGCGACACCGACCTACGCGTACGCGAACAACAATCCACTCCATTACACGGACCCGACTGGACTCTGCATTGGCCCGCTCGCAGCTGTATGCGTCTATCTGGGGCTCGAGGCGGGAGCCGTTGGGCTGGCGGAGTTGGCGGAGTTGGCGGTCACTACTGCGGCCATCGGAGCATCGACGTGCATAGGCACTCAGTGTCTCGGACCGACGAGCCCAGGTTCGCGAATGCCGCCGAACATCCCCAGCGGCGCCCAAGGTGGGACTGGATCTGGGGGCGCTGGTGGTGGTTCCGGATCATGTGCAGCGTTCAAGCCTGACAGGGTTCCGTTCCCCGAGATTCCGACTCCGAAGAACTGCGAGCTCTATTGGGTGGACGTGTTCGAGGCGTGCACCAAGGCGGAGCCGTGGAATGTGAGCGGGTGCATCGCGATCGCCGATGCGGCCAAGAAAGTCTGCGTCAGCCAAGTGAACTGAGAACTCATGGAACGCTCGATAGAGGATCTCGTAAAGGAGGCGCATCGCGACCAGGACGGCGGCCTGAGTCTTCTTTCGATCGCGAGCCGGGATGCGATCAAGTCGAATGATACCTCTCGCGCTCGTCCGCTTGTGATGGCGCTGTTGAGCCTCTCGATTGAGCGAGGCACGACGAACGCCGCTCATCGAGATCTCATTGACTGGCTTCTGAGTCAGGGGACCAGCCTGCAGATCGTTCTATGGTCGGCGATCTTCGCGCGGATGGTTGGCGACCTCGCGCTCGAGCAAAGAGCGTTGGCTCTCGCGCCAACGACGCCCCTCGCGCGCTAGGCGGTGGAGACGAAAGACAGCACCCTGGAGCTTCGCTGCGGAGCTCAGGGAGCAGGCCAAGGCTTGCAGTTGCCGGAATTTCGCCAGGCGGTGGCGAACTTGGTCTCGAAGTCGAAGACGGCGTCGGAGTGTCGACGGAGTTCGACGCCGAGACCCTGCGAAGAAAAGAAGAGAACGAGCACTGGGGGACGTCGGGGCTCAATTGTGTGTTGTCCGTGCTGTGAAGGCTCGAACTTCGAGATGCGCTGTGGAACTCAGTAGTCAGCTTCGTGAATCTGAGGCGTGGCCGGATGGGAACCCACCGGAACGAGCGCTAATTGCCCAATTTGCCGCCCTGGGCCCGGAAGAGCTTGCCGCGATGCTGAAGCGCATGCTGGACGAAGCCATCGATGAACTGCCGATGGCGCCGTCGATGCGTGCTTCCTTGTATGCGTTGAGTTCCGGTGTTGGCGAACTACCGGACGAATTGGATTTTGTGGGCGGCGACTCGCTGCTGGAAGCATTGGGGGCCGTCCAAAGCAGCAATCGGCTGCATCGGGTCGCACTGAAGAGTCTCAGTCACGCACTTGCCGCTGCACAGGCAGCAGTTTCGGCCATCGTCGAATACCGCGAGTATCAGCGCGATCCCCAGGCATGGAAGCAACGACGAGAGGTATTCGAGTCAGGTGACCTGATACGGAGGCACAATGCCGCGACTCCTGAGTACCTTCGTGTGTTGGCTGAGGATTGCCGAGAGGCTTGGTTGCGGCTCCTAGACAGAGCAGTGACCGGCGGCTGAGTCCTCAAGAGCCCAGCGACGGACTCTTTTTAGGCCCAAGCGTCGGCGCCGCGGTGATCTCCGGCCGCGGCGCCACCGCGTAGCCTTCCCCTTGATGCTCGTGCTCAGCACCAACGCTACATCCCACGCGCACGCGCCGCGTCGGGGGTTTCGAGCACGTCGTGCACCTCGCGTCAGGCTCGAGCGGCTGCAAGCCGAGTAACGCGCTGCGAAATTTTGCCGAAGTACGACGGGGCACGTCAGGCATCAGTCAGTACCTGTCTCCTGCGCCTCTCCTTCAGAACCTCGGGCGCTCCGGATTCGGGTACCGCACGCAGTTCTACCTGAACAACGCGGCTGACCAAGCGATGCAGCAGGTGGTGGTGAAGAACAAGAGGTTCAACCCGGCGAACCGAGCGCTTGGCCTGGTGGCCGAGGGCGAGGTGGCTCGTCGACGGCAGCAGGGCGCCATGCAGCGCACGCCGAGCGGTACCACGCGACCATTCACCCCGAGCTCGAGCAGGCCTCACTCGCGGTCTACATGTTCAAGGCGTTCATCTACCCGGGCAAACGCGTCACCTTCGACGGCAAGCCGGTGGTGATCGTCGGTGAAGGC
>JANODF010000885.1:0-3131 GCA_031412555.1 Archangium sp. | reverse complement strand
CGTTCGGCACCAGCGGCGAGGCGACGCTCGACCTCTCGGGCGTCGGCGGAACCCAGGTGCCGTATCGGGTGGTGATGTCGGGCACCAACATCCTGGTGGCCGGCCGCGCTGACGTGACCACCAGCGACTTCGCGTTCATGCAGCTCACCAGCGCCGGCGCCATCGACCTGAGCTTCGGCGCATCGGGCCGGCTGCTCATCGACCGCGGCGGCGCCGAGGTCGCGTACGCGGTGACGCCGGCGCCCGGGGGCGGCTGGTACTTCGGCGGCCACAGCGGGAACGACCTCGTCGTCGGGAAGATGTCGGCAGCGGGCGTCGTCGACACCAGCTTCGCCACCGCCGGTTTCTTCAGGGCGCCGCTGGCCAACTCGGGCCTCGCCTACCACCTGATGGTCGACAGCGCGCAGCGCATCGTCGCCGTCGGCACCATTCGCCTCGGCGCCACCGAAGATCTCGGTGTCGCCCGCATCACGCCGTAAACGGAGCCACTGAATGCACATGCGTGTTCGACTTGCAGTCGCGCTGGTGGGGTTGGCGTTCTGGGGCTGTCCGGCAGAAGAAGAAGACCCGCCGCTCTTCAACGCCAAAGACCTGAGCGTTCAGTGCCCGACGGGGCAGGTGGGCTGGGACTTCTCGACCGGTGGCAACGACAGCACCCTCGTCGAGAACTCTGTCTCGCGTGAGATCACCGTC
Source organism: Archangium sp. (assembly GCA_031412555.1). Taxonomy (GTDB): domain Bacteria; phylum Myxococcota; class Myxococcia; order Myxococcales; family Myxococcaceae; genus Archangium_A. The sequence goes on along the minus strand of JANODF010000885.1, from coordinate 2,438 downwards.
GACAGCGCGACGCTGGGCACGTGCAACTACAAAGACGACTTCGCCATCGACTGTGACGGCAAGCGCGACTGCACCCGGCTGGTGAAGAAGGCGACGTCACCGACGTGTGGTGGCGGCGCGCTCAACCTGACGTACCGCTGCGGCAGCGAGCCGCACCGCTACAACGTGGTGCTGCCCGGCGAAGCCAGCGGCCAGAGCATCACGCTGGCGTGCGCCGAGCCGATGACCATCATCTCGGCCCTCTACGGCAGCAACGCGCCCACGGCCGCCAATCAGGCCAACATCACCAGCGCCATCGCGAGCGCCTGCACCGGCAAGCGCCGCTGCGCGCTCGAAGACCCGTACGTGCTGAACAACCGCAACGATCCGTGGCCCAACGCCAACAAAGACACGCTGGTGAAGTACTTCTGCGGCACCGACCCGGTGGCCAAGGAGACCGTGGTTCCGTCGGGTCAGCGCGTCGATATTCAGTGCCCGCTGAACGAAGCGCCGGCGCCCGTCTTCCGCGACACCCTGCGCATTCAAAGCGTCGAAGGCGACCCCGACTTCTGCGCGAACTCGGCGGGCGCCTGCACGGCCCCTGCGTTCCAGGCGCGGGTGAAGGAATGGGACACCAGGCTGCGCTCGGCGTGTGAGAACAAGAAGGAGTGCCGGATCACGATGAACCGCGGGACTTCGTTTCCCTCGACGAGGCTGAAGGTCACGTACTGGTGCACGTCGCCTCAGGCGCCTGAAGAGCGCTACTTCGACAGCCGCGACGACTTCGAGGCGTCGTTCGACCTCTACTGCGGCACGCCGATCACCATCGTCGGCCTCGTGCCTGGCTTCAACAACCTCAACAAGGGCGCAGACCTCGACGCCGCGAAGGCCGCCTGCAACACCAGGTCGCGCTGCGTGCTGCCCAACCCGAAGTACGCGGCGGGCCAGGTCGGGGAATCGGCGCGCGCGGCCTACACCTACTACTGCGGCGACAACGTCTTCGACGTGCGTGAAACGGGGACCCTCGTCACCGCCACGACCTTCCGACCCAGCCTGGGGCGGCGCGTCGAGGCGGTCATCGACCCCCGCTCGCGGCAAATCGCGTGCGATCGCTACTCGAACAACCTCGTCGGCGGCATCCGGGTCGTCAGCGCGACCATCAACGGCGGTGACGCGCTCGTGAGCACCACCAGCCAGTGCTACGGCCGTGGCACCTGCTTCGTGCAGAGCAACAACGACGCCAACATCACCTACCGTTGTGGCAACAGCTACGAGTTCAAGACCGCGACGAGGAAGTCGATCCTGCCGGCGGGCTGGCAGCTGAGCTGCAACCCAGACGTCAAGGTCGTCTCGCTGGAGTGTGAAAACCCCGCAAGCGAGACCGTCAACCCGAAGGGCTGCGTTTCGGCGCTCGCTCCCTATCGCTACGAAAACGTCCTCGACCAGCGCTGCCCTGCTGGCAACAACGGCGAGTGCAAGATTTCCAAGCGCAAAAACCAGGTCGCCCACCTCAAGTGGACCTGCGGCAATGACCCCCGCGTCTACTCGTATGACGGGCCCGGTGACCCCTACCCCAGCGTCGCCGACCACGTGTTCGACTTCCTGCAGCCGCGCTGCGAGGTGCCTGCCCTGCCGTATGTCGAGAAGGCCTGCGTGCCGGCGACGTGTCCCGGCAACATGCGCCGCGACAGCAAGCTCCAGTGCATTCCCGACGCGACCAAGCTGTTCACCGACGTCTACGTCGCGCCCATTCTGAAGACGTGGGAGCCGGGTCTCGACGGCGGCACCTCGCAGTGGGGCGGCGCTGAGACCACCACGCTCACCGAAGACTTCCCGTATCAGCTGTTCGGGTACGCCCAGTACAAGGCGTGGGGTTCCGTTCAGCTGGCGCCCACCACCGCCATCACGCTGTGGGCGTGGGATGAGTTCACCGCCAAGCCGGGCGTCGCCGTGCCCGCAAACCGGAAAACCACCGTCGGCTTTCGCTGCATCGTCTCTGAAGCGCCCATTCGCGACGCAGAGTTCCCGTCGATCACCCCGGGCTACCGCCGCGTCATCAACGGCGGCAAGGGGGGCGTGCTGCCGCTCACCTGCTACCGGCAAGACGTCGACGATGGCCGCAACGCGTGGTCAGACGCCGCGCGTCGCGTCGGCATCCCCGAGTCGGAGTTCCGCCGGGACTACCAGCGAAAGACGTCGTGGGTCGGGTCGGCCTTCGACGCGACGGGCAAGCAGGCCGCGCGCGTCGCGAACAACCAGCTCCTCAACGCGGTCAACCCCATCGGGTTCTTCTACAACTCGAGCAACGGGTGGATTGATCAACTGAGCTTCTACGCGCAGACCACCGACTACCGGTTCGCCAAGCAGGTCACCTTCGTCGAGGCGCAGGAAATTCAGCTGACCGCGAGCGCGGCGATGCTGCGCCAGGCCGAGCTCAAGATCGACGTCGCCAAGGCCGA
>JANODF010000884.1:0-16307 GCA_031412555.1 Archangium sp. | reverse complement strand
CTCGGGCTCACCACGGGCGCGGTGTTGTGTGTGCCGGTCATCACCGGCAACAAGACCTTCGGCGCGCTGGAGCTCCTCAACAAGAAGGGCGGCTTCAGCGAAAAAGACGAGCGGCTGGCCGTGCTGCTGGCGGCCCAGATCGGGCGCGCGCTGCAGCGCAGGCAATCACAAGACGAGGTGGAGCGCCGTTCACGCCTGGCCACCATCGGGCAGATGCTCAGCGGCGTGCTCCACGATCTGCGCACGCCGCTCACGGTGGTGGGTGGTTACGCCGAGATGATGGCCGGAGAAGAAGAGCCGGCGCTGCGGGCCGAGATGTCGGCGCAGATCCTCACCCAGCTGCAGCACATCTCCGACATGCAGCAGGAGACGCTCGCGTTCGTGCGCGGGGAGAAGTCGGTCTTCATTCGCCGGGTGTTCATGCACGTCTTCATGCGCGAGCTCACCGAGCAGCTGGTGCAGGAGTTCGCCGGCACGCAGGTCGAGCTCAAGGTGCACGCTGGCTACACGGGCGCGGCGCGCTTCGACGAGAACAAGATCAAGCGGGTGATCTTCAATCTCTCGCGCAACGCGATCGACGCGATGCCTGAAGGCGGGCGCTTCCTGCTCTCGGTGGAGCGGGAGGCCGACGAGGTGGTCTTTCGCGCGAAGGACAACGGGCCGGGCATTCCCCCCGAGATCGCCGGGCGCCTGTTCGAGTCGTTCGTCACCTCGGGCAAGAAACACGGCACCGGGCTGGGGCTGGCCATCGTGAAGAAGATCGCCAAGGAGCACGGCGGCTCGGTGAACTGCAAGACGCAGGTCGGCAAGGGCACCTCGTTCGAAGTGCGCCTGCCGGCCGGTACGCCCATCGACTGATTTACGCAGGCTCCACGTGAACCAGCACCTCGACCACTTCGGGGAAGGCGTCGCTGATCTTCGCCTCCACCGCGTCGGCCACCTGATGGGCGGCGCGCAGCTCGAGCGTGGGATCCACATGGATCACCAGGTCGACGTGCACGTTGCCCTCGAGGCCCCGGCTGCGAATGGCGCGCGCGGACTGCACCCCCGGAACGGTGGCGAGCAGCTCGCGCACCTTCACCGGATCGACCCGGGCTGAGTCGGCCAGAATGCCCACCGCCTGCCGGATGATCTGCCAGCCGGTGTACGCCACGAAGCCGAGCACCAGCAGCGCCACCACGCCGTCCGCCCGGCCCACGCCCCACCAGCCCAGCAGCAACGACGCGATCACCGCGAGGGTGACGTAGACGTCGGACATGGTGTGAGACGCATCGGCGAGCAGCAGCGCGCTCTTGAGCTTCTTGCCCTGGGCCGCTTCCACCCGGGTGACGACGAGATTGATCACCAGGGTGACCACCATCACCCCGATCGACAGCGGCCCCACCTCGGGGTGCACGTCGTTGACGATCGCGTTGAAGGCCATGCGGCCCAGCTCCAGCACGCCCATGCCGATCATTCCGCCGATGGCCAGCGAGGCCAGCGCTTCGAACTTCTGATGCCCGTAGGGGTGCTCGGCGTCGGCCGGTTGTCCGGCGAAGTGCATGGCCACCAGGCCGATGATGTTGCTGCCGCCGTCGATGAACGAGTGCAGCCCATCGGCCGTGACCGCCGCCGAATGCGTGGTGAGGCCAATGCCCAGCTTGAGGCTCGCCACCGCCCAGTTCGCCGCGAGGATCGCCCAGAGCACTTTGCGAATCGCGCGGGACCGCGCAGCTGCCGCGCTCATCACTGGTTCGAGCGGAACAGGCGCATGCCGGGCCGGCCACTGAGCTCGAGGAAGAAGCCGAACTGAAAACGGACCGTCTGATCGGTCGCGAGAATGCCCGGCGGCGGGTTGGGGAAGGGCTGCGCGCGCTCGAACGCCTTCACCGCCTCGAGGTCGAGGAAGTCGAGCCCGCTCGTCTTGTCCACGAAGGCATCTTTGAGCCGGCCGGTGCCATCGATGGTCACGGTGAGGATCGTATAGCGATCACGCCCGCCATAGATCTGCCCCGACGGATCACGAAGGCGCATCTGATCGTTCGGGTTCCACTGCTGGCCCACGCTCTGCTTCACCCGATTGAAGAAGCTGGCGTACTTCCACTCGCGGGTACTCAGGTAGGTGCCGTCGCCTTCTTCGACATCTTTCAGATGATCGTTCGGCGCGGCCCCGGTGATCTTGTCGACCACCGCCGCCGACGGAAGGAGGTTGAGCGCGCCCGCCTGGCCCACGCGCCCCGCCGAGACGTCTTCGCCGCTGTTCTGCGTGCCGGGCACCAGGTTGAGCCGATCGGAGTTGCCCTTGATGGCCTCGGCCTCTTCTCGGTTCTCCACCGCCACGCCCGGCCCTTCGCGGGTGATCGACTTGAGCGCGATCTCCTCGCGCTTCTTCACGTCAGGCACCTGCAGCGCCTGCCTGGGCTGGGCGCTCTCCAGCAACGGCCGGTCGTCATCACCCATGCCGTTGTTGCCTTTGACCTGCGGCTTCTCGGCTTCCGAGGTGCCGTTGCCTTCCACCTTCTGGGGCGCGGTGCGTTGGTTGGTCGCGTTTCGGTAGAAAGCGGTCTGCTCCTTCGCCCGGGTCTCCTTCTTCGCGACGTTGTTCGACTCCGAGACGTACTTCGCCTTGGGGTCGACCTGGTCGTTGCCCTTGGGCGTGGCGACCACCTGGCCGTCCGGCATCTTCTCGGGCGGCTTCTCTTCTTTCTTCTTCTCGGGGCGGTTCGCGGTGCGTTCGTCGCGCGATTCAGCGCCGCGGTTCTTCTCGAACTGTTCCGTCGAAAGGCCCCGCAGCATGACGGGGCGGGAGGGCGTCGGCCGGCTGCTGCTCTTCGGCCGATTCGGCACATCCCACTTGAGCAGCGACGAGAGGACGATCAACCCCAGCAGCGCCGCGTGGATGAACGCGGTGAACGCCAGCGTCAGCACCACCAGCACGGCGCGTTTGCCGTTGGGGGTCTTTCGCTGGGGCTGGGTCAGAAGCATGCGTCGTGAACATCATAACGAGCCTGCGGTGTTCCTCGCAGCGCGTGGCCCCTCTGAATCACCCAATGAAATCAGTAGATTCGGGCGACCTGAGCCCCATTGAAGTAGTGCTCGAGGATCTGGCGGTAGTTCTGGCCTGCTTCGGCCCGTCCAATGGCCCCGGTCTGGCACATGCCCACCCCGTGTCCCCACCCGCCGCCGGTGAAGATCCAGGTGACCGGCCGGCCTTTGGGATCCTTCTCGGCCTTGAGTTCGAACATCGCGCTGTTGAGCATGCCGAAGGTGCGGCGAATGGTGAGCTCACCGCGAAGGGTGGTGGCGCCTTCTTCACCTGAGATCTGCAGCAGGCGCGCGCGCCCCGAGACGCCGCGTTCGGTGACGTTCATCGCCATCACCTTGCCCACCGCAAACGAAGCGAGCTTCTCGTCGACGTCTTTCGCCGTGAAACGTTTCTCCCAGCGGTACTTGCTGAGCGCGGCGAAGCTGGAGACCTTGCAGGCGTGCTGCGCGTCGGTGCTCAGAAACTTCGAGAGCTCCTTGGGGGAAGCGGGCGTGGGTTTGCCGGGCATGATGTCGGGCCGGCCGCGCAACGAGGCGTTGGCCACGCCGCCCCAGACGATCTCGTTGTTCTCGGAGTGGCCGCCGCAGACAGCGCTGTACACCGAGTCGACCAGGCGATCGTTCGCGTCGAAGCTGGCTTCACCGCGGGTGGCTTCCACCGCTGCGTTGGTGGTGGCCGCTTCACCCGACACGCCCCGGTACACCGCGCAGTGTTGTTCGGTGCAGAGCAGATACGGGTCGGCCAGGTGCTTGAGGCCGATCTTCGCGAGCACTTCTCCGCGGGCCGTCACCGCCTGGGCCTTGAGCGCTTCGGCGTGGGCCTTGGCGAAGATCTCGGAGGGCACCAGGCCCTTGAGCAGATCCTCGAGGTCGACCTGGTTCACCACCGCGATCTTCCCGAACCGATCGGCGGTGAGCAGCACGCTGCCGCGGAAGGCGCGATCTTCGAAGCTGTGGAAGTCGTAGCCCACCCCGAACTCGACCCGCTTCACTTCGATCGGCGCGCCATCGGGCGACTCGGCGGTGAGCTGCCCCTCGACGGTGGCGGTGACGTTGCCGGTGCCGTCGACCAGCTCGAACTTGATGGTGCCCTTCGCCTTCACGTCTTCCAGCAGCGAGGTGCGCACCGAAAACTTCTTCAAGATGTCGGCCTGCTGCGCGGCGAGCGACTCGGGCGGGGCAGGGGGTTGATCGACCACCAGCACGTAGCGGCGGTTGTCGATCACCTTGCCGGCGATGCCGTACACCCCGCCGAGGATCTGCGACTTGAGCGTGAGCCCGCGCGAGGACCACTCTTCTTGCGCCTGCGCGAGGCCCAGCTTGTCGGCGAAGGGGATCTCCACGATCTGAATACGCGCCACGATCGATGCGGGCGTGCCGGAGACGCGCTTGATCTTCCACTCCATGCCCGGAGGGCCTTCCACCAATCGCTCGGGCGTGCCCGGCAGGCGAAAACGCAGCCGCCCGCGGCCGACCAGGGTCACCTCGGTGCTGCCTTCCATCAGGCGCACGGGAATGATCGGAGAGCCGCTCTTGAAGTCGAGCCGCTTGTTGGTCAGCTCGCTGGGCGCGGGAGGGAGATCCAAAGCGTCGCCACCGCGGGCGAGCTGAGCGAAGAGCAACGTGGCGAACAGCGCACTCCGCATGAACTCGAAGACTTCGAAGAGGCGCCACCCGGAATCGAACCGGGGAATGAGGGTTTTGCAGACCCTTGCCTTACCGCTTGGCTATGGCGCCGAAATCAGGGGCCTTAACTGCCTCAGCTGTTCGTATTGGTCAAGGGTGCGATTCATTGATTCGTGAGTCAATATCCTGGGCCCATGAGCTCAGGATTCCAGACCTACTCGGAAGAGCATGAAGCGTTCCGCGCCACCGTGCGCCAGTTCGTTCAGCGGGAGATCAAACCGCACATCCAGAAGTGGGAAGCGGCCGAAGAATTCCCCCGCGAGCTCTACGGGAAAGCGGCGGAGATCGGCCTGTTCGGCCTGAAGTACGAGGAGAAATACGGCGGGTCGGATGCCGGCTTCTTCTTCGAAGCGGTGGCCACCGAGGAGCTCTCCAAGTCGAGCTCTGGCGGGGTGGCGGCGGGCCTGGGCGCGCAGATGACCATCGCCACCGGGCCCATCCACCTCTTTGGCACCGATGTGCAGAAGCAGAAGTACCTCACCCGGGCGATCGAGGGCGAGTGGATCGGCGCCTTCGCGGTGACCGAACCGAGCGGCGGCAGCGACGTGGCCGGCCTCAAGACCACCGCGAAACGTGACGGCGACGGCTGGGTGCTCAACGGCGCCAAGACGTACATCACCAGCGGCGTGCGCGCGGACTACGTGATCGTCGCAGCGAAGACCGACCTGACCAAGGGCCACAAGGGCCTCTCGATGTTCATCGTGGAGAAGGGCACGCCGGGCTTCACCGTGAGCAAGAAGCTGCAGAAGCTGGGCTGGCGCGCGTCGGACACGGCCGAGCTGCACTTCGAAGACTGCCGCATTCCGGGCGAGGCGCTGCTGGGGACCGAAGGCGGCGGCTTCTCGCAGATCATGGGCAACTTCCAATGGGAGCGCCTGTCACTGGCGCTCGGTGCGGTCGGCGCGGCCGACGACATCCTCGAGACGGTGATCGAGTTCACCAAGAACCGCGAAGCCTTCGGGCAGGCGGTGGCGAAGTTTCAGGTCACCAAACACAAGCTGGCCGAGATGGCGACGGACCTCGAGGCGGCGCGGCAGCTCACGTACCACGCGCTCCGCCTGCACGCGGCGGGGGAGTGGGCGCTCGGCCAGACCGCGATGGCCAAGAAGGTGGCCACCGAGATGTGCTGCAGGCTGGCAGACCAGTCACTGCAGCTGCACGGCGGCGCGGGCTACATGATGGAGTTCGACATTCAGCGGCACTGGCGTGACGCGCGCCTGGGGCCCATCGGGGGCGGCACCAGCGAGATCATGAACGAGATCATCGCCAAGCAGCTCGGCCTTTGATCCCCTCTCCCCTTCGGGGAGAGGGTCAGGGTGAGGGGCCTGTCGACCTCAGTCCTCTTAAAACCGCGCCTGCATCACCAGGTTGAAGCCCAGCTGGTTCGGCTGCTGGTACACCGGCTGGCTGATCAACGCGACCGAGTCGCGGAAGGTCACGCGGTTGTTGTCGTAGTTGTAGAAGACCTCGCCCAGCGCGGCGAAGTACTCGGTGATGTCGAGCTTGAAGGTGCCCTTCACCGAGAGAATCGGAACGGGGTTGTCGCCTTCGGGCAGCGTCGAAGGATCATTCACGTTGCGATAGACCTGCGTGCGCGTGCCCAGGAAGGCGGCAGGCGGGTTGTTGCCGCCGCCGAGATCCGGGCTGGTGCGCGAGGCGGTCGACTGCACGCCGAGCACGATGCCCAGCGTCAGGTGCTGCTCCGGCAGGAACCGATCTCCGCCGACGGCGATCCACATCTCGGGGGTGACTTCGTCGCCATCGGAATAGTCGGTGTACGGCCGCACGCCGGGCACGTCGAACTGAATGAACGAGAGCGTGCGCATCAGGCCGATCGCGTAGAAGCGCCAGAAGTCGTACTTGAAGCGGGCCTGCAGGGCGAGCGCCGCAGCCGGCTGCATGCGGGTCGAAGCGAAACGCTCGGGGTTGGCCAGCGTCTGCCCGAGGAAGCTGCCTTCGAGCGAGAGCTGGTAGCTCAAGCCGCCCGGGTAGTTCTCGGGGCGGAAGAACTTCTGCGCCACGTCGGGGTCGTTCTTGTACAGCCGCAGATCGAGCGACGGGAGAATGGTGTCGGAGAAGAGGCTCAGCTGCATCGAGCCACCCAGCGCGTTCACCGAAGCGCGCACGCCGAGGTCGGCCAGCACCGGGTTGACGCCGCGGGTGAAGTAGCCGCCGTTGGCCTCCAGGCGGAGGTTGCTCAGCAGGTCGATGCCGCCGCCGAACAACACGCCGTACTGCCGCTCCTGGTTCGCGTTGAGCCGGTTGAGCAGCAAGCCCGTCTTGGCGCCCACGAAGGCGTACCAACGATCGCGGGTGATCTGAAACTTGGCGCCGGGAACGGCGGCGGGGCGGCCCGTCGTCGAGAGGCCGGGGCCCTGGTTGTACGTGAACGCCGCGTCACCACCCCACGACACCTTCCACGCGTAGCCGAGGCGGAAACGATCGGCCGACACCGGGAAGCCGGTCAGCGAGATGTCTTCTTTCTGGCCCCAGCCCTTCGGCCGGTAGTTCACCTTCACGAAGCTCGCGTTGTCGAAGAGGTTGATCGCACCCGACGGGTTGGTGAGGAGGTTGATGTTGAGCGCCGCCTCCGCCTCGAACCCTTCGAAGAAGCTGAAGCTCTTCTTGTAGAGCGAGATGTTCGAGAGCGTCTCGAACCCGGTGAAGCGCGTGTTGAAGTTGTCGTAGAACTGCGTGTTCTGCCGCGCGGCACCGAAGCCCGTGCCCGGTTCGCTGGGCGTCGTCTCGCCGGGCTGCACGAACACGTTGGAGTTGGCGACCGCGAACGCGATGCGCGTATCGATGAAGTCACCGGCGATCGCTGCGCTCGACACCATCGCCACGAGGGCGACACACCTGAATACCAGCTTCAATGTTCTCTCCCGGGCCCGGGGGGCGGGCCCTCCACGACAGGAACTTCAAACTTCAAATCGAAATCAGGGGCACGGCTGAATCGGGCGAGGGCACTGCAGGCCCGGGCCGGGGTAACAACAGAGATCGTCGGGCGCGCGGGGGAGCACGATCCACCGCGGCCGGGCCGGCTGCGCCTGGCGCAGGTGGCCGATGACGTCGAACTCGGCGCCCCGCAGGTATTGGCACTGCTTCGCGCGCTCCTCATCGGGGTCGGCCTCGTTGCAGTCGGGCTCGAGCTCGGGCACCGCGTCGCGGGTCATCAGGTTGATGCGCGTGCGCGCGCTCTGCCCCACGGTGCAGGTGGCCTGCGCGCTGATCGCCTGGAAGGCGATGGCCGAGTTGGCTGCGTCGAAGGTCACGCGCACGATCTGGCCCGGCGCGATCACCGCGTCGGCTGCGGAGGCGACCACGTTGCCCCCGCCCACCCGGTAATGCGCCGGCTGGTCGCAGGTGACGGCCACCTGCACGCCGGGGAAGAACGCGGTCAGCCGCGTCGAAGGATTCTGCGGAACGCCCGCATCCATTTCACCGGCATCAGGCTCGCCCGCATCACCGGTGCCCGCATCAGGCACCGGCGGCGCCACATACAACCTGGCCACCGTCGTCTTCATGCGCTGCGGCAACGAGTCGTCGAGACCCAGGGCCGAAGGGCCGGGCGCCGCCATCTCCACCACGTACTGACCGAAGCCGCGGAAGGTCGCCTGCTCGCTGCAGATGGTGCCCGCGTTCTCGCCCATGCCGATGACGCAGTCGTGGTGGCAGGTGCGCTCGATGCGGTCGGCTTCGGGCTCAGGCGCGTCGAAGCTGCAGGTGTCCCAGATGCGGCCCTGCGCGTTGTCGCAGAAGAACGGAACCGAGCCGTTCGCGTTGAAGTCGCAGTTCTGAAAACGCTTGGGGAAACGCACCCGCCTCAGGCGCACCAGCCCCGACTCCAGGCTCTCAAGCTTGAGGTTGCGCCGGTTCTGACCGCACAGCGCGTCGGCGAAGTAGATGTCTTCGACGTTGTCCTGCCCGCAGGTGCGGCCGGTGATGTCGTAGGGCCGCGCGAACTGCAGCCACTTGTCCCACTGATCCTCAGGCAAGCGGCGAACCCGCTCGGCCGTGGTCCACGAGGGGAAGACGAGCTGCGTGGTCGAGGTGAACTCCTGGATGCCGCCCGAGAGGGTGAAGAGCAGGTCACCTTCGTCGAGGTTGTCGGGGAAGTTGTAGTTGTAGACGAAGATCGAAGCGAAGGTGCCCGGGGTGTAGCCGGGGCACTGCGAGCGGCGGGTGCAGGCGCGCTCCGAGATGTTGCAGCGCCCAGCGCCGCCGTCGAGGTTCTCTTCGCGCCCGCCGTCGGCCGCGGTGAGCCAGCACGGCTCGGGCGGTTCCACGTTCGCCGCACGCACGCTGGCCCCGGCGTTGTCGGAGAGCTGCTCGATCACCCGGCAGGCCGAGATGTCGGTGACGAAGAAACCCGCAGGGTCGAGGCCGGTGATCACCATCAGGGAGTCGCGGCCATTGCGCGCGGGATCGTCGGCGCAGTTCTGCTTGAGCGGCACCGAGCCCGCGTTCTTGCCCACCATCACGAAGTTGCCCGAGAACGGAGATCCCCGGTTGTCCAGCTCGCCCGGCATCTGGATCGACTGCAGCGTCTGGTCGGCGAAGTAGATCGGGTCTGAGGTGCCCGACGCGAAGGTGCGTTTGAGGGGCGCGACCGGCTCCGGGGGCAGCTCTTCCTGCGCGACCACGCCGCCGTCGTAGATGTACTTCGGGGGCGCGTCTTCCACCCAGACCCGCGCTTCACCATACGGAGAGACGGCCCTCACCGTGGCCTTGACCTGCCCGAGCTCCGCCAGCGACCAGCGCGCCCGCAGGTTGTTCGGGAGATCGCCTGGCACCACTCGAAAGCTGACCGACCCGTTGAAGTCGTTGAACGGCTGGCCATCGATGGCCAGGGCGTGGGCTTCGACGTCGAACTCCGCCTCACCGCGCGGGATCACGTAGCGGCAGTCTTCTTTGCCCTTGGCTTCCTGGGGCACGGCGGCCTGGCTGCCGTAGCGCAGCACGCAGGGCGCGACGACGGGCAGCGCATTGCGGCTGTTGCCCACGCGCTCGAAGACGCCGAGCACGCTCACCTTGAAGCTGCTCAGCGCGTTGGGCGGCGGCGCTTCCGTCAGCGGGCAGGCGGTCAGCACCAGCGTCAGCACACCGCAGGCGATCCTGGAAACAGAGTGGTTCATCACTTGACCCTCCGCTGGATACGCCCGTCATCCGTGCCGACGGCGACCGGCAGCTTGGTGGGGTTCTCACAGAAATTCCGCACCGCCCGCGTCACGTTGCCGCACAGCGGATCACCCAGCAGCGCCTGCCGGCAGGTGCAACGGCCGAGCGTGGGGCCCGCGGGCAATACGGCCGCGCAGTCAGCGAGCTGGGCCGTGAAGTCGCCGCCGTTCTGGCAAGTCGCGGCGTCTTTGCGGAAGACGTCGTAACAACTGCACGCGCCGCGGGTTTCGTAGAGCGAGTCACGGAACACGGCGGACTGCGCGCAGAACGAGAGCTCCTGCGCCTCGACCACCCAGCGCGACGGCACCAGCGGGTCGCGGTTCCCGCACGGCTGGCCCTTGGCCCCCAGAATGTTCCCCGCGGCATCGGTATTGGCCGCGAGGATCTCGTCGCAGCTGCAGAAGTTCTGCATGTAGCCGACCACCGAGTCACGCAGCGGAATGCCGGTCTCGATGCGGGTGGTGTTGCGCTTGAGCACCAGGAAGCCAGAGCCACCGCGCGCGATGTAGTCGTTGACCGCCACGCGGTACGTCTCGTTGATGCTCAGCGGGTTGCCGTTGATGCTGATGTTGGTGCCCGGGTGCGCCCAGCACCGGCCGCCGGTCGGCGAGGTCTCGTCAGACAGGCACTGCCAGGGCGCGCGGTCGGTGCGGTCGCCCGCCGGGCATTCGCTGGCGTCGCCCGCGGGATCACACGGCGTCCTGATGTTGTTGAGCTGCGCCTGCGCACAGTCCATCGTGAAGCGCACGCCGGAGACCTGGGCCTGGGCTCCGCAGCCACGCTCGGCAGAGCGCTCGGCGATGAAGTCGAAGAGCTCCTGCATTTCACTGCCCGAGAGGAACATCACGTTGACGGTGTTCTCGAAGGGGAAGACGTTGAACATCGCCTCTTGCGTGAGGGGCCCTGCGTACAGGTTGTCGCGAATGCCCAGCGAGTTGCTCAGGGCCACTTCGGCCTCCACACCCTGACGGCGGCGCATGGAGTCAGCGAGGATGTTGCCCAGCGGGCTGTCGCCACCCGAGGCGTTGTTGCGACGCTCGATGTTGCGGGGGGCATAGGCGAAGAGCGAGGTGAGGTTCAGCTTCACGTCGAGCTCGGTGATGTAGGGCACCAGCAGCTGCGTGGTCTCCTTGTCCTCCTGCAGCTTGCACGCTTCGATGCCGGCTTTGACGCGGGGGTCGGCCATGAACTCGCCCGCGCCCCAGAACTGCGAGCGGTACAGCGCGCGCAGCCCGTCGTTGCACCACAACGAATCGATGGGGAAGATCTGGTGCTCGAAGCTGACGATCTCGCCGCCTTCGACGCGGCCTTCACCCTCCGGCGGCATCTGGATGACGGCGTCGATGCGCCCGAGGTACTTCGAGAAAGCACCGCCGTGGCTCAACAGCACCGTGCGGCCCGCGGGGTCGGTGAGGCGCTGCGGGGGGTTGAGCACGATGTGCAGATGGCCGCCGAGGATGGCGTCGATGCCCTCCACGCCGGGCACGCGCACGCGCACCACGGCGTCGGAGGCGAACTCGTCGCCGAACCACTCCAGCACTTCCCACGGCAGCTCCGTGCGCTCGACGAAGCTCTTGGCGAGGTTCCACTCGTAGAAGGCCTCGTAGCCCTCGATGAGATCCTGGTCTTCGGTCAGGCCGGCGTGGCTGGTGATCAGGATCACGTCGACCGAGCCGCGGATGAACTGCACGTAGTTGCGCACCACTTCGTTCTGCTCGAGGGGGATCACCTGCAGCGAGTTGCCCTGCTCGACGATGGAGTTGAGCGAGCCGAAGTTGGCCAGCCCGATGATCCCCACGCGCAGGCCGCCCACGTTCTTGATGGAGTAGGGCGCGGCGTAGAGCGCGGTGCCGTTGCTGCCGGGCTGGCTGATGTCTTCCCACTGGTAGTTGGCCGCGAGCAGCGGAAAACGCGCGGCGTCACGGGCCTGCTTGGTGAAGTTGGCCGCCCCTGAGTCGAACTCGTGGTTGCCGATCACGGCCGCATCGAGCCCGACCAACGAGAGGAACTTGTACTCAACCTCGCCGAGGTTGAGGTTGTAGATGGGCGCGCCCTGGAACGAGTCGCCCGAGTCGAGGTGGATCACCCGGTCTGCGCGCGCGCGCTCCGTCTTGATCAGCGAGGCCATGCGCGTGGCGCCGCCGAACGGACCTGCTTCGGGGATCATGCCCAGGTCGGTGTCGGTCTTGAGCGGGTTGAAGTCGTACGGCAGCAGACGCGAGTGAAGGTCTGAGGTGTGCAACATCGTCAGGCGCACCTGCTGGCCCGCGAGGTTGATGTCGTAGCCCTCGAGCGTGGGCAGGCAAGACGTCTGAACCATGGCTGCGCAGCTGAAAGCAGCCAGCACGGCAGTCGAGCGGAGTCGGGAGAAGAGCTTCATGACGGATCCGGGCTCGGGTGCGGGGGAAGGGCGGCCAACCGTTCGGTCACATACGCGCCCACGCGCCTCTGGTAAAGCGGTCAGACATGGCAAACGCGCTCGTGACAGACCTCGATGTGGTGGAGGACTTCACCGCGACCGGAAGGTGTGACGAGGGGTTTCTCCACATTCGGAGGCTGCGGGTCAGAAACCTGCGCGCCGACGGGAGCAAATCAGACGTGTACCGGGTCGATGTCGTCGATCGCCCGCGCCTCGACGCGGTCGCGGTGCTGCTCTGGCGCAGAGGTGATCAGGGGCTCGAGTTCCTCACCCGCCAGAACCTGCGGCCGGCGGCGTACTTTCGTCACGAGAAGGTGCCGAACGTGCCCGATGGCCGCTCGCACCTGTTCTGCGAAGAGATCGTCGCGGGTTTGCTGGAGACCACCGATCAAGGCCTGCCCGGCGTTCGTCAGCGCGCGGTGGAAGAGACCTTCGAAGAGGCCGGCTATCGCGTGCGGCTCGAGGCGGTGGAGCTGCTGGGCCCTCCGTTCTTCGTGGCCCCCGGCATCATCAGCGAGAAGATCTTCCTCACCGCGGTCGACGTGACAGGACTGGTGCCGGGTGTTCCAGAGGGTGATGGCAGCCCGCTGGAAGAAGGCGGGGCGACCGGGTGGCGCACCCACGCTTCGCTGGAGACCGCGCTTTCGGATGGAACGATTCAAGACGCCAAGACCGAGCTGGCGCTGCGACGGTTTCTCGCGCGCCAGCCGGCCCCGTCATCGGTGGTGATCTCCGCCTCGACGTCGGTCTCGGTCTGATCAGAGCACCAGCAAGAACGCCAGCAGGTCGCTCTTCTCGGCCTCGGTGAGTTGTCGGTGTACTTGCCGAACAAGAGCTGCGTTGAGGTGCAGCCGCTGCGCTCCGACTCAGCGCTTTCGTTTCGCAGCGGCCTTCTTTTTCGCAGGCGCGGGCTTTCGGGCTCCACGTTTGCGGGGAGCAAGAAGCGTGGGCTGCGTCTGCGCGGACGCGAGCGGGAGGCGCACTTCGCCCTTCGGGTTGATCTGCCAGGGTCGCTCGAGCACCGCGTACACCTTCCACTCGAGGGGAAAGCGCTTCACGTTCGAGAGCTCTGAGAGCGCCTTCGCGACGTCGCCCGGCAGCGCACCTTCGGCCTCGAGGGGAATGAGCAACTCGAAGCGCGCGGTCTCTCCGGGGCGGTACCGGCGCGGTCCGTCGAGCTGAAGCTCGAACTCCCAGACCTTGTCGTTGCGGTAGCTGAGCGCCAGACCTTGATGGGGCGGCAGGCCCACCGCGCGTTGGCGGGCCATCAGGCCCACCACCAACCGTTTGGCGGGAGCGGGCGCGGGGAGGTCGAGCTGCACGGTGCCGGTGACCCGCTCGCCGGGGCGATACGCCTTCGCGTCGAGAGTCAGCAGCAGCGCAGTCATGAAGGGCTCATCGCAGACGAAGGGACTCTGCGAAAGACCCACTCACCTCTCGGGAGGACCGGTGAGTTTTTCTACTTCACGGCTCCACGGGTCCATGCGCGGCGTTCAGTGCCACCGGCGGGCTCGGCTCCACCGGCTTGTTCTGCGGCTTCGCGTTCCACACCCGCGTGCACAGCACCAACCCGATGATGGCCATCGGCACCATCGCCATCGGCCAGCTGATCCAGTTCGAGGCCACCTTGGCGAGGTCACCCTGCGGCAGCAGTCTCCCGACGATCAGCGATTGCAGCCCGGTGCCCAGGTACACGAAGCCGTCGATGATCCCCACGGCCACGCCGGTGTTCTTGCGGCCGCCGAAGTCGGCGCTCGCGGTGCCCGAGAGCATGCCGTGCACGCCCACGTAGTTGAGCGCCATGAACACCAGGATCCACCCGACCCACGCCTGGTCGAGGAAGAAGAACATGCCGATCGAGCCGGCCGCGATGCCCGCGTAGAGCACCGAGGCGACCGGGCCCCGCCGCGAGTGGAACACGCGATCACTGATGATGCCGGCGAACATGCCGCCGATGATCCCGAACACGCACAGCAGCATTCCCCAGTTCTTCGAGACGAAGTCGTCCTGGAGCGAGACCGCCTTGGCGAACTTCGGGTACCAGGACATCACGCCGTTGCGCAGGAAGCCGGTGCAGAACTCGATCGCCACGATGGTCATGATCACCGGGTTCTTGATCATCTTCACGAACACCTGCGCCGCGGTGGGGTTCTCGCCGGCAGCGTCGGTGGTCGAGGCATCACCCAGCTCGAAGTCGGCGTGACCCGCGTTGCTGGGCGCGTCGCGCACCAGGAAGAGATCGGCCACGAAGACGGCCAGCAGGATCGCCGCCGGGGCGAAGAACACCAGCCAGGGTGAGGCCGGGTTGCCCTTCACGATCATCCGGCTCCAGTCGTAACCGAAGTAGATGCCCAGGCTGATCAAGATGCCGAACACGCCGCCTTGTTGGCCTCGCTCACGCACGTGGAACCACGCCGCGTTGACCTTGACGATCGAGACCGCGCCGAAGCTCTGGAAATACATGTTGAGGCCGTAGAGCACCGACAACCACACCAGCAGCCCACCGGGCGGCGCCCAGCCGTTGCCCACCACCGCGTAGACCAGCCCGCCCATGAGCAGGTTGGCCACCGCCGAACCCATGGCGGCGATCAAGATGGTCAGCCGGCCGCCCAGCTTGTCGGTCAGCGGGCCGTTGATCAGAAACGAGACGCCGTACACCCAGGCGCCGACCGCGAAGATGGTGCCGAAGGCCGCGTTGTCGAGCTGCTTGATGGCGCTCGTGGCTTCGTTGATGTTGTACCGGGCGAAGTAGAGAAATGCGTACGTCATGCCCAGCGGAAACCAGTTCCAGAAGCGGCGTTTCTTGAAGCTTTCGGAGTGACCCAGCTCGACTTTGGGCAAACGCGCGAGCACGAGCGCGATCGCTCCGAGGAGCAGGACGATCGGGAGCAGGTTGGACAACCACGGCGGCATGCGGAAAGCCTCCCGCGCGCGGAGTCCCACCTTCTTCAGCTGGGGTCAAACCCCAATTCCGACACCCGGCATCCCCCCGGACTTCCGGGGAGACTCAGTGGCGTGTCACCTGGTTGTCACATACATTTGCGCGGTGGCACCTTCTGGACCCTCCGAGCTCTTCGATACCAAAGTCGAAGTTCATGACCGCAAGCAGTTCGAGCTGAAGCTCGAGTACCAACCGAGCGGCACGGACCCCAAGTCGGAGTACCTGGTCGAGACGCTCCTCTTCATTCCGCGCAGCCTGAACATCGACGCCGAGACGTGGAGCCGCGATCAGTTCTACGCCGACCTCCACAACTACGTTCGGCTCAAGACCCCGGTGCTGGCCTTCGAAGAGATCCTCACCGGCTCGCACTCCCCGTTGGTTCAGATGGAACAACGCCTGCCGCTGGGCCTGATGGGGCCGGTCAGCGAGGTCGTCTACGACGCCAAGATGCTCGCCTGCGTGACGCGCGGTGCGCTGCGACGTTTCTCCCGCGGCATGCGGCGCGAGTGTGCGCACCTGCTCAGCGGGGCCGAGACCGACAACTGCGCGCCGCCCGAATCACCCGCGCACCTGATGGCGTTGGCGCGCAAGTCGATCAACGCCACGCAGGAGATCCTCCAGCGTTTCCGTTCGACCTCCGCGCAGCTCGCCGAGAAGTACGACCTCGGTGAGAAGGCTCAGGCGGCGTTGCGGCTGGTCGACGAGTACCTGAGCCTCACGGTGGAGCAGTTCTTCCGCCGCATCGTGGTGCAGATGGAGTCGATGCCCCGCTCCGGCATCTACATCGAGCTGCGCCGCGAATTGATGGACGTGGTGATCGCCGACGAGAGCTACCGGCGCGCGAAGAAGCTGCCTTCGGTGCTCGCCGCCCACGGCGACAACGAGGAGTACTCGCACCGCGTCGGCTTCTTGAAGAAGTTCTGCATGAACATCCTCTTCCTCAAGGTGCAGCGCAGCTCCAAGCGCAAGGCCTGGGAAGAGGTGTTGTTCGCGATCGCCGCCGGCGGCTCGATGGCCTTCGCGCTCGGCGTCGGTCTCTTCGCGCAGTCGCGCTACCCG
>JANODF010000883.1:0-3006 GCA_031412555.1 Archangium sp. | reverse complement strand
GGTGCGGGCCCGGCTGGCGCTGGCGAAGTGGAAAGAGGCGCGGCCGGTGGCGCAGGCGAACGCGAAGGCGGAGAACTGCGGCACGAAGATGAAGCCGCCGGCGCCGATCCTCTACTTCGCCGCGGAGGACGAGCACGCGCGGTTGGAGTGGTTGTTCTGCGATGGGTCGATGGTGGTGGCGACTCCGGGCAATACGCCTTCGTGGGTGCCGGATCCCACGGCGAAGAAGACCAAGAAGGAGCCGGACCCGAAGGTGTGGCTCGACGTGGCGGCGAAGTTTCCGCCGGGGAACGTCAGCCGCGCGCCGAAGCTGCCGAAGAAGAAGGTGCAGCGCGAAGAGAACGTGCTGGAACCGGAAGAGCCGTGAAACGTGGAGAAGAGGTACTGAGGGCCCTGCTTGATTTGACCCTCACCCCGACCCTCTCCCGAAGGGAGAGGGAGACTAAACTGCGGCCCCGATGTGCTGCGCCGCCCACCGGGCGATTCCGTAGATCGACTCCTGCGGGTTGACCCCCAGTGACGTGGGCATCACCGAACCATCCACCACGTACAGGTTGTCCATCGTGTGGAACTTGAGGTGCGGATCCACCACCGACGTGCGCGGATCCTTGCCCATCGCGCAGCCGCCCATCTGATGCGCCGTCAGCACGCGCATGTGCACCGGCGCCCACTTCGCCTGGTCGAGCTTGTCGATGTCTTCGACGCGATCGATCACCACCGGGTCGAGGTGCAACGACGCCACCTTCTTCGCGCCCGCGGCGAACTGCACCTTCGCCATCTCCTTGCACGCGAAGAGGAACGACTCCCAGAGCTTGGGCTTGAAGTCGTAGGTGATGGAGTACTTGAAGTTCGCCCCGTCTTTGAGCCGCACGGTGGCGCCGGTCTCTTCCGGCATCAGCCCATCGACGTGCAACGCGAGCATCGAGTTGAGGTACGGCAGCCGCCCCAACATGTCCTGCACCAGCGCCCCCGTGCCGGTGGAGGCCGTGGCCGCCAACAGGGGATGCAGCGGTGGCACCTCGAGGAAGAAACCGAACTCCCCCGGCCCGCGATCGATGAAGTGATGCGAGCTCACGCTCTGCGGTGCGCCCGAGAACGCCTTCACCTCGAAGGGGAACTCCGCCAGCATCGACACCACCGGGTGCAGCCAGGTGCGTTCACCCACCCTGCCGTCGGCGGTCAGCCCGCTGCGCAGGAGCAGGCCCGGCGAGTTGATCGCCCCGCCGCTCACCACCGTCAGCTTCGCCTTCACCTTCACCCTCACGCCGGTCGGCCGGTTCTTCACCGGGTCGATCACCTCGGCGGTCACCCCGGTGATCTTCCGCCCTGACCACTCCAGCTGCCGCGCCGACACGTTGGCGTAGAGCTCGAGGCCTTTCTCCACCGCGTCGGGCAGCACGGTGGCGAGCATCGACTGCTTCGCGTCGACCGGGCAGCCCATGCCGCAGTAGCCGATGTTCAAGCAGTTGTTCACGTTGCGGCGAATCAACGCGCGCTCGTAACCGAGCTTGCCCAGGCCATCCCAGAGCACCTTGTTGTTCGCGTTGATCATCTCCAGCGGCCACTCGGCGATGTGCAGCCGCTTCTCGATCGCCTCCCAGTGCGGGGTGAGCGTCTGGGTGCTCAACGTGTCGATGCCGAAACGATCCTTCCACGTCGCCAAGATGCGCTCGGGCGTGCGGAAGCTGGAGCACCAGTTCACCGTGGTGCCCCCACCGACGCTGCGCCCCTGCAGAATGGTGATGGCCAGGTCGTCGGTGCCGCGATCGCCGAGCTCCTGGTACAGGTTGGTGAACGCGCGGGCCTCGGTCATGTCGAACTCGCGGCGCGTGTGGTACCCGCCCTCCTCGAGCATCACCACGCGTTTGCCCTGCTTGACCAGCTCGTGCGCCGTCCACGCGCCGCCGGCGCCGCTGCCGATGATGCAGACGTCGCAGTCCAGCGTGAGGTCTGTGGTGATCTCGGCGCCGGTGACGATCTTGCCTGCGGTCATGGCGTCACCTCGGGCTTCGGCGTTTCGGAAGGCGGCTGCTCGAGCATGGTGCCGTTGCCGATGGGCCGCGGCTCCACCCCGCCTTTCCACACCGGCGCGGATGGATCGTGAATGCCCGGCGGAGGCCCCGGATAACCGACCGCGCCCCAGGTGGCCTTGTTGCCGTAGTACGCGGCGACCGCGAGGCCCCGCAGCGCCCGGTACCCAGTGCGGCGCAAGGTGAGCCGGCTGTCGCGCCACTCCGCCAACACCTCGTCCTGCTCGGTGGGGCCCAGCTGCGTGAAGGGCACGGTGCGGCCGCCGAAAAGAAAATTGGGCAAGGCGTTCTCGAAGAGCATGAGCAGCTGTTTGATCTCGTCGCGGGTGACGTCTTCGAGCATCGCGATGATGCCGTCGGCAGCCACGGTGGTCTGGATCGCGTCAGCCGCGGGGAAGCCTTCCCGCACCGGCACGAAGCGCTGCACGATGGCCCACATCACCGCGTACTCGGCCGCGTTGAGCACCTGCAGCCCGGGGGGAATCAGTACCTGCGCGCCGCGCCGCGTGGCGAGGAAGCCGCCGCCGCCCAGCGCCAGGAGCAGGCCACCGAACACGCCCTTCTTCAGGAAGCCACGGCGCGAATTCGGCGCGCCTCTCGGAGGGAGGTACATCTTCATAGGCGGGGGAAGCTAGCCCACTTACCGAGAGCCGGCCGCCTCGACGATGAGGCTCTTCCACTGGGCTTTGGCGAACTCGATGAACGGCCTGGGCGCCTGCTCGAACGAGGGATCGGGGGTGAACTCGCCGCCCTCGTACTCGGTCTCGCCCACCCGCTCCCGGGTGGTGCCGCGCAGCGCGTATTTGGCCGAGCCTTCGTACAGCAGCAGCTTCGCGGTCAGCGGCGAGACGTCGCTGCGGCACGCGGAGCGATAGGCAAACGAGACCTCGGGCTCACCGTCTTCGTCGAGATCGGTCAGGCGAATGGAGCCTTCGATCACCTCGAGGGTGAGATCGAACTCACAGCGCTCCACGAA
>JANODF010000882.1:0-5637 GCA_031412555.1 Archangium sp. | reverse complement strand
TGATCGGCCCCTCACCCCGACCCTCTCCCCGCTTCGCAGGGAGAGTGAGAAATCAATTATTTCAGGTGGTTGCGAGGCTTGTTTTGTCACCATGGTCCGTGACGAGCCGATGACGTAGTTCGTGCGAGACAGCACCCTCGTTGTCTCCCACCCATTTTCGAGCAGGCGAATGAAGAGCACTGAGCTGACTTCGGTTGGCTACTGGCGTCCCGGTCCCGTCCCTCCCGTCTTCGAACCCGCCGAGCTCGCGCCGGTGTTGGCCCAGGTGCGTGAGCCGGTGCACGTCGTTCGTGACGCGACCCGCAATCGCATTGGCCTGGTCATCGGTGGCTCGGTGGTCACCACCGCCGCGCAGGGTGATCTTCCGCTGCTCGCCACGCTGCCTGCGATGTACCCGGAGTGGTTGGGCGATCGTTCCTTCTGCGAAGTGCACGGCGTGCGGTTTCCCTACGTGGCCGGCGAGATGGCCAACGGCATCGCCACCACGCAGATGTGCATCGCGATGGCCGAAGCGGGCCTGGTTGGTTTCTTCGGCGCAGGCGGCCTCGGTTACCCCCGCGTGGAGAAGGCGCTCGACGAGCTCGTCTCCAAGCTGGGCGATCGGCTCCCCTGGGGCGTGAACCTGATCCACTCGCCCAACGAGCCTGAGCTCGAGAACCGGGTGGCTGATCTGCTGCTGCGCAAAGGCGTGAAGATCATCTCCGCCTCGGCCTTCATGGGCCTGACGCCGGCCGTGGTGCGCTGCGCTGCTTCGGGTCTGCACCTCGATGCCCACGGCCGCATCGTTCGCAAGCACCAGGTGTTCGCGAAGATCAGCCGTCGTGAAGTGGCGATGCGCTTCATGTCGCCCGCGCCCGCCGACATGCTCAAGAAGCTCGTCGAGCAGAACCTCATCACCCACGCCGAAGCCGAGCTCGCTGCGCGCGTGCCCGTCGCCGAAGACATCACCGTGGAAGCCGACAGCGGCGGTCACACCGACAACCAGTCGTTGGTCGCGCTGTTCCCCACCATCATGGCGCTGCGCGATGAGCTCTCGGCTCAGTACAAGTTCGATCGCCCGATTCGGGTCGGCGCGGCCGGTGGTCTGGGCACTCCGGGTTCGCTCGCTGCCGCCTTCGCGCTCGGCGCAGCGTACGTGGTGACCGGCTCCGTCAATCAGGCTGCCATCGAGTCTGGCTTGTCTGAACTGGGCAAGCAGATGCTCGCTGAAGCCGATGTCGCTGACTGCATCATGGCGCCCGCTGCCGACATGTTCGAGCTGGGCGTGAAGGTGCAGGTGCTCAAGCGCGGCACGATGTTCGGCGTGCGCTCGGCCAAGCTCTACGAGGCGTACCACCAGAACCCCTCGCTCGAGGCGATCCCCGCTGAGCTCCGCGCGCGCCTGGAGAAGGACGTGATGCACGCGACCTTCGAAGAGATCTGGACCGAGACCCGCGCCTTCTGGCTCAACCGCGACGCGCACGAAGTGACCCGCGCGGAGGCTGATCCAAAGCACAAGATGGCGCTCGTCTTCCGCTGGTACCTGGGCAAGGCGAGCAAGTGGTCCATCGACGGTGAGGCTTCGCGCCGCGCCGACTTCCAGATCTGGTCGGGCCCCGCGATGGGCGCCTTCAACCGCTGGGCGAAGGGTTCGTTTCTCGCGGAGCAGAAGAACCGCGGCGTCGTTCAGATCGCGAAGAACCTCCTCGAAGGCGCTGCGGTGATCACCCGCGCCGGCCAGCTCCGCAGCTTTGGTCTCCCCGTTCCCGCCGCTTCGTTTCAGTTCAAGCCGCGCCAGCTTTCCTGATCTTCACCGCAACTCGAGGTCCTCAACATGGCATCGCACCGCAAGCAGTCCCCCATCGCAGTCGTCGGCGTCAGCGCGCTCTTCCCCGGCTCCACTGATTCGCGCGGCTTCTGGAACGACATCCTCGCGGGCAAAGACCTGATCACCGACGTGCCTTCGTCGCACTGGTTGATCGAGGACTATTACGATCCAGATCCGAAGGCGCTCGACAAGACCTACTCCAAGCGCGGCGGCTTCCTGGGCTCGGTGGACTTCGACCCGCTCGAGTTCGGCCTTCCCCCGACCATCGTGCCGGCGACCGACTCGGCGCAGATCCTCGCGCTCATCGTCGCGCAGAAGGTGCTCGACGACGCGAGCCAGGGCCAGTTCTCCAAGATGGACCGCGAGCGCATCAGCGTGCTGCTCGGCGTGACCTCGGCGCAGGAGCTGCTGGGCAGCATGGTGAGCCGCCTGCAGAAGCCGGTCTGGCTCAAGGCGCTGCGTGAGTCGGGCATCCCCGAGACCGAGGCGCAGGACATCTGCCTCAAGATCGCCAAGTCCTACACGCCCTGGCAGGAGTCCTCTTTCCCCGGCCTGCTCGGCAACGTGGTCGCCGGCCGCATCGCCAACCGCTTCGACCTGCGCGGCACCAACGCGGTCACCGACGCCGCGTGCGCCTCGTCGCTCGCCGCCGTCTCGATGGGCATCAACGAACTGCAGCTCGGCCAGTCCGACCTCGTCATCACCGGCGGCGTCGACGCGATGAACGACATCTTCATGTACCTCTGCTTCAGCAAGACGCCCGCGCTGTCGCCCTCGGGTGATTGCCGGCCGTTCTCGGATACCGCTGACGGCACGTTGCTCGGTGAAGGCATCGCGATGGTCGCGCTCAAGCGCCTCGAAGACGCCGAGCGTGATGGCGATCGCATCTACTCGGTCATCACCGGCATCGGCTCTGCGTCCGACGGCCGCGCGAACAGCGTGTACGCGCCGCTGCCCGAAGGTCAGGCCCGCTCGTTGCGCCGCGCCTACGAAGTGGCCGGGTACGGCCCCGAGACCGTGGAGCTCGTCGAAGCGCACGGCACGGGCACCAAGGCGGGCGACGCCGCGGAGTTCGCGGGTCTCAAGCTCGCCTTCACCAGCGAAGCGCGCAAAGAAAACCAGTGGTGCGCGCTGGGCACGGTGAAGTCGCAGATCGGTCACACCAAGGCGGCTGCAGGTGCGGCCGGTTTGTTCAAGGCGATCATGGCGCTGCACCACAAGGTGTTGCCGCCCACCATCAAGGTCGATCGCCCCAACCCCAAGTTGGAGATCGAGAAGAGCCCGTTCTACCTGAACACCCAGCGCCGCCCGTGGATCCGCGACTCGTCGTCGCACCCGCGCCGCGCGTCGGTGTCGAGCTTCGGTTTCGGCGGCAGCAACTTCCACGTCGCGCTCGAGGAGTACGCGCCGAAGAAGGCCACCAACGGCAAGCACGCGTGGCGGCTGCGCGCGGTGCCCACCGAGCTGGTGCTGCTGAGCGCGTCGACCCCGGCCGCGCTGGTGGCGAAGTGCAAGGACCTCGCGAGCTCGAAGAAGGAGTTCCACCACATCGCGCGTGAGACGCAGCTCTCGTTCTCCTCGAAGGACGCGGCTCGTCTGGCGATCGTCGCGGCGAACCTCGGTGAACTTGCGGAGAAGTTGAACGCGGCCGCCTCGACCATCGAGAAGGCGCCGGGCACCGGCTACTCCACCCCGACCGGCGTGCACTACGCGACGGGCGCGGCGGATGCGGGCCAGGTCGCGTTCCTCTTTCCGGGGCAGGGCAGCCAGTACGTCGGCATGGGCGCAGAGGCCGCGATGGCCTTCGATGCCGCACGCAAGGCGTGGGACGACGCGGCGGCGCTCCCGTTCGGCAACGAGCGTCTGCACGACGTGGTGTTCCCGGTTCCGGTGTTCACCGATGCGGATCGGGAAGCGCAGCAGAAGAAGCTGACGCAGACCGAGTGGGCGCAGCCTGCGCTCGGCGTGCACAGCCAGTCACTGGCGAACGTGCTGCACCAGATCGGCGTGATTCCTTCGTGCGTCGCAGGTCACAGCTTCGGTGAAGTGTCCGCGCTGCACGAAGCGGGTGCGATCGACGCGCAGACTCTGGTCAAGGTGGCGCGCAAGCGCGGTGAGCTGATGCGTGATGCGTCGGCGGTGCCGGGTGCGATGACTGCCGTGGCGAAGTCCATCGACGAGGTGCGCGCGGCGGTGGCTGCGAGCGGCGCCAGCGTGGTGGTGGCCAATCACAACTCGCCGACGCAGGTGGTGTTGTCGGGTTCGGTCGAGGAGATCACCAAGGTCGAGGCCGCGCTCACCGCGAAGGGCCTGACCGCGAAGCGTCTGCCGGTGGCGACTGCGTTCCACAGCCCGCTGGTGGCTGGCTCGAGCGCGCCGTTCCGCACGTTCCTCGAGGGTGTGACCGTGAACGCGCCGAAGTTCGACGTGTACGGCAACGCGACCGCGGCGGTGTACGCGAAGGATGCCGCGGCCATCCGTGAGCAGCTCGCGTCGCAGTTGGCGCAGCCGGTTCGTTTCGTCGAAGAGATCGAAGCGATGTACGCGCGTGGTGTTCGCACGTTCGTCGAAGTGGGCGCGGGCAGCGTGTTGACCGAGCTCGTCGGCCGCATCCTGGGTGATCGTGCGCACCGCGCCGTGAGCCTGGATCGCAAGGGCAAGCACGGCGTGACCACGCTGCAGGAAGGTCTCGGTCGTCTCGCCATTGCCGGCGTGCAGCTGAACCTCGCCCCGCTGTGGGAGCAGTACCAGCCCGCGTCGGACAAGCCGGTGAAGAAGCCCGCGATGACCATGCCGATCAACGGCGCGAACACGGGCCGCCCGTATCCGCCGGTGGGTGGCGCGAAGGATCTGCCCAAGCCGAACGGCCCGCGCGCGGTGCCTGAAGCACAGATCATCGAGAAGATCGTGACGGTCGAAAAGATCGTGCACGTCGAAGTGCCCGTGCAGATGAACTCGAACAACAACTCCAACTTCTCCAACAACCGTGTCTCCCTCTCCCCCGCGGGGGAGAGGGTCGGGGAGAGGGCTTACCAAGCTGCCCCCGAAGCCCACACCGCCTGGGTGCACGCCTTCCAGGAAACGCAGCGCCAGACCGCCGACGCCCACGCGGCCTACCAGCGCGCGATGGCCGAGAGCCACGTGGCTTTCCTCAACACCGCGCAGTCTTCCTTTGCTGGTCTCAGCGCCATGATGGGAGTCCCCGCGCAGCAACAGCACTACACGCCGGCGCCGCAATACATCCCCGCGCCCGTGCAGCAGCCGCAGTTGGTGGCCGCCGCCCAGCAGCCCGCCTACGTCGCGCCGGTCGTCGTCGCCGCACCCGCGCCCGTCGTCGCTGCACCCGCACCGGTAGCAGCCCCCAAGCCGGCGCCGGTCGGTGCCGCCGCACCTGCCGCTGCCTTCCTCGATCTCGAAGCGTTGATGATGACGATCGTGGCCGAGAAGACCGGCTACCCGAAGGAGATGCTCGGCGCCCAGATGGAGCTCGAAGCCGACCTCGGCATCGACTCGATCAAGCGCGTCGAGATCCTCTCCGCGATGCGAGAGCGCGCGCCGAACCTGCCCGAGGTGAAGCCGACCGAACTGGCCACCCTGCGCACGCTCGGACAGATCGTCGATCACATGAAGGCCGCCGGTGGTGCTGCGTTCCAGTCGCCGCCTGCCGCTGCGCCCGTTGCTGCTGCACCTTCCGCCGGCCCGTCGATCGACCTCGAAGCGTTGATGATGACGATCGTGGCCGAGAAGACCGGCTACCCGAAGGAGATGCTCGGTGCGCAGATGGAGCTCGAAGCCGACCTCGGCATCGACTCGATCAAGCGAGTCGAAAT
>JANODF010000881.1:0-2064 GCA_031412555.1 Archangium sp. | reverse complement strand
CGCGTCACCAGCTTCGAGCTCAAGATCGCCGGCTTGTCGTCGACCGCGGCGTAGATGACGTTGGCGAGCATCACGCCGCCTAAGCCTTCCTTCGCGCGCACGAAGACGCCGGCCTCGGAGAACACGCGCTCCTGCGGCCAGTCGCTCGTCACCAGGAAGTGATCGCTGTCGCCGTCGGTGTCGCCGTAGCCGGGGAAGTGTTTGCCGATGGGCACCACTCCCGCCTCGAGCAAGCCGCGCGAGTAGGCCATGCCTTTCTGCACCACGACGTCGGCATCGCCGCTGAAGCTGCGCCCGTTGCGCTCCATGTGGCCGGAAGGCGCGACGTCGAACACGGGCGCCAGGTTCAGGTTGAGCCCCACCGCCTTCATCGCTTCGCCGACCCGCCGGCCCCAGCGCTTGACCTCGACGTCTTCGAGCGTGGCGAGCACGCGGGCCGACGGCATGTTCCGCAGCGAGCGGACGCTCTTCATTCGGTTGGAGGGCCCGCCTTCCATGTCGACTGAGACGAACGGTTGAATCTTCGAGCGCACGCGCGCGGCGTCGATCTTCTCTTTTGCCTTCGCGATGTTCTTGAGCGAGTTGCCGACGAAGAGAATGCCGCCGACCTCGACGGGTCCGGTCTTGTCGATCTGCGGGTAGGCGAGGATCAGCTGGCCTGCTCGCTCGCGCACGGAGAGGGAGGCGAGGACGCGGTCGACCCGCTCGTCGTTCACCTTTCGGTTGAGCGGCTGCGCGTTGAGGCGCTGACTCGGAATACCCGCGTCCTGGACTCCGCCGTCCCCTCCGTTCACCCCGAGCGAAGTCGAGGGACCTGCATCTGCAGCGAGGACGGCGAAGACGACGACGAGGAGCACGGTGGCCAAGGTAGCAGAGGTGTCACTTCTGTCTTTGACCCTCTCCCCCATTGGAGAGGGGGACAGGGAAGAGCTTGCCGCCGACTCGGACCTCGAGCTTGCCGTTCACTTCTTCGAGCTTCTCGGCGAACTGAAATTGCGCCTCTCGGGAGAACCGAGCCCGGGCCTTGCCTTCCTTCACCTTCGCGCTCAGCACGCCTTCGTCGTCTTCAGCCAGCGTGCCCAGGTCGAGCCATTCGGCGGTGCGGTCAGACAACCTCACGGAAAGCCGCTCCCCCTCCGACTCATCCACCGCGACGACGGTGAAAGCGCAGTCTTCGATCGTGACGAAGCACCAGTCGTTCCCGAAGTGCAGCTGGCAGCGCCCGTCGTCCATCACCTTGAGGCCCTTGTTGAAGGCCTCGATGATGTTGGGGTGTTCGACCGGCTCATCGTCGTGCCACCAGCGGCCGCGGCGATCGATGCGCAGCCCGCTGTCTTCTCTCGTGTGCCAGCGCGGGGTCACCATCACCAGCCTCGCACCAGCTCGGTGTACCCACGGAAGCCGACCGCGCCCCAGAAGTTCACCACGAGGGACACCAGCGCGAGGGTCATGGGGAGCGGCTTCTTCCAGCTCCACCCCGCGAGCGGGATCAGCATCAGCAGGTACGGCGTGTAGTCGAGGCTGAAGCGGAACCCGAACTGCGCGTAGCCGGTGTTCTGGTACGCGAGGCCGGGGATCATGCAGGCAAGCAGGGTGAGCAGCACCGGAGCGGCCAACCGCGGCGCCTCTTTCGAGCTGACCCACTGCCACGCGCTCCAGGCGATGAAGGCGATCACCAACGCGAGCAACAACCACAACGCGACCGGCCGCCAGCCGATGGGCGGTTCACCCGCGGGCGGGGGCAGCGGGGCGAACAGGGCCGAGGCGATGAGCAGGCCCACCATCGCGCCGAGCACCTGCAGCGCCCGCTTCTGCTGCGTGGCGGGTACGAAGCAGAGCACCAGCAACGGCAAGGTGAGGAACAGCGACATGCCCCACGCGTCGTAGCCGAGGATCACCGGGTTTTTGCCGAGGAAGGGCAATTTCAAGAACGCCGCGTCGAGGTTGCGCGTCAGGTAGTGCGGGCTGAAGAGCCCGAAGGTGTCGATGTCGCGGTTGACGCGGTTGTTGAAGAGGAACTTGTGGCCGAACTCGGTGAGGCTGCCGAAGCGCGCGAAGTTGTAG
>JANODF010000880.1:0-1600 GCA_031412555.1 Archangium sp. | reverse complement strand
CAGCCGCTCTTCACACTGGCCCGTCTCGGGCGCGATGAGGGTCACTTCGATCGAACCGTCATCGAGCACCCGCACGTCGTCGAGCGTGAGGCCCGAGGCCGTGCCCGCGTAGAGGTTGGTGGAGTTCACCTCGTTGCTCTTCGAGAACGGAATGCCCCGCCCGTCGGGCCTCAGGAACGCGCCCGTGCCGAAGAGATCGCCGCGGCCGAAACGCCCGTTGCGCTCGATCTCGAACAACCCGTCGGCCTGCAGCAGCCGAATGTACGGGTGGTACGCGTCGCAGTTCACGCAGTCGAGGATGCGCTCGACGAAGTTGCCCTCCACCCCGCCCAGCTTCACCGTGCGATCGACATGAAAAATCGCGAGGCCACGCTCGGGCAACGACTTGTCGAAGGCGCCACCGGGGCCCCGGTTCTCGATGAGGAAATATTCGTCGCCGGTGCCCAGCCGGTACACCTCGCCGCTGGTCTCCACGGGCTTGATGGTGACGCGCTGGCGGCCCTGCACCTGGTGCCAGTTGGCCCAGCGCAGGCGAAAGCGGGTCTCGGCGTCGGGCAGCGGGATGTTGGGATCGTAGCCCCAGGTGCCCATCACGGAGAGGTAGAGCCCGTCGTACTTGCCCGACTCGTCGTAGAGATCGGTCAGCCCGAGCAGGTGCCCGAACTCGTGCACCATCACGAACTGGTCGTTCTCCCCCGCGATCGCCAGGTGGCCCACCTTCAGCCCGTCAACCACGAGCGGCCCGCTGGTGCCGCCGTTCAGGTTGTCGCCCCGGTTGAAGTACGCGAACGGGAAAGCGATGCCCCCGAAGGGCACGTTGGTCAGCAGCATCACCCCGTCGACCCAGCCGTCGGCCACGCCTTTGCGGCCGTTGACGTCCATCGGGGCGAAGTCGAAGCCGGCCTCGTCGGCCTTCTTCACGGCCTCGCGCATCATGTCCATGCCGGCGGTGAAGGCGCTGATGTCACCGCGCGCGATCTCGCAGGTGGGGAACTGGGCGGCCGGCAGCGGGCAGCTCGCGTAGCTCACCTTGGGCGCGACGGTGACGCGCGGGCGGTAGCGGCCCAACGAGGCGGTCTCGTAGTACTGCACGAAGCCGTTCGGATCGTCGGGCGAGAAGAACCGCTGGAGCGCCGCTTCGTCGATGGGCGGAAAACCCGCCACCTCGATGGGAATGAGCACCAGCTTCGCGTCACCCAGGTAGGGCGCCTTGCGAGGGCCCACGTCTTCGCGGACCACGAAGTGATCCATGTAGTCGGCGCGCGCCACCGAGGCGGCGCAGACCAGGAGCGTCAGAGACAGTCGCAGCACCCCGGTGGTGTGACACGGCCACGCCGCGCGGGGCAAGCGCGTCACCTCAGAAGCCGGACAGCTTCGAGATGATCTCCTTCATGATCTCCGAGGTGCCGCCGCCGATGGTGAGCAGGCGCACGTCACGCCAGGCACGCGCGATCTCGGTCTCTTCGATGTAGCCCATGCCGCCGAAGAACTGCTGGCAGTCGTAGGCCACCTTCTGCGCGAGATCGCAGGCCACCAGCTTGGCCATCGAGATCTCCTTCACCGGGTTCTCCTTCGCCTCGAACAGCTCGACCGCGTGGTA
>JANODF010000879.1:0-4009 GCA_031412555.1 Archangium sp. | reverse complement strand
CGAAGGCGCTGCCGATGGCTCCGGTTCCGAGAATGGCGATGTGCATGGTGGAAACGTGCGCGTGACCACCTCCGGTCGCCAGCCGCAGAAGCGCAATATGGTTTTGCGTGCCTGGAAGACGGCGTCCCTGTACTTCTTCTGCATGGATTGGGACGACCATCGCCTGCTGCTCGAAGTGCACCGCTCAGGCAGCTTCATCGCCGCAGCGAAACGGCTCAACCTCTCGGCTTCGACGGTGATGCGCAGAGTCGATGCCCTGGAGCGCAGGGCAGGGAAGGCGTTGTTTCACCGCACCCAGCAGGGCGTGCAGCTGGAGCAAGACGCGCTCCCGCTGGCGGCGCTCGCGGAGAACTTCGAATTCGCCCTTGCCGCGCACGAACGTGATCGCGCGAACGTGGTCAGGCTCTCGGCGCCTGAGGGCTTCGGAGCCATCGCGGCCGAAGCGACGCGGTTGTGCATCACCCGGGGCGTCGACCTCAGCGTCGAGCTCGTCAGTGACACGCGCTACCTCGACCTGGCGCGCAGAGAGGCCGACGTTGCGCTGCGTGCGGGCCGCTCGTCGTCAGCGGTGCTCGTCGAGAAGCGGGTGGGCACGGTCACCCAGGCGCTCTTCGCCAGCCCGGCCTATCTCTCCAAACGGCTTCCGAAGAAGAAGCTGGGGGCGGGTGAGTACGAGGCGCAGGACTTCGTGGGCGATCAGCACCTGCGTTCGAGTCTGTGGCTCAGCGAGCGAGGCGCGCGCCGGTTTCCGTTTCGGGCGAACACCGTCGAGGCCCGCATTCACGCGGCGCGCGCGGGCCTGGGATTGGTGGTGCTGGTGAAGGGCCTGCGGCACGAGGGGCTCGTGGAGATCGAGATCGAGGAGGCCCCTTCGTTGGCGTTCTACCTGGTGATGCACAGAGCGCTCAGGAAGGTCGAACGGGTGAAGGCGCTGGCGGCGGCTCTTTTCGAGCTGACTGCGCGCTAGGCCCTCACCCCGACCCTACCGAAGGGCCCGAAGGGAGAGGGAGACGGTCTACTTCTTGAGGAACTGCTCGACGCCCTTCGCCACGGCGACCAGGTTCGGCTTGATCGCCGCGACCAGGAACGCCTCCATGGCCGGCCCAATGGTGCTCGCGAGCAGACGCGGCACACCCTTCACCTTGGCGGCATCGACTTTGAGATCTCCCGAGATGGTCAGCGTCGTCACGCCCGGCCGGCGCTCCACGAACGTGTTGTGACCGCGTGCGTCCACCGCGTCCTTGAACGAGGGCACCACCGTCTGCCACTGGCAGGTGAAGTCACCCGCATTCCACGTGGCCAGGTCGTCCCACTGGAGCAGCTCTTCCGACAAAAACTTCCGCACCACAGACGGGATCTCGCCGCCGCCTTTCCAGCGGTTCACGAACTTCACCAGCGCGCCTTCTTCCACGCGCGAGGTGATGGAGATCTCGCGCACGTTGGCCAGGTACGGCACCAGCTCGACCAGGTGATCGCGGTACGTCGCAAAGACGAGGTCACGCGGAAACGCGATGTCAGCGGTGGTTTCGATTTTCATGAGCGATGGGTCGGCAAGTGCGTGCCCACATCAGGCGGCGTGAAGGAGAAGGTCGGCCACAAGCCCGGCGCCAACAACGACTGCGTCAGCTCGCTCGACGCGGCGAAGGCGGGGAAGGTGGGATCGCGCTTGCAGGGCCCGGCCACCGTCTTTTCCACGATCATCGACGAGTACTGATCGAGCGAGTCTTCGCGGGTGTTGCCGTTGAGCACCACCTCGAAGCCCATCTGATCCGCGTACGCCTTCAAGCCCGGAATCTTCGACTGGAGCGGCACGTAGCTCTCCGCGCAGACCCCGTTCTCACTGGCCACGAACGGACCTTCCGGCGTCACCACGCACAACGACATGTTGCCGCGCGTGTGGCCTCGCGTATCGAGCAGCGCCACGCCTTTGCCGAGCTGCACGTCGCCGTCGATCAACACCACGCGCGACTCGGAGATCTCGCAGCCGTGCGGCACGTACCAGACCTGATTCATCGGATGCAGGTCCTGCACTTCGGCCCACTCCTCCTTCATCACGATCAACTTCGCGTTCGGGAAGTACGCGGCGTCCCCCAGCCACTTCCGCAGCTCCTGCACGTGGAGGTGATCGAAGGCGATGAAGTCGACGTCGGCCGCGGTGAGGCCAACGCGCGCGAGGTGCTGCTCGACCGTGCCGAAGTAGCTGGGGATCACCTTCTTCGAGAGGAAGCTCCCGAAGGTCGCCGTGAGGTCTGCGTAGAAGGTGGCCGCGCGGCTGCCGTCGACGTCGGTCGGGTTGAAGAGCAACGTCTTGCGCCGCCCTTCGTGCTCGAACTGAATGATCTGCATCCGGTTCGTCATCATCACGAACGGCGCAGGGCTCAGGCCACCACCGCTGAAGGCGTACTTGGTGGGGTAGGGGAAGGTGACGAGCTTGTGCGTGGTGCACGCGAGCACCGGGCCGCCGTCGATGAGTTGCTCTCGGGTTGCGAGAGCGGCTTTGCGGAGTTGGCGCAGGCGTTCAGCGGGGCCGGTTTCTTTCCAGGCTTCCTGGAGACCACCGGCGAGCGGTTTGAACAGGTCAGACATGGTTTGCCCTCTCCCCGACCCTCTCCCCCTCGGGGAGAGGGAGGCTCTTGGCGTTTTGCGTTTGGTGTTTGGTGTGGCGTTTGACGTGGCGTCAGTCGTCTTCGTCCACTGCGGGCCGGCGCTTCTTTCGCGCGTTCTCTTCTTCTTCGTCGTCATCCAGCCGCGGCTTCTTCCGGCCCGCCGGACGCTTCGGCTCGTCTTCATCGTCCTCGTCGTCTTCTTCTTCCTCTTCACCGCCGCGCTTTTTCTTCTTCTTTGCCTCGATCGCGGCTTCTTCTTCTTCCTGCTCTTCCTCGTCCGTCAACTCGCGGCGCGGCGTGACGATCGCGATGGTGAAGCCCGGAAAGATCGCCCAGCCGCCACCACCCGACTGCGGCCCCACGGTGATGTCGTCCGTGCCCTGCCGCCGGGTGACCGACTGCGCGATGCCGGGAGTGACCGCGAAGGCGATCTCCGGGCGCAGGTGAACCATGCCCAGCGTGATGTCGAGACCGACCGACGCCGCGATCTGGTGGCCCGTGGTGGTGTTGATGATCTCCGACTTCTCGCTGACTCCGGTCGCTCCGACGATCGCCGCGTTGTAGTTGCGGTTGAAGATGAAGTCGTAGCCGACGCCCGCATAGAACCCGCTGCGGTGCGAGAAGAGGAACTTGAGCCCACCCAGGAAGGTGAAGCTGGTCTGCGAGCGGGGCGCGGTCTCCACCAGCACGCCGTCTTCACCCGCCACGAAGGTCGAAGCCCCCAGTGACGCGTAGCCGAACGCCACCTGCGGCATCAGCGCGACGTGCGCCACCTTCGACTTGTTGAGCGTCAGCTTGAGACCCGGCTGCAGGCCCGCCGAGCTCGCATGCACGTTGAGCGCGACGTGCTCGTTGAAGCCCGTGTTGATGTTCGCCTCGAACGCCGGGATGGTGAAGCCCGCGGTGCGCTCGTTGGTCTTGATCTGATCACCGATGCCGTCCTGACTCAGGAACTGAGGGTTCGTCTGAGAGGCGTAGATGAAGCCCGTCTGAATGCCGACGTCCGTGGCACCCCGGCCCACGGGCGCGGCCATCTGACCGATCATCATCGAGCGCGGAACGATGCACCCCGAGGCCAGCGCCGCCAGACAGCACAACCCAGCGAGCGGCTTGAGCGAGCGCCGCGGCAACATGGTTCGCATGCGCGCCATGCTACAAGCTCGCGCGCCAATGACACGGAGAACTGGAGACCCCCTCGATCCCGTCGTGGCCAACGACGAGCAGCGCCTGGAGCAGAGCCTCCGGCCCCAGACCTTCGAGGACTACGTCGGCCAGGCGCGCGTGGTGGAGAAGCTCAAGATCTACGTGAAGGCCGCCGCCGCGCGCGGGGAGTCACTCGACCACTGCCTCTTCTCCGGCCCCCCCGGCCTGGGCAAGACCTCTCTGGCCCACATCATCAGCAC
>JANODF010000878.1:0-14887 GCA_031412555.1 Archangium sp. | reverse complement strand
TGTCGAAGTTCGCCAGCGCGCCTGGGTGAAACGAGCGCGCATCGTCGAGGCTTCGCGAGTGAACGGTGCCGAAGAGGCTGGCCACTCCCGCGCCCTGATGCTCGACCTCCCACCGCAGCTCTCCGGAGGACAGATCGGCCGCAGCGGGCTCACACGCGAGGGCAAAGAACGCCAGGAGGCCAACAGCGGCGCACGCCGAGAACCGTCTGTTCATCGCGGTGGCATACCACCTGACAGCGCAACCAACGACTTAGCCCTGAGCGCGGCCCATCGACTTGATCAGCGGCAGCTCACGAACGCGCTGACCCGTCAGCACGAAGAGGGCGTTTGCGATCGCCGGCGCGATGGGTGGAACACCGGGTTCACCAACGCCTCCGGGCGCAGCGTCGCTCTGCACGATGTCGACCCAGGTTCTTCTCGGGGCCTCGCCGATGCGAACGATGCGACCACCATCGCGGAAGTTGTCCTGCTCGATGGCGCCGTTCTTCATCGTGATGCCGCCGTAGAGCGCGAGGCTCATGCCGAAGATGACGGACCCTTCCATCTGCGCTCGCACCCGATCGGCGTTCACGATGATTCCCGCATCGAGCGCGATCCACACCTCATCGACCGCGAGCTTGCCGTTCGGGTGCTTGACCATCGACACGACGGCGGCGGCGTAGCTGAGAAAACTCCGGTGCGCGGCGAGCCCCAGGAATCGGCCATCACGCCCTCGTTCATCCCACCGGGCAGCGCGCGTGACGCGGTCGATGACATTGCGCAGGCGCCCCGCATCCACGGGGTGCGTTTCGATCGGCATGCCGTAGTTCTTCAACTCCTTCACACCCAGATCGGACAAGGAGAGCTGACGCGGGGGGCCGATCAGCTCGAGCCACACGTCGCGACAATCAGCACGCCGTGCCTGTGCGAGCTCGTCGACGAAGGAGCCAACCGAGAAGCCCTGGAAGATGTTGTAGACCGACCGCAGCCACCCGATGCGCGTGTGCGAGGTGGCCACGCCAATCTCAGCGGTCAGATTCGGAACCGCGAACGCCAGATCGAGAACGCCCTGCTGCAGATCTTCGGGCGACGGCGTGGCTGGATCACCGAAGAGGCTCTGGATCGAGGGGAACGCAGTCCGGTAACGAAGCGCGACCACGCGGCCGTTCGGGTCGAGCCCCGCGGTGAGCCGGTTCGTGCAGACGGTGTTCACGTAGTCATGGCGGAGATCGTCTTCTCGCGTGAACTGCAAGCGCACCGGCACGCCGAGCATCTTCGCGAGCACCGCGGCTTCAGAGCAGAAGTCGGCCTTCGCCTTTCGGCCGAAGGCACCTCCGAGGAAGGTGACGTGCACTCGGACCTTCTCGAGCGGCACTCCGAGCACGCGCGCGACTTCTTTCTGGGCCGCCTGAGGGTTCTGGGTCGGTGCCCAGATTTCGCAACGATCTCCCTCCACGCGAGCGACCGCGACCG
Source organism: Archangium sp. (assembly GCA_031412555.1). Classification (GTDB taxonomy): domain Bacteria; phylum Myxococcota; class Myxococcia; order Myxococcales; family Myxococcaceae; genus Archangium_A. The sequence continues at coordinate 13,435 of JANODF010000878.1, read as the reverse complement.
GGGGCTCCATCGGCAGGTGAGGCAGATGCGGTACGTGGTACTCGGCCTCGACGATTCGGGCGGCGCTCTTCAAGGCGGCTTCGGCGTCGCCCACTTTTCGCGCGACCGTGCCGGGCACCGACACGGCCTTCGACAACGCCGCGCGGAAAGTCCTGGAGTCGTAGCCGCCATGGGCGCCCGGAGCCCACGTGACCTCGAGCGCAGCGCGCCCGCGCATCGCGGCCCAGGTGTGCTCTGCCACGACGGCGAGACCACCCCACGGCTGGAAGTGCCAGGGCGCTTGCGGCTGCGGCATCTCCACGATCTTCACCACGCCGGGCACCGCCAGCGCGCGAGTGGCGTCGAAGCGCGCGATCGTGCCCCCGACCACGGGAGACCGAGCGATCACCGCCGTGAGCATGCCGGGCAGCCTGATGTCGGCGCCGAAGATCGCCTGGCCAGTCACGTACGCAGGGCCATCCAGCAACGGCATGTTCGCTGTGAGCGCCGTGAGCTCACTTCGCGGCCTGAGCACGACCATCTTGGGCGAGGGGACCTTCCGTTTCCCTGCCTCGAGCGCGAGGGCTCCGAAGCCGAAGGTGCGTTTCGTCGGCCGGTGCGTGACGAGGTGATCTTTCGCAAGGCACTCCTCGGCAGACACCTTCCACCGGGCCGCCGCGGTCTCGACCAGCATCATTCGCGCCGTCGCGCCCGCACGACGCAGGTCATCGTAGAACCCGCGAACGCTGTTCGAGCCATCGGTGTTCTGATCTCCATAGGCGACATCGCCATCGGCCTGACGAATCTGCACCCGGGCCATCTGCGCGCCGAGCTCGTCGGCGATCAGCACGGGGAGTGAGCTGCGAATGCCCTGCCCCATCTCGGATCGGTGACAGACGATCGTGACCTGCCCATCGGGTGCGACGTGAAGAAAGACGTTCGGGTTGAGGCCAGGCACGCCCTCTTCGATCGCTTGCGAGCCGGTGACAGGCTCCTTGGTGGGCTTCTGCGCACTCGCAGAAAAGGCGAAGCCCAGCGTCAGACCGCCCACCGCGAGATTGAGCCCGCGCAGAAATGAGCGGCGCGGAATCACCAACGGCCCGCTCATCGGCCACCTCCGCTGACCTTCTTGATGGCGTCCCGAATGCGGCAATACGTGCCGCATCGACACAGATTCCCCGCCATGGATTGGTCGATCTGCGCGTCAGTCGGTACCGGGTGCTCTTTCAAGAGGGCCGCGGCGGTCATCAACTGCCCCGCCTGACAGAACCCGCATTGGGGAACGCCCTGCTCGACCCACGCTCTCTGCAGCGGATGGCTTCCGTCGGGCGAGAGCCCTTCGATGGTGGTGACGTTTCTGCCCAACGCGCGACGAACCGGGGTCACGCAGGAGCGGATCACCTGGCCATCGAGATGAACGGTGCACGCCCCGCAGAGCGCAGCACCGCAGCCGTACTTGGTTCCCGTCAGCCCGAGCACGTCGCGCAAGACCCAGAGCAGCGGCATCTCGGGGTCGACGTCGAGCACGCGCTCCTCGCCGTTGATGCGAACGGAGTTGCTCATGGCTGCGCTCCTTCTGCGGGGCACTCGGCGCCGGTCTCGACCCAGGCCGCGACGAGCTCTCCGAATTGCGCCTGGCTGCCGGGGGCGGGTTCACGTCCCTGGCCAGGGAACCAACCCCAGGCCACCAACTCATCGTGGGCGTTGTGCTCGACGATCTGAGCGAGCGACTTGCCGCCGTTGCGCTTGCGATCCTTCAGTTGCTCACAGAGGTACCGCGGGCTCTTGCCCACCCAGGCCATTTCCCGCGGAGCGACGTGCCAGCCAGGAGCACCCGGCACCCGAGCGGCCTCGAGGTTCCTGCGCTGATGACAGCTCAGGCACTGCATCCCGACGACGCCCTGATCAGCGGGACCTCGGGTGACCGGCGGCTCATGGGGAAGGGCCTCCATGCCCTGCAGCGGCACGTCACCGTCGGGGTGGCAATTGGCGCAGCGCGGGTGCAGCAACACCCGGCTCACTTCGAGAAACAGCGCGCGAGAGCGTGCCTTGCGATCCGTCACGGCGCTGAAGTCGGCCACGTTTCGAAGCTGGCCGCGCAGGGCGGGCGTCGTCGGGCGAAGGGTTTCTGCGCGAGGGGCGCATGAGGCAGCACAGCTGAGAACCGCGAACAGGAAGAGTCGACGCACGCGCGTGATCTTCAGGAAGGCGGGTGCGAGCGCTACCCCAGCTCTGAGGGGAAACGAGGCCTGAAGCAGGCAGAGTGAGCGATCACCCCCTCACTCACTCTGCACTCTCAGGCCTGAGCACTCTTGAGTGCGTCGAGCTCACCGAGCAAAGACTTGCCGAAAAAGTGGCCCAGCTCGTCGCGGCACATGTCGTAGAGCACCGGCCCGGTCGCGCGGCAGACCAGATCTTCGGTCACATCCCAGCTCGGCCGCAGCACGCCCTTGTCCCACGTCACCGGGAAGAGCCAACACACCGCCGGCTTGATCGAGTGGTAGTCGAGGCCCTTGGCCAGCGCGAAGGCGTGGATCCCGCAGCCCCGGCCGTTCGGGTTGAGGAAAACGCACCCGCCCTTCACCACGTTGGTGCGCACGAACTTGCCGGTTTCGTACTCCGGGTCTTCTTTCACCTCGGTTCCGAACCACTGCTCAGGCGGGGAGGCAATGAAGGGCGCCAGCTGGTCTTTGACCGCGAGGATCCTGTCTCGCTCCGCGAGGTTGACGTCGCAGCCATGCTGGCAACAGCCGTCTGCGCAGTACGTGCACTGCATGCAGTGACCGAAGTAGCGGAGCTTGAAGATGTCGGTGTCGACCTGCGACAGGCTGGGGACTGAAGAGATGGGAAGCAGCACGAGCTGCCTGTATCACGCCCAATTCGTTGTATTCGGGCCAAGAACCTGCGATGGGCGCCGCCAGATGTTCCCCCGAGAAAAAATCCGAAACGTCGCAATCGTAGCCCACGTCGACCACGGCAAGACCACGCTCGTCGACCACATGCTTCGTCAGGGCGGTGCATTCCGCTCGAACGAACAGGTCGCCGAACGAGTCATGGACTCGAACGACCTCGAGCGTGAAAAGGGCATCACCATCATGGCGAAGAACACCGCCATCGGATGGAAGGACAACTTCATCAACATCGTCGACACCCCTGGCCACGCCGACTTCGGTGGCGAGGTCGAGCGCGGTCTGCGCATGGTCGACGGCGTGCTCCTGCTGGTCGACGCGGCTGAAGGCCCGTTGCCGCAGACCCGCTTCGTGCTCGGCAAGGCGCTGGGCTTCGGTCTCAAGACGGTGGTCGTGATCAACAAGATCGACCGCAAAGACGCGCGCGCCAAAGACGTGCTCGACCTCGTCTACTCGCTCTACATCGACCTCGGTGCAGACGAGAAAGACCTCGAGATGCCCGTGCTCTACGCCATCGCGCGTGAGGGCAAGGCGGGCTACGACCTCGAGAACATCGGGAACACGCTTCACCCGCTGTTCGACGCGATCGTCAGCCACATGTCGCCGCCCCCGGCCCCTGCGCCTGGCGCCGGTACGCAGCTGCTGCTGGCGAACCTCGACTACGACGACTACGTCGGCCGTCTGGGCATCGGCCGCATGAGCGGTGGCCGCCTCGCCCCCGGCATGCAGGTGTCGATCGCCCGCGACGCAGGCAAGGTCGAGAGCGGCAAGGTGGTGAAGCTCTACGGCTTCTCCGGTCTCAAGCGCGTCGAGATCGCCGAAGCAGGCCCGGGCGAGATCGTTTGTGTGGCCGGCATCGAAGAGCTCTCGATCGGCGACACCATCTGCGACTTCGAGAACCCGCAGCCCCTGCCCCGTATCAAGGTGGATGAACCCACCATGATGATGATCTTCAAGGTGAACAACGGCCCCTACGCCGGCCGCGAAGGCAAGTTCGTCACCTCACGCAACCTGCGCGACCGCCTCATGCGCGAGTCGTACAAGAACGTGTCGATTCGCGTGGAGCCCACCGATTCGCCCGACGCCTTCCGCGTCGTCGGCCGCGGCGAATTGCAGCTCGCCGTGATCATCGAGACGATGCGCCGCGAGGGCTTCGAGCTGACCGCGTCGAACCCCGAGCCGATCATCAAAGAGATCGACGGCGTCAAGCACGAGCCGATGGAGCTGGTGTTCTGCGACTTGCCCGAGTTGTCCGTCGGCGTGGTCACCGAGCGCCTGGGGCCCCGCAAGGGCCGCATGGTCGACATGGCCCCGCTGGGTGGCTCGCGTACCCGCGTGCAGTTCCGCATTCCGGCGCGTGGCCTGGTCGGCTTCCGCTCCGAGTTCCTCACCATCACCAAGGGTGAAGGCATCATGAGCTCGCAGTTCGACGGCTGGGAGCCCCACATGGGCTACATCCCCCGCCGCGCGAACGGCGCGATCATCGCCGACCGCCTGGGCGACGCGATCCCCTACGCGCTGTTCAGCATCCAGGAGCGCGGCAAGCTGTTCGTCTCGCCTGGCGACCTGCTTTATGAAGGCATGGTCATCGGAGAGAACGCGCACCCCAGCGATCTCGACGTGAATGCCAGCCGCGCGAAGAAGCTGACAAATATTCGCGCCGCGGGGCGCGATGACAACGTCATCCTCACGCCCCCGGTCGACATGAACCTCGAGAAGGCGCTGGAGTGGATCGCCGAGGACGAACTCGTCGAAGTCACCCCGAAGTCCATCCGCCTCCGCAAGCGCGTGTTGCCCTTCCAGGATCGGTACCGCGATCAGCGCGGCAAGAAGCGCGAAGACGACTGAGCGGTTGAAGTGAAGTTCCCTCTCCCTTTGGGAGAGGGTCAGGGTGAGGGCCTCGCGCTACAGTGGCGAGGTGCGAGCCTGGCTAGAACGAGAGAGCCCGGAGGGTGACAAAATCACCCTCCCAGATGGATCGGGCTCGTTCGTCTTCGGCCGATCCTCCAAGTGCACGCTGGTCTTCGACGACATCACGTTGTCGGCCCGTCACTGCGAGCTGTCGTGGGATGCAGGCTTCTGGAAGCTGCGCGACCTGGGCAGCGAAGTCGGTACCCGTCTCAACGGCCAACCCCTCACGCACGCGCGAGCTCTGTTCGCCGGCGATCGAGTGGAGTTCGGCTCCGTCCGTCTCCGTTTCCGCACCGATCTGCCCGTCGACGATCCGCAGCTGCTCGATGCGATCGGCCGTTCACCCGAAGCCGAGTCGAACTGGCTCGTCTACGCGGACCAGCTTCAGGAACGCGGCGACCCGCTGGGTGAACGCATCACCCGATCGCGCTCGGGCGGCCGGCTCGATCACATGCCGTGGCTGGGCCCCTTGTGGGACTCGTTCGTGGCCGGTGAGCTGGAGATCGAGTGGCAGTTCGGGTTCGTGAAACGCGCGACCATTCGCACCGCGGCGGGCCGGCTTCCGGCCGAGTGGAGACCGATGGTCTCGACGCTCCTCAACCTGCGCATCGGGCGTTTCCTACGTTCACTGGTGATCGATCTGCCTCGCCTGGAGAACCTCACCCCGATGCAGATCCCGCACGAGGTGGTGGCGGCTCAACACTTCCTCGCCGAGCTGCCCGCGTTGCCCAGCACACTCGAGCGGTTGTCGTTCGGGTACCACGTGGCGCAACCCTCGAGCGGCGCGTTGTCCGTCACCGAAGAGCTGGCCCTGCGTGTCCCCCGGCTGCGCGGAACGCCGGTGTACCAACGGGTCAACGGCGTCCGCCTGCGGGTCATCAGCGTGGTCGACGGCGTGAAGCTGGGCGGCATCGAAGGCAACCGGGTGCTGACCGGGGTCACCCGCATTCGCCGCGGCAACCGCAATGAGCTGTTCCTGGAGAGCAACCCGGGCATGGCCTTCATGGCTGACGGCAACCCGTGCTTCTTCTCGCTGACAGGGGGGCGGGCCAAGTTGGTCGCGGGCCGCATGCGCGGCGAGGTGCGCATCAACAACCGCATCGACGCGCTCTACGAGCTGTTGCCTGACGACGTGCTCGACGTGATCGCGGGCGGGAAGTTTCGAGTCGAGGTGGTGGCGTGAACGCCTGGGTGCGCCGCATCGACCTCGACACCTTCGCCTCGACGGTCTTCGAGCTGGTGGAAGGCGCGGGCGTGGTGACGGTGGGCCGCCGCGACGCGGACATCATCATCAACTCCCCGCGCGTCTCCCGAAAACAATGCGCGTTCGTGAGCGGCGACGGGCGCTGGCTGGTGGAGGACGCGACCTCGACCGGCGGCACGTTCTTGAATGGCCGCAAGGTGCACCGGCAGAAGCTCGTTCACGGCGACACCTTGTGGCTCTATGACGCGTTGTTGGTGTTCCTCGAGGCACCGCCAACCGCCGGCGGGCCTGAAACGGGTCTCGACGAAAATCCCGACGACGCCAGCCGGGTGCAGGTGTGGGCTGACTGGCTGCTGGAGCGCGGTGATCCACTCGGTGAGCACCTGCTGGCCGCGCGCCCCATCGACAGCGCGCTCGACGGCCTCTCGCCCCTGGTGAAGGACGGCCGGCTCGAACTGATCTGGCGTCACGGGCTGATTCACACCGCACGGCTGCGCTGCATCAACGACGCGACGTACAGCGACGTCGAGCTGATCGCGCGGTTCCTCTCGTTGCGGGTCGCGCGGTGGACGAGGGAGCTGACGGTGGATCTCTCGACCTGGGTCATGCCTTCGGCCAATCGAATTCATCAAGACGCCGCGGCCGTGTTGCGGGGGCTGCTGACGGGGCCTCACCTGCCGTGTCTCGAGAAGCTGTCGTTCGGGTATTTCGCCGAGCCGCTGCCGCCGTCGGTGTTCCTGCTGGCGATGCTGGATCGGCTCAAGAATCGGTTCCCGAAGTTGACCACCAACCCGCGCACGCTGCTCTCGCCGGCGAAGACCGCCACGTTGGAGGTGATCCACGTGCCGCTGGAGCTCGATTTTCACGCGCCGGCGGCGAGGGATGAGCGCATTCCCCTCGACTCAGGGCTGTGGGTGGGGAGCTCGGCGCGAGGGCAGCTGCGCGCGTTGGCGCCCGGGGTTCATCGGAGTGGCGTGGTCGAGTCGTTCCTGGTGCGGCAGCAGTCGCCGCAGTGGTGTCTCATTCCGTTGGAGCATGGGGTGTTGCTCAACGGGCGCCGGGCGGTGGAGACGCGGCTGTTGCCGGGGGATGTGATCGAGGAGCCTCGCGGTACGAGGTTCAGGTTTGAAGTGAGATGAACCTCGCCCTGCGAAGCGGGGAGAGGTCGGCCGTCAGGCCGGGTGAGGGGCCCGGCTCCGGAGCTTCGACGGCCCCTCACCCCGACCCTCTCCCCGCTTCCGCAGGGAGAGGGAGATCAGGTTTTCTTTGAAGGCAGTCGCGAAGGCCTCTGCATCAGAAACGTATCGACTGATCGCGCCAACTCACGGCCATCGCTGATCGCCCAGACAATCAACGAGGCGCCCCGGGAAGAATCTCCACCCGAGAACACGCCGGGCACGCTGGTCGCGAATGACGGGCTCACCTTCACGTTGCCCCGCGCATCCAGCTCGACGCCCAGCTGCTCGTGAAGCTGCCGGCCATCCGCTCCCAGAAACCCCATGGCCTGAATCAGCAGATCAACCTCAACCCGCTCTTCATCCGCCGGGTTGTTCACGTCGACCCAGTGCAGCGCGGTGAGCTGCCCATCACGCCCCTCGAGCCGGGTGGTGCGACGAGCGAACAGACGCTTCCCGCCCTCCTGCTGGCTCGACGAAGTCCTGAAGACGAGCGGCCACTGCGGCCAGGGATTCTTCTCGCCACGAGTCGGAGGCGGAGCCGGCATCAACTCCACCTGCATCACCGACGCAGCGCCCTGCCGATGCGAGGTGCCCAGGCAGTCAGAGCCCGTGTCACCACCACCCAGAATCACCACGCGTTTCCCGGTGGCGATCGCAGGCTGACCGCGATTCTGCGCCTCGAGGAAATCCATCGCGAGCACGACGCCCTTCAGCTCCGTGCCCGGAAGTTCGAGCAAGCGCGGCCGCTGAGCACCGATGGCGATCACCACCGCATCAGCACCAGCCTTCAGCTCTGCCCACGTGGGCTTCACCCCGACGTCAGCCCCCGTCACGAACTCGACACCCTCGGCCTCGAGGATCTCCAGCCGGCGATCGATCACCGACTTCTCCATCTTGAAGTCGGGAATGCCGAACCTCAGTAGCCCGCCGATCTTCTCCGACCGCTCGTACACGGTGACCGTGTGACCGGCCTGGTTGAGCTGAGCGGCGGCAGCCAGGCCCGCGGGACCCGAGCCCACGATCGCCACCCGCTTGCCCGTTCGAACTGCAGGAACATGAGGCACCACCCAGCCTTCGGCGAACGCGCGCTCGATGATCTCCTTCTCGAGGTGCTCGATGGTGACCGGATCCTGATCGATCGCCAGCACGCACGCGCCTTCACACGGAGCCGGACACAACCTGCCGGTGAACTCGGGGAAGTTGTTGGTGCTGGAGAGCACCTCCCACGCCGCCTTCCACCGGCCCGCGTACACGTGCTCGTTGAAGTCCGGGATGATGTTCCCCAGCGGGCAGCCCTGATGACAGAACGGAACGCCGCAATCCATGCAGCGGCCGGCCTGATGTTTGGCCTCCTCCGGAGTCATCGGAAGAATGAACTCGCGTGAGTCCTTCACCCGCTGCGCCTCATCGCGCTTCTCAGGGGTGTGGCGCTCCCAATCCATGAAGCCAGTCGGTTTGCCCACGACTCAGCCCTCCTTTCCGCCGACGACCCGAAGGCGCGGCTCGCCCGGTGTCGGAGCAGGAGGCCGCAGCCGCGAAGCCCGCCGCGCCTGGAGCACCTTCCGGTAGTCGGTGGGCATCACCTTCACGAACGAAGCGACCAGGTGTTCCCAGTTGTCGATCACCCGCTGCGCGAGGGGACTGCGGGTCAACCGCAGGTGGCTCTCGACCAGGCCGTACACCAGCCAGATCTCCGACTCGTCGATGAGCGACTCCAGCTCGACCATCTCGAGGTTGCAGCGCTGCTTGAAGCTGCGGTTGCGATCCAGCACGTACGCCGTGCCGCCGCTCATGCCCGCCGCGAAGTTGCGGCCCGTCGCGCCGAGCACCACCACGACGCCGCCGGTCATGTACTCGCAGCCGTGATCGCCGACGCCTTCCACCACCGCCTTCGCGCCTGAGTTACGCACCGCGAAACGTTCACCCGCGATGCCGGAGAAGTACGCCTCACCTTCGGTGGCGCCATAGAGAACGGTGTTGCCGACGATGACGTTCTCCTCGGGATGAAAGGTCGCTCCGTGCGGCGGGTAGACCACCACGCGGCCGCCAGAGAGCCCCTTGGCGACGTAGTCATTCGCTTCCCCTTCAAGCTCGAGCGTGACGCCGCGGCAGAGGAACGCGCCAAAGCTCTGACCTGCCGAGCCCTTGAGCTTGAGGTGCATCGCGTCGTCCGCGAGGCCGGTCGCGCCGTGACGGCGCACCAGCTCACCCGACAACATGGCGCCCACTGCACGATGCGAGTTCGCCACGGGGATCACGGTCTTCTCGCCCCGGGCACGCGCGAGGAGCGCGTAGTCGAGATGCCCGGTGAGATCCTTCTTCTGCGGTGTGACGCAGAACCGCGCGCCGTCACGCGGAGGCAGGAGCAACGGCGAGAGGTCGACCTTGCGCGCCTTCCAATGCGTGACGTTCTTGCGCTGCCGCAGCCACTCGACCCGGCCGACGATGTCTTCGACCTTGCGCGCACCGAGCGCCGCCAGCTGACGCCGCACGCCTTCCGCGATCTGCATGAAGAAGTGCACCACGTCGTCCGCGCGGCCGTGAAAGTGCGAGCGCAGCTTGGGGTCCTGCGTGGCGATGCCCACGGAGCAGGTGTTGAGGTGACACTTCCTCAACATCACGCAGCCCTCGACGATGAGCGCCGCGGTGGCCATGCCGAACTCTTCCGCGCCGAGCAGGGCCGCGATGGTCACGTCACGCGAGGTGCGCAGACCGCCATCAACCTGCAGCCGAATTCGATCCCGCAGCCCGTTCATCACCAGCACCTGTTGGGCCTCGGCCAGCCCGAGCTCCCAGGGCAGGCCCGCGTGTTTGATCGACGAGACCGGTGAAGCGCCCGTGCCGCCTTCGTAACCGGACACCGTCACCCCACCCGCGCCTGCCTTCGCGACACCGGCCGCGATCGTGCCGACACCGACCTCGCTCACCAGCTTCACGCTCACGCGCGCAGCGGGATTGACGGACTGCAGGTCGTAGATGAGCTGAGCGAGATCCTCGATCGAGTAGATGTCGTGATGCGGAGGCGGCGAGATCAACGTCACCCCCGGCGTCGACCAACGCACCTTGGCGATTCGATCATCGACCTTGTGACCCGGCAGCTGCCCGCCTTCACCGGGCTTCGCGCCCTGGGCCACCTTGATCTGCAGCTCGTCGGCGTTGACCAGGTACTCGGTCGTCACTCCAAAACGCGCCGAGGCGACCTGCTTGATGGCGCTGCGCCGGGAGTCGCCGTTGGGTTCCTTCAGATAGCGCCGCGCCTCTTCGCCACCTTCGCCGCTGTTGGACTTCGCGCCGATGCGGTTCATCGCCACCGCCAGCAACTCGTGCGCTTCTGCGCTGATCGAACCGAACGACATCGCACCGGTGACGAAGCGCTTCACGATCTCGGAGGCCGGCTCGACGTCTTCCAACGCGACGGGCTTTGCCTGCGACGCATTGATCTCCAGCAGCCCTCGAATGAGCGCTGGATCCTGGTCTTCTTCATCGGCCAGCCGCTCGTACTCTTCGAACAGCGTTCGATCGTTCGCGCGCGTGGCGGCCTGCAGCTTCGCGATCGTCTCCGGGTTCCACTTGTGGCGCTCGCCGCGCTGACGCCATTGGTACACGCCGCCGCTGAACGGCACGGCGAGTTCATCCTGGGTCAGCGAGCCGAAGCCCCGCTGGTGGCGCTCACGCACCTCGTGGCCGAGTTCATCCAGGCCCACACCTTCGATGCGCGATGGCGTGCCGGTGAAGTAGCGATCGATCAAGGTGCGCTCGATCCCGACGGCTTCGAAGATCTGCGCCCCGCGGTACGACTGCACCGTCGAGATGCCCATCTTCGACATCACCTTGAGCAGGCCCTCGTTGATCGCCTTGATGAAGTTCTTCGCGCCCACCGCGCGCTCGGCCGCGGGCATCGAGTCGATCACCAACCAGGGGTTCACGGCCGCTGCGCCGAAGCCGATCAGCAGCGCGAAGTGATGCACCTCGCGGGCTTCAGCGGTCTCGATGAGCAGCCCGGTGTGGCGGCGAATGCCGTCTTTCACCAGCCGCTGATGCACCGCGCTCACCGCGAGCAATGCGGGGATCGGGAGCCGTCGAGCGTCGACACCGCGGTCACTGAGAATGAGCACGTCAGCGCCGTCTTCCACCGCGGCCACCGCGTCGTTGCAGAGGCGCGCCACGGCCTCATCGAGCGCGCCCGAATACGTGATGGGCAACACCCGAGGCTCGAACACGCCCAACGACCGCATCGCCTTGAGCCGCGCCACGTGCGCGTTGTCGAGAATGGGGCCGGGCAAGGAGAGCCGGTGACACTGCTCCGGGGTCTCCTCGAAGGTGTTCCCGTCGGGCCCGATGCTGGTGGCCAGCGACATCACCATCGCCTCGCGCAGCGGATCGATCGGCGGGTTGGTCACCTGCGCGAAGAGCTGATGGAAGTAGTCGAACAACGACGGAGCACGATCACTCAGCACCGCCAGCGGCGCGTCGTTGCCCATCGAACCGGTGGGCTCCTTGCCGGTCTCCGCCATCGGAGCGAGCAGCAACCGCAGATCCTCATCCGAGTAGCCGAAGGCGCGCTGCAACCGCGAGAGCTCTTCGGCCCCCGGTGCAGGCGGCGGTTCACTCTGAGGCAGCTCTTCGAACGTGAACACGTTGCGGTCGAGCCACTTGCGGTACGGCCAGCGGTTGACGATCTCGTTCTTCACTTCGGCGTCTTCGACGATGCGGCCTTCCACCGTGTCGACGAGGAACATGCGGCCCGGTTGGAGCCGGCCCTTTCGCACCACCTGCTCCGCCGGGATGTCGATCACGCCGGCTTCAGACGCGAGGATCACCCGATCATCGCGCGTCACCACGTAACGCGCCGGCCGCAGCCCGTTGCGGTCGAGCGTGGCGCCCACCAACTGCCCATCGGTGAAGGTGATCGCCGCGGGGCCATCCCACGGCTCCATCAGCGAGCTGCTGAACTCGTAGAAAGCGCGCCGCGCGTCGTCGATCTCGGAGTTCGCGTCACACGCCTCGGGGATCATCAACATCATCGCGTGCGGCAGCGAGCGGCCACCCAGGGTGAGCAGCTCGAGCATGTTGTCGAACTGCGCCGAGTCGCTCTTGCCCGGAACGATGATGGGGTGAAGCCGGTCGAGCGTGCCGCCGAACTTCGCCGACTGGAGCAGGCTGCGCCGCGAGTTCATCCAGTTGCGGTTGCCCTGCACCGTATTGATCTCGCCGTTGTGCGCGATGAAGCGGAACGGCTGCGCGAGATCCCACGTGGGGAAGGTGTTGGTGGAGAACCGCGAGTGCACCACGGCGATCGCGCTGACGAAGTCGGGATCGCGCAGGTCGCCGTAGAACTGCGGCAGCTGCGAGGGCAGCAGCAGGCCCTTGTAGACGATGGTCTCCGCGGACAGCGAGGCGACATGAAATCGGCCCTCGGAATCCACGCCTGACGCGCGCACCCGGTTCTCCACCAGCTTGCGGATGATGAAGAGCTTTCGTTCGAAGGCGCTGGGCACGCAGCGGCGGCGCGCGATGTAGATCTGCCGCATCACCGGCAGAACCCCGTGAGCCACCGGCCCCAGCTTGGAGGGATCGATGGGCACGTCGCGCCACCCCAGCAGCTTCTGATCTTCCTGGTGCACCACCTCGGCGAACATGCGCTCGCACTCGGCGCGCGCGAAGGCGTCGGCCGGGAGGAACACCTGGCCCACGCCGTAACACCGGCGATGCGGCATCTCGAAGCCGAGCTTGAGTCCCTCGCGCTTGAAGAAGCGGTGAGAGATTTGAACCATGATGCCCGCGCCGTCGCCGGTGAGCGGATCCGCGCCGGTCGCTGCGCGGTGTGCCATGCGCTGCAACACCTCGAGCGCCTGCTCGACGATCGCGTGCGACTTCTCGCCCTTGATGTTCGCGACGAAGCCGATACCGCAGCTGTCCTTCTCCGTCTGCGGGTCGTACATCCCAACTGGGCCAGGCTGACTCATGCCCGAAGCATAATGCGACGCGTCATGGCAGCGCACCCAGCTGCTCGAATTTGTGCACGGAGCGCCTTCCATCTACCGAGAAGCCGCTCGAGCGAACGCCTCGGTCTTCCAGCATCTGCCACCCCTCAGTCCAGAAGTACTCATCGCGCTTCCCGGTGGGGTGCCCTTCGCTCGCTCCGGGGGACGTCACGACAACAACCACAACCGAAAGGACGCCTCACGACTACACTGACAACGACTACGACGACGGAGTGAGACGACACATCAACACCGTCCACGAAAGCGGAT
>JANODF010000877.1:0-5265 GCA_031412555.1 Archangium sp. | reverse complement strand
CCTCGGTTGAGGCGTGTTGGCCCTCACCCCTAGGCGGGGCCGACCTGTTCGGCGGGTACCGAGGTGCCGACCTTCTTCACCGAGAAGTCTTTGGCGTCGCGCTTGAGCAGGGCGATCGACTCGAAGTTGTGCGCCTGCCACCTCAGGCCGCCGTCGTAGAAGTAGGTCATCGAGACCCCCGCGGTGACGGCCTCATCGACCAGGTGCAGCAGCACCGAGACGGTCGAGGAGTTGAACTGGATGAGGTGTTCGAAGTGCAGGTCGAGCTTCGCGCGCCGGGTCGACGCTTCCGCGAGCGCGACCTTGAAGTAGGCGCGCAGGGCCTCGCCGGGGTTGCGTGAGTTGCTCGAACCGCGCCAGATGAGCTCGAGCCCCTCGGCGGTGCCTCCCACCTCGATGCTCAGGTCCCCGAAGATGGTGCCGTGCATGAACGCTCCGTAATCCGGTGTGGGCTCAAGTGTACCCCGCCTCTTTGGGGACGACCGTGAAAGTTGGCACGGCCGGGGCTAAGTGGTCTGGTTCGGTCAGTCATGGTGAATCTTCAGGCCGATGAGTTGCTGATCGAAGTCGACGAACGAGAGACGGGGATTCTCGTCCTCAATTGGCTGGGTCGCTCGGCCAGCCGGAGCCCCGGTTCCGTGTTGCACCCCTGGTTCGATCAGCTCTTCGGCGTGGCCCGGGAGCGCAATGCCGCCCTGGAGATGCGCTTCGAGCGGCTGGAGCACTTCAACTCGTCGACCATCGCGGTGCTGATTCAGCTGATCAACTCGGCGCAGGATCGCCGCATTCGCATGACGGTGCGGTACGACGCCAACCTGCGCTGGCAGACCTTGAGCTTCGATGCCCTGCGGCGCGCGTTGCGGCCGTTCGATCACGGGCCGGATCAGGTGCAGGTGCAGTTCGTGGCTCAGTAGGCCAGGTGGTCCCTCGACTGCTCTCGGGACGAACGGGTTTGGTGGTCAGGTGACCCGGCGCAGCATGACGATGGTGAGATCGTCATCCTGCTTCTGCTGGAACGCTTCGACGCGCGCCCGCACCAGGCCCACGGCCTCGCGCAGCGGCACCTTGCCGGCGACCTCCGTGAGCACCCGGCGCAGGCCGGCTTCCCCGAACATCACCCCGCTGGCGTTGGCCGCTTCGGTGAGCCCGTCGGTGTGCAGGAGCAACCAGTCGCCCACTTCGAGCCGGAGCGTCTGATCCTCCACCGACTTGCGCACATCGTCGACCACGCCGATCCACGGGCCTTCGTTGGTGATGATCTCCACCGTGTTGCTCTTCGCGCGCCAGACGAAGAAGTCCTGGTGTTTGCCGGCGATCACCAGCCGGTCGTCTTCCAGGCGAATGACGTTCAACGTCATGTAGCGGTGCCCACCGAGGCGCGACACGTTGTCGCGGATCACCCGGTTGGTGTGCACGAACACATCGGAGGGCGTACGCGCCGGATTGGCGTTCACCAGGGTGGCGATCGCCGTCTGGGTCATCATCATCACCAGGCCCGACTCGACGCCGTGGCCTGACACGTCACCGATGGCCAGCCATCGTTCGCCGTGGGGCGTCTCGAAGAAGTCGTAGTAGTCGCCACCGACTTCTTCCGCGGGCGACATGGAGGCCTCGAGCTCCCAGGGCCCCAGGCGGCGGTTCTTCGGCAGCAGTGAGGTCTGAATGCGCTGGGCGACCTCCATCTCGCTCCACAGGCGATCGCGCGCCGCTTTGAGGTCGGCGCGCGAGGTCTCCAGCACCACGTTGGTGTCTTCCAGCTCGGCGCGCAGGCCGAACTCGCGCTGAATGAGGCGGTAGCGCGTCTCGCTCATCGCGACGATCAGCAAGACCGAGGAGAGGAGGAAGTAGAGGTTGTTCACCAGCGCGCTGACGGGGAACTCGGCGCCGAAGAGCAGGTTCGCGCCCAGGTACATGGCCACGGTGAGCAGGCCGTTGATCGCCGAGTGAATCGAGCGCCAGGGCAGGAGCACGTTCACCGGGAAGATGACCAGCATCAACCCCACGTAGTACCCGGAGTTGAAACCTCCGAGGTCGACGGTCATCTGCACGATCATCCCGCACACGATCGCGTTGAACGCGTAGCCGTGCACGTAGGCCATCTTCGAGGGCTTGCTCGCGCGCAGCAGCAGCAGCTGCATCAACGAGGTGAGGGTGGCCACGCCGCGGTAGATGGCGAAGCGGCCCAGCAGCTCGCGGGGCATGGTGACGTAATCGAGGAGCAGGAACAGCGGCACCAGGAACACGCCCAGCACGGCGATGATCTTCATCCAGTCGTGGACGAGGTCGTCGCGGTACGCCTTGAAGCGGGCGCCGGTGAGCGCTTCTTTGGGAGGCGTGGCCGTCATGCGCCGCGCTCCACGGTGAGGAACATCTGGCAGCCGGTGTCGTCGAAGCCGACCTTCACCACGGCGCCGGGCAGGCCAGCCGCGAGCGCGGAGAGCTCTTCTTCGGTGCGGTAGTACAGAACCCAGTCGAGCCAGTACGCCATGTAGAAACGGCTGGGGTTCTTCACGTGGTAGTTGCCCACCACCAACGCACCGCCGGGGGCGAGCAGCTCGTACAGACGCGCGAGCACGGCCCTGGCCACGGGCGGGGTGAGGTAGTCGAACATGCCCATGCTGTAGATGAAGTCGAAGCGCCCCCAGCGGTTGGCCACCGCGCGCTCTTTGAGCAGGGTGCGCACCGAGTCGTTGACCAGGGTGAGTTTTTTCGGCGAGCCCACGCGCTCGATGGTGCTGCGCGCTGCGGCGAGCGCTTCGTCGTCCTGATCGAGCAGCGTGACCTCGAGCCGTTGAGGGTCCACGCCGCCCTTGAAGATGTCCTCCAGCTCACGCGCGGGGCCGCAGGCCACCGAGAGCACGCGAAACGGGTCGGCCTGGCTCTTGTCGAGGTGTTGCCGCAGCAGCCGGGGAATGAGCACGCGGCGGTTGCGCACGGCCTCGGCGGCGGGGTGCTGCACCGGGTGGCGGTGCATGAGCTTGTTGAACGCCCACGCGCCTTCGTACCGGTCGTCGTAGATCATCTGCATCATGGTCGCGTCGCCTGCGTAGCCTCGCGGCTTGAGGTTGGTGCGCTCCATGAAGGCCGAGCCGAGGATGAAGGGCCACAGCTGCTGCCTGAAGTAATAGCCGTGGCGTTCGTGCTGCTCCGAGGTGAACTCGCGCACCAGCTCGCTGAGCTTGTCGAGGTTGCCGTCGAGAAAGCGGAAGAACTCGGGGCCGGCGCGGCGCAGCAACACCTCTTGTGCGGCGGCGCCCACGTGCGGCGCTTCTTTTGAGAAGGCGCGATCCTGCTCGTCGAAGAACTTCTTGTAGACGGTGAGATCGTAGATGAGGTCGGCCACGAAGCCGCGAAAGCCCTCGGTGATGTCGGTGCGCTGCGCGAGCACCAGGGGCAGCTCGTTGAAGAAGCCCAGCAGGTTCTTGAGGCGGCCCTGCTCCATCAGCATGTGGCAGTCGTAGACGTCGTCGACGAAGACCAGCTGATCAGTCTCGCCCACCAGCCTGCACCGGGTCAGCGTGAGCGGGCGGGTGGGGTGATGGAGCACCACGCGCGGAAAGACGGTGCCGGCCGGGGGCTTCTCGGCGAAGCGCGCGCGCAACGACAGGGCAGAGGCTTGCGAGATGTGAGCGGGCCACACGCGCCCTGCCTCATCGAAGAGCTCCGCCTGAACTTCGGTGGTGTTCACGAGAGGCTGACTCCGACCTGGTACACGGCCGACATGGCCAGGCGGCCGCTGCCGGTGACATAGAAGTCGAGCAGGCAACGCGCTTCGTAGGCGATGCGGCACAGACCCAGCCCACTCTCGCCTTCCTGGTAGCTCTGTGAAGAGACCTGCTTGAGCCGTTCGACGTAGGCCTGAAAAGGGCTCTGGAAACCGCGCATCCACTGGATGCGATCGTCGAGCTGGCGCACCGCGGCGGGATCATCGACGACGGGGTTCTCCACCTCGACCACCACGGCGCGCGAGGAGACCTCGATGGCCAGGCTGATGAACTCGTCGTCCTGGGTCCAGGTGCCGTACTTGATGGCGTTCTCCAGCAACTCGGAGGCGGTCATCGCCATGGCGTACGCCTCGTTGGCGTCGAGGCCACACTCCGAGAAGAAGGCTTTCAGCGGCGCCCACTCCCGCTTGGCGGCTTCCCAATCGGGTGGCAGGCGCTTCTCAATGCGTTTGTGCTGCAGCCGACGCGTCATGGCTATCTCGGGGGGGAACCGAACTGCGAGGCGCACTGTACCCCGCTGCGCGCCGACTGGATCATTTCCGGCACCCTGCAAATATCACCCGGTCGTCAGCCAAGGCTCCTGACACCCTGACGGTCCCGCCCTGCCTGCGCAACGGCGCCCCGTCATGGGTCGGTCACGCCTCCCTGAGCATGGGTATTTGGGGGCGGCCGGGGGCTTGCTCATCAGGGCCTCCATGACCCTTCCCCTCGCAGTGATGTTGGCCACCCTCTCCGCAGCGGAAATCAGGGAATACGAAGCGCACGAGCGGCCGGGCAACGCGGTGGAGGTGTCGTTCGGCTATCTCGGCCAGTGGTCTGACGAACGCAACCGCTCGCTGGAGCTCGAGCCGGCCGACACCGATCCCCCCTTCGCGGGCTCAGTGACCGATCCGTTTCTCGGGGCGCCCTACAACGGGGCGATCCTGGCGGGGCCGGTGCTGGAGTGGCGCGGCATCTACAACCAGGTGCGCTTGACGGTGGGCCTGCGGTTCCCCTTCTCGAACTTCCGGCCCAGTGACACCGCGCAGTCGGTGGAGATCGACGGCGCCACCCGCGACGTGTTGGTGCGCTCGATGTCGTTGTGGGATTTCCGCACGGGCATCGGCTTCGAGATTCCCTTCAAGCGTGTCTCTCCGTTCATCGACGTGCTGGGTGACGTGCAGACCTTGACCACGCAGCTGTCGATCGACGGGGTCACCGCGAAGTACACCGGCCGCGCCTTCTCGTTGGGTGGGCGCATCGGCGTGCGCTACCAGGTCGACCATCTCTTCGTGGCGCTGGCGGTCGAGGCCACGGCCATCGGCCCGCTCCGCCTGGGTGGCACGCTGCAGGTCGGGGTGGGTTTCTAGGCGCAGGGTCTGCTACCACGCGCGGCATGCGTGTCCTCTCGATCGCCATGTTCGTGCTGGTGGGGTGTGCGAAGCCCGCTCCGCTTCCTGGCCTCAGTGAAGCGGAAACCAGGGCGAAGCTGGCCGCGTGCACCTTCGAGTCAGGTGCGCTGGCCCAGGACACGCTGCACGCCGCCGCGCGGGTGGGCTCG
>JANODF010000876.1:0-2755 GCA_031412555.1 Archangium sp. | reverse complement strand
GCCCGCCGTTGATCAGAGGCAACTCGTTGTGGGTCTCACCCGACGGCGGCTTCTTCATCGCGGGCGTGGCCGATGCGGGCGCGGGCCTGGGCCGCGTAGGCCTCGTGCTCCGCCGCGGCGCCGACGCCGGTTGGGAAGAAGTGGCGCGGGTGCCCGATGAACTCAAGGTGGTGCGCGGCTTCACCAGCGACGACTTTTTCGCTGCGGGCGAAAACGGCGTCTTCCTGCAGGTGATCGATGGCGGCACCCGGCTCGCGCGCCTGGGCAAATCGTGGAGTGCGCTCGCGCCGCTGGAGTCGGGGCCGATGGTCGAAGGCCGCGCGGGCCAGGTGGCCCGGTTCGCGATGGCAGACGGCGGTCTCGAAGCGATCTCCTCCGGCAGTGATCTGAACATCAATGGGCTGTGCGGCTACACCAGCGCCGATCTGCTGGCCGCTTCACAAGGCACTCCGAACTGCACCGGAGGGGCGTGCGCGCCCCTTTCGTTGGAGCGCACGCCCACGGGTCGGTGGAACCCGGTTTCGCACGTGCTGCCCGACAGCTCGGAGTTCGTCGCCTGCACGAACTTCGTGGGCTTCAAGTGGCTGCTCGGCGACGACACGCCGTTCCTCTCCTTTCACGTGGCGAACATGACGTGGACGGTGAATGACCCGCGCACCACGGTGCCGCGCACCCGCAACACCAGCATGTGGATCGAGAGTGGCGTCAGCTCGTGGATCACCAACAGCACCCAACCGGCTCCGAGCGCATTGCCTCACGTCACCCGGCTCGTCGGTACGCCCTTGAACCAGATTCCCCGGGCGGTCTTCTACGACGGGGGGGGCGACTTGATCACCACCATGGGCGGCGAGAATCGGGCCTGGGCGTTGGGTCAGCGCGGCCTCGCGTTCTCGGTGGCCAGCGATGGCGGCCTCCAGCCTGCAGCGCGGCTCGGCACCGATGACTTCACCTCGATCGCCTCGGAGCGGCTGCGCGATGGCGGCACGCTGGTCATCGCCGCGGGTCTCAACGGCGCGCTCTACCGGGAAGACGGCATGGCGGGTTTCGTGTCTGAAGGTCCGCTCGACGGCGAGCTCCTCTCGGCCTGGGTCACCGATCGCGGCGATGCCTTCGTGGTCGGCGGCGACATCCCCGATGGGGGCCGTCGTCAGGCCCGCGTCTTCCAGCGGGTGGGATCGAGCTGGGTCAACCTTCCGATTCGCAGTGATCAATCGCTCAGGGCGGTGTGGGCCGGGCCGCTGCCAGACGCAGGGCAGGGGGTCTGGGTCGGTGGGCCCGACGGTCTCATCCTGCGCCGCTGATCTCCCTCTCCCTCTGGGCCCTCTGGGAGAGGGTCGGGGTGAGGGTCTCCTTGGATGCACGGCCTTCGTGCCTCCCTGTGCAAGAATGCACACCCATGAACTGGGATGATCTCCGCTTCGTCGTCGCCCTCGCCCGCACCGGCGCCCTCGCGCGCGCGTCGAAAGAACTCGGCGTCAACCACACCACCGTAGGCCGGCGCATCGAAGCCGCCGAAGCGACGCTCGGTGTGCGGCTCTTCTCCCGCACCACCACGGGCTACGTGCTCACCGATGACGGCACCCGGCTGCTCGCTTCCCTGCAAGGCGTGGAAGACGCCGTGCACGTGGTCGAACGCCAGGCCCACGAACACCGCGACTCGCTCGAAGGCACCGTGCGCATCACCGCTCCGGAGACCTTCGGGGTCAGCTACCTCTCACCGCGCCTCGCTGCTTTCGGCAAACGTCACCCCGAGCTGGTCATCGAGCTGCTGCCCAGCGGCGAGGTGCTCGACCTCGGGAAACGCCAGGCGCAGATCGCCGTGCGCTTCTTCAAGTCCCGCCACGAGAACCTGGTGGTGCGCCGGGTGGCCGACGTCACGCACGGTCTCTACGCGTCGAAGGCGTACCTCGCGCGCACTCCGGTGACGGGCGTGAAGAATCTGGCCGAACACCCGCTCCTGACGGCCACGCCGGGCGTGGTGGAAGCGACCTGGCTCTCCAAGCTCGCGTCGGGCGTGCAGCCCCGTTTCCTGAGCAACCTGACCCTCGCGCTGGTCGGCGCCGCGAAAGCTTCGGCCGGCATCGCCGTGCTCCCGCGGTACCTGGGCGACGTCGAGCCGACGCTGCAGCACCTGCCCATGCCCGATGAACCGAGCGAACCGGTGTGGCTGACGGTGCACCGCGATCTGAAGGCGGTCCCGCGCGTGCGCGTGCTGCTCGACTTCCTCGCCACCTGCCTCACGGAAGACCGCGCGCTCCTCTCGGGAAGGTGAACCCGCTGCCCAAAGAGGCAGGCACGTCGCCGCTTCGAGCAATACGCCATCCCTCGCGCTATCAGGACTCCCCTCATGGCCGACCGCCCCGAGCGAAAGCTCACGACCCGCGAGCTGTTGCAGCAACTGCCCCGCGCGTTGGCGCTGGTCTGGGAGGCCTCGCGCACCAACGCACTCCTGCTCTCCTTTCTCACCCTGGTGCAGGCGGCGCTGCCGGCGCTGATGGCCTGGGTGGGCAAGCTCATCATCGACGCGGTGGTGAAGGCGTCGACGCAGCCCTCTGACGACGCGCAGGCGCTGGTCTGGCGCTACGTCTCGTGGGAGCTGGTGCTCGCCCTCGCCGCGCTGCTGGTGGGCCGGCTCTCCGGGCTCTCCCGCGAGCTGCTGCGCGTGAGCCTGGGCAACCTGCTCAACGAACGCATCCTCGAGAAGTCGCTCACGCTCGAGCTGCGTCACTACGAAGACTCCGAGACGTACGACATC
>JANODF010000875.1:0-3714 GCA_031412555.1 Archangium sp. | reverse complement strand
CAAGCGCGACACCGACCGAGTCGTACGAGGCTTGGTCGAACGCCTCCGCACGCTCGGCTACGACGCAAACCTGCGACCTCTCTCAACTTCGAGCGTTGCAGCCTGACCGAGTTTCAGGACAGGGTCGGGGTGAGGGCCTCGAAATCCTACAAAGTCCCGGCGCGCCTCTTGAGCTCTGCATCCAGCACGCGCAGCTCAGCCTTGAGCCGCACGAAGTTGGCGTACATGCCGTCGGGCTGCTTGCCGGGCATCTTGCGAATCTGATCGCGCAGCTGGCCCATGGTGTTGCCGATCTCGGTCAGCCGGCGATTGAGGTCGTCATCCGCGCCGCTGCGAACGCCGAGCAGCTCGTCGACCTCCAGCTTGCCCTCCAGCACCCGCTCGGTCTGCTTGAAGGACAGCTTGGCGGGCGCGTTGCCCAACGCCGCGTCGACCAGCTCGACCGTCTTGAGCGACTCCTCTTCGAAGCTGGCCAGGTCCTTCGCGGTGCGCATGCGCAGCAGCGCGTCGGACAAGTCGTAGAACAGCGGCTGCCTGGGGGCTCGGCCCGGCGGAGAAAACAGCGCCAACAGCCAGACATCGATGCCGTCACCACCAGCCTGCTCGAGCGCTTGGCGCATGAGGGGCAACCACGCGGGGCGCAGCTTCTCCATCGCCACCCGCGGGAGGCTGACGCTGCTCAACGCGACGCGCAGCGCCGACTGAAGGCCCGCTTTCACGTCTTCGCGAGACATCACTGCGCGCGGGGTGAAGACGCGTTCACGCCAGGCGCCCTGGCTCACTTCGGGCGCAGCTTCGGCGGCCTTCTTCAAATCGTTCAGAGACACCTTCGACTTGCCACCGACGAAGGAGTCTTCTGCGCGGTGATCGAAACCGGGGAGGCCTCTGATGGTCTCGTCGCCGGGGGGCTTCTTGGTGGACATGCGGTGTGCTCGCAGTCTGCCAGCAAAGAAGAAATTGGCCACTCAGGGGTGCTCCGGCGTAGTGATGCCCCATGACGCGCTCAATGCTGCTGACCCTCGGAGTGCTGGCGTCTTCCTGCGGTCCCACCACGCCCGGAGGTGGGACAGGCACCCTCTTCGTCACGGCCCGGCTCACCTCTGACGGGAGCACCTCGGGCAGCAACGCCCGGGTGACGGTGCGCGAGGGTTCGTCGAACGGGGCCGTGGTCAAGAACGCCGAAGTCGCCATTCGGGGCGGCGCGCTCGGCCGCACCATCATCGGCTACGACGACGACCGCGAGCAGTACCGGCTCGATGGGTTCACCTGGGTGGAGGGTTTCCGCCTCGAGGTGATCCGCGGCGACGATCTGCTCGACGGGGCCATCGAGGCGCCCGGCGCGACGTTGATCGTCGATCCGATCTCAGGCTCCACGTATCGCCGTGCTGACGGGCCGTTGCTCATTCGCTGGCGAGACGGCCGGAACGTGGTGACGGGTTCGACGCAGCTCCGCCTGGAGAAGGCGAAGATCGAGCGTTCGATTCAGCAGGGCGTGGCGGACTTGTTGATCGACCCGAATGATCTCGTGGTCGACGACAAGGAGCAGATCCGGCTCGAGCGCAGCAACCAGGTGTCGCTTGCGGGTGGCGTGGCGGGATCCACGTTGAGTGCCGGCACTGAGCACTCGATCGAATTCAGGGTGGAATAGGTAGTGCCCTCACCCTGACCCTCTCCCAGAGGGAGAGGGGACTCAGGTGCGGGGGCTTGCTCTGCGATCCCGCTCGGCAGACGACTCCGCGGGCACCAGGCACTTCGGGCCACGGCCGATCAGATCTGCCCGGCCTGCGAGCTCGAGCGCCTCGCGCGCATCCGACCAGTGCTCGGGGTTCCAGTAGAGGATCAGCGCCTTCTGCAGCCGCTTCTCCTTGAGCCCCTTCGCCACGAACACCGGCTCCATCTTCAGCGGATCGATGCCCGTGTAATACATACACGCAGCCACCGACATCGGCGTGGGAATGAAGTCCTGCACCTGCCGCGGCCGCCGCCCGCTCTCTTTGAGCCACAGCGCCAGCTCGACCATGTCTTCCAGCGTCGAGCCCGGGTGACCCGAGATGAAATACGGAATGTCGTACTGCTCCTTGCCCGCCGCCTTCGACTCGCAGGCGAACATCTCCTGGAAGCGCTCGTAGCTCTCGATGCCGGGCTTCTTCATCTTCTCCAGCACGCGCGGGCTGACGTGTTCAGGCGCCACGGAGAGCTGACCGCCGGTGTGAAAACTCGCCAGCTCCTTTACGTACTCCGGGCTCAGCTCGGCCAGGTCGTAGCGCACGCCTGACGCGATGAAGACGTGCTTCACGCCTTCTTCTTTGCGCACGTCGCGCATCAGTTCGATCAGCGGGCCGTGGTTGGTGCCCAGGTTCTCGCAGACGCCGGGGTGCACGCAGGAGAGCTTGCGGCACTTGCTCTCGATCTCCTCCGACTTGCACTTGAGCTGGTACATGTTGGCGGTCGGACCGCCGAGATCGGTGACCGTGCCCCGGAAGTCACCCATGCGCCGCATCTGGCGGATCTCCCGCAGCACGCTGCCCGCAGAGCGGTTCTGGATGACGCGGCCTTCGTGTTCGGTGATCGAGCAGAACGTGCAGCCGCCGAAGCAGCCGCGCATCAGCACCACCGAGTGCTTGACGATCTCGAACGCGGGGATGCCCTCGTTGCCGTACATCGGGTGCGCCGCGCGGTTGAACGGCAGATCGTAGAGCTCATCCATCGCGACGTTCGCGAGGCCCTTCGAGGTGTCGCCTTCACCGTCGCCCAGCGGGAAGGCCGGCGGGTTGAAGTACACGCCGCGGGCACCATGACGTTGCACCAGCGGGCGCGCGTTGCCGGGGTTGGTCTCACGCTGAAAGGCGCCCGTCATGCGCGCGAACGCGGTGGGATCCGCGGACACGGCCTCGAAGCTGGGCAGCACGACCGTCTTCCGATCAGCCACCTTCACCGCGGGATCCGCTTCGTGCTTCTTCACCTCTTCGTCGTTGATGAGGAACGCCGTGCCGCGAATGTCGCGCAACTGCCCGACCTTCTCGCCGCGATGGAGCCTGTCGGCGATCTCCCAGATGGGCCGCTCGCCCATGCCGAACACCAGCAGGTCGGCCTTCGCGTCGAGGAGGATCAAGCGGCGCAGCTTGTCGCTCCAGTAGTCGTAGTGCGCGATGCGCCGCAGCGACGCTTCGATACCGCCGAGCA
Organism: Archangium sp.; assembly: GCA_031412555.1. GTDB lineage: Bacteria > Myxococcota > Myxococcia > Myxococcales > Myxococcaceae > Archangium_A. Next base: position 531 of record JANODF010000875.1, on the reverse strand, counting down.
CCACCGGCACGTCGGGGTACGCCTCACGGCAACGCTGCGCGTAGACGAGGGTGGCGCGATCGGGCCGGCAGCCGGTCTTCCCGCCGGGCGAGTACTGATCCTCGCTGCGGTTCTTCTTCTGGGCCGTCAGCCGGTTCAGCATCGAGTCCATGTTGCCGGCGGCGACTCCGAAGAAGAGGCGCGGTTTGCCCAGCTCCTTGAACGGCTCGGCAGAGTGCCAGTCGGGCTGCGCGATGAGGCCGACCTTGAGACCACGGCCTTCCAGGAAACGCGCGATCAGCGGAGGCCCGAAGGCGGGGTGATCCACGTACGCGTCACCGCTGATGATGACGATGTCGCACTGCTCCCAACCGCGCGCCTGGAGATCGGCACGTGAAACGGGGAGGAAGGGGTGCGGGAACTTCTTGCCTGACATCACGGTCGCCACCCGTGTCCCCTACCCCGTTCCGTCCACGAGGCGCAAATTTCGAAGGTCAGTGTTTCTGAGCCATCTCCATGAGCCTGGGCAGCACCACGTTGACCACCTTCTGG
>JANODF010000874.1:0-6164 GCA_031412555.1 Archangium sp. | reverse complement strand
CCAGGTGGTGGTGCGCCCAGGCGGCCCGTTCGGGGTCTGCCAACAGCCGGGTGAACGCGGTCTTCGCATCGGCGAACCGGCACAGCTCGAACAAGGCGACCGCCCGCTCATAGAGCGCTTCGGCATCGTCCTTCTCGCGCTGCAACACCCAGTCGGCCCGATCGAGCGCGTCTTGCGGCTGCCCGGTGTCGTTGAAGCCCATCGCCGACAACCGCGCGAACGACAACGCGAACGGCTCATCACGTTGCGCGGTGGCCAGCTCGAAGCCCCGTTCGGCATACGTGCTGCCCAGCTCGTCGAGCTCGCGGCTCGAGGGCATCAGCACGATGTAGAAGTGCGCCGCCCCTGCCAGCGCATCGAGCGAGTCGGGATCGATCGCCAACGCGCGCGCGTACGCGAGCACCGCCTCGTCGTTCCTCAGCAACTGCGCCAGGGCGTTGGCCCGCTCGGTGTGGGCCAACACGTCGCCGGGAGCGAGCGCCGCCGCCTGGGCCGCGCACGACAACGCCTTCTCGTACTCCCGCGCGTCGAAGGCCTCGCGCGCGGCATCGAGCGGCAGCTGCCCCTTGCCGTCACACAACGCCAACGGGTGCACATGCGGAGTGGCCGCGGTGGGCTCCTGCCGCACGATGTTCTTGGGCATTGGGTGGCTGGCCGTCACCTCGGGTTGCGGAGCACACACGCATTGCCCTGCGTCGGCCACGGGCGCGATCACAGGGCTGCGGCAGGAGCCGCAAACCAGGAGGGTGGAGAGAAGAAAGAGAGACCGCATCGCTGTGACAGGAACCTACCTGCTCAGGCCGACTTCTTCTCTTTCTCGAACGTCACCTGGGGAGGTTCCTTCTTCAGGATCACCCCGTCGGTGATTCGGCACTCCTTGACGCCCTCGCGGAACGGGACGTCGTACATGATCTCGAGCATCGAATCTTCCATGATGGCCCGAAGCCCGCGTGCACCGGAGTGACGGCGCAGCGCCTCTTTGGCCACCGCGCGAAGGGCTTCCTTGGTGAACGACAGCTTCACCTTCTCCATCTCGAAGAGCTTCTGGTACTGCTTGGTCAGCGCGTTCTTCGGCTCGGTGAGGATGGTGATCAGATCCTCTTCCTTGAGATCGTTGAGCGTCGCGACCATCGGCAGGCGCCCGATGAACTCGGGGATCATGCCGAACTTCATCAGGTCGTCAGGCTCGACCAACGCGAGCAGCTCACCGACCGAGCGATCTTCCTTCGCGTCGATCTTCGCGCCGAAGCCCAGGCCCTTCTCGCCCACCCGCCGCCTGATCACCTGCTCGATGCCGTGAAAGGCGCCGCCGCAGATGAAGAGGATGTTGGAGGTGTCGACCTGGATGTACTCCTGCTGGTTGTACTTCTTGCCGCCGCGCGGCGTGACGTTGGCCCGGGTGCCTTCGATGATCTTGAGCAGCGCCTGCTGCACGCCTTCGCCGCCGACGTCGCGGGTGGCCGAAGGGCTGTCGCCGTTCTTGCGCGAGATCTTGTCGATCTCGTCGATGTACACGATGCCCCGCCCTGCCTTCTCGACGTCGTAGTCGGCGTTGTGGAGCAGGTTCTGAATGATGTTCTCGACGTCTTCACCCACGTAGCCGGCCTCGGTGAGGCTGGTGGCGTCGGCGATGGTGAAGGGCACGTTGAGGAACCGCGCCAGCGACTGGGCAAGCAACGTCTTGCCGGAGCCCGTGGGCCCGATCAGCAGGATGTTCGACTTGCTCAGCTCGACGTCTTCGGGGCCCGGGCCTTTGACGCCGGGCCGCGGACGCGAGGCGGGCTTGCGCTGATAGATGCGTTTGTAGTGGTTGTAGACCGCCACCGCGAGCACGCGCTTGGCGAAGTCCTGGCCGATCACATAATCGTCGAGGAACGTCTTGATCTCGACCGGGGTGGGGAGGCTGACGGCCGGCTTGGCCTCTTCCTTCTCCGCCTCCTCCGCGATGATGTCGTTGCACAGCTTGATGCACTCATCGCAGATGTAGACCGTGGGGCCCGCGATCAGCTTGCGCACCTCTCGCTGCGACTTGCCGCAGAAAGAACACGAGAGGTTCACGTGATGCTCGCCCTTCTTCACTTACGTCCTCCTCACGGGGTGTTGCCCCAACTGTAACGCTGGGGTTGGGGTGAATTGCAACCTAGCAACCCCCAACCCACTTCTCACGAAAGAGTCCCTGCCTCTTCAGGCGTCGGCTTCCGCCTTGGCCGAGACCAGCTCTTCCAAATCGCTTGCCAACGCATCGGCCCGTTCCCGAATCGCCGCAGGCACCTTGCGGTTCGAGTGGAGCTCGGCCGCCAGGCGCTTCGATGACGCCCAGAGCTTCTTGAGCTCGCCGGTGGAGTCGACCTTGACCTCGGGAGCCGGGAACTTCTCAACCAGCTCTTTCTTCAGCTCGCTGGTGGGCTTTTCCTGATTCCAGATCGAGTCGCGAATCGACTTGTACTCGGCGGCGTTCAACTGGCCGCGCTCTTCAGCCTGGGCCAGCACCTCGACCACTTCGAAGGCGGGCGCGGCTTCTGCCAGCTCGGGCGTGCGCATGACCTGCGGTTCGTGCTTCTCCAGAAACCCAAAGTTGCGCGTGAGCTTGTCGGCCGTCTGCTTCTTGATGCGCAGCTCCGACAGGCAATAGGCGTCGAAGGTGGGGTAGCCCCACTCGGTGAAGGTGCCGTCGTTGCGGATCTTCGCCAGCAGCTTGCCCAGCTCGACCCATGACGACTTGAAGCGCTTGGCCGCGAGCAGCACCGTCTGACGGAGGCTGCCCGGCTCGACCTCAGACATGTTGCGGCTGATCACTTCTTCCACGGATGCCATGCGGCTTCGCTTCTTTCAGCGCGGCCGCTGATGGGCAACTGGAAACCTTCGACTACCCCTTCTTGCCCACGTTGAAGGACAGGTTGACCGAGTTCCCCGAGTGACCCGACTTGAAGGGCCACTTCTGGAGCTCTTTGAGCAGGCACTCCTGCAGGCCGCTGTCTTTCAGATCCGGGTTGTCGACCCACACCTTCGAGACCTTGCCCGCTTCGGCGATGGAGAACTCGATGGGGATCTTCAGGTAGACGCCTGGCTTCGCCACCGTCTTGATGCAGGGAATCAGGCTCGACTTGTTGCGGGCGACCACCGCGTTGATGCCCGCTTCATCGACTTCACCCATCGACATGCCATCGGGGTCGGAGTTGCCCAGCGGCGGTTTGGTGGTGGGGTTCTTCGGCGGGTTGTTGCCCACCGGAGGCCGGTTCGCGATGGGCGCGTTGCCCACCGGCGGCTTCTTGGTGGAGCCCTGGTAGTCGACCAGCTCGTCGTCGACCCGGCGCTTGGCCTTGGAGATCGAGGGCGCGTCGATGGTGATGTCGCCCCAGGCCAGCTCTTCGGCCGTCTTGCCGTTGGGGGTGTGCACCGCCAGGTAGCTGCCCAGCACCGCGACCACGATGCCCAGGGTGACCAGCACGCCTGCGCCGATGCCCAGCGCGCGGGTGAGCTTCTTCTTCTGTTCGGAGTGGTGCTCGTGAGCGTGAGCATCGACGCGCTTCTTGGCCTCCGACTTGGCGACGTGCACCTTGAAGTCGGCGATGTCGGAGACCTTCACGAAGTGCCCCGAACCGAGCAGCTGCACTTCGCTTTGCGGGAGCAGTTCACCCGCGTACAGCTTGTCGATGATCTGCTGCGAAGCGACGGGACCCAGGATCAGGTCACCTTCGCGAAACAACCAGCCCTGATCATTCGGCCCCATGGAGGCCGCATTGTGGAGTCGGCGAACCAGAGGCGCAACTGGCGAAAGCGCCAGCGCTCAGTCGTTCAACTTCTCTTCGTACTTCTCCAGCAGATCGCTGATGGCCTCGCGGAGGTATTCGCTCTGACGGATTCGCGTCTCCTTCGAGAGATCCTTGAGCATCTCGAGGCGGTCACGGTTGAGACGAAAAACCACGGAGGTGAGACGGGCGTTGTCGTTCATGTGCATACATGGTCTCACATGAAACAACGTGGTCAAAAAAACACGCGATCTCCCGGAGCAACATCGCGTTCCTGATCAGCTGATCACGTTGATGATCATTCGAAGAGGTAGGTCCGAAACTGGACACCGGCCATGACTTCGAACGAGAGCCGCAACGAGGTCGCGCCTCCGAGCTGGCCGCCGACCTGCGCGTAGACCCCCATCACCGGCAGAAAATCGAACTGCACGCCGAACGCGCCACGGATTCCGAAGGCGAGAAACGGCGCGACGTGCGCGGCGAGCTCGAGATCGAAGAACGTCTTCCACTGGTCGTAGCCGATGCTGTTGCGAAGGCCGGCGTAGAACGAACCACCGAGCGCGGTGAGCGGGCCCACGCCCGGGCTCAAGCGGCCGGCGATGCGCAGCTCGTTGTGATCGCTCAAGGACAGCGTGCCGCCCACCTCGATGGGCAGGCGAAGGCCGCGTTCCCCGTTGGCCATGGTGGTGACCGCGGAGACGAACTCCCCACCGAAGGCGACCGTGAGCCCCAGCGAGCCGCGGTGATCGGAGCGCTCTTCCGCGAACGCAACGCTCGACGCGAGCGCCAGCACCAGGAAGAGAAGAGGCGCACCCACCGTTCGCATCGAGCGCAGTCGAGATGCCACCTCTGCTGCGTGCGGCAAATGCACACCGATCCTCCCGAGAGCAGTCGAGGGAGTACCTCTGCTTCGCGCGGCAAGCCCCTCGACTGGGCTCGGGGCGAACGGGGGCCTGGCGAACATCAGCTGCGGCGACGGCGCAGCAACGCGAGTGCGCCCAGCGCGAGGAGCTCGAGGCCCCCGGTCGCCGAACAACCGGTGCGCTGCGTGAGCTCGGGCAGCTGCTCGACCGCTTCGGGACGAACGGCGACCTGCGCGGCGCGGTAGATCGACTGGCCCACGTTGCCGAACTCATCGCGGGCGAACACGGTCACCCCACCCTGCACTTCGATGGCCGACAACGAGATGTCACGCGCCGCGCCGAAGCTGGAGATCGAACCTTCACCCACCCGGTAGGCGAACTCGAGCCTGTCGGCCGAGATCACGTCGCGCGCGGTGACCACCAGCAGGTCGTGCTCGAGGTCGGGCCGCAGGGTGAGCTCAGGCGCTTCCCAGTCGACCATGAAGCCCACGTCCTTCTGCGAGGAGATCGCGTGCGGATCTTCAGCGATGCGCGAGCGCACGTGGATCACATGGCGGCCCTGAATGAGGAAGCGCGGGTGCGAGACGGTCAGTTCGTTGGCCTGCGCGGGCACGAAGTCGGTCCACATGCCGTCGTCGATCTTGAAGGAGTACTCCGGGCTGCCTGACGCGCCGAGCGTGCGCACGTCGAGCACCGCTTCGGGCCAGGGCAAGGCGTGACCGGCAAGGCGCATGTCTTCCGACTTCGGCATGCGGCTGTGCTTGAGGGCCACGGCGACTTCGGGCGCCGCCACCGCGCACATGCCGTTGAGCGGGAGCAGCGTCGCGTAGATGCCGAGGTGGTTGTACGCCTCGGTGCCGGTGATGCGGCCGACGCCCTTCACCTCGTTCACCTTGAGTTTGAACGCACCCAGCGCGGGCAACGCGAAGCCCGACAGGCCTCCGGCGAGTGCGGGCTCAGCCAGGCCGATCACCGCGGGCACCAGGTCTGCGAGCACCTGCGGGTCTTCAGCGAGGATCTCGGCGTTGGCCGTGCGGATGTTGGTGATGAGCGAGCGCAGATCACCCAGCGCCGGCGCCACCGTGTCGCAGCCCTCGAAGATGAGCGAGATGGGCAGAGAAATGTCGGCGGTCAGCGTGAACAGCCGCGCGTAGCGGTCATCGATCATCGCGTAGAAGTCGATGCTCAGATCAGGCAGGGTGATCAGCAGCAGCGGCTTGATCGGCTTCTTGGTGACCGGGTCGTACGTGCCTTCGCCCACCACCACCTGCGGCGCGCGCGCGGGGCGCAGCACCACCATCATCGGAGCGTCCTTGCCGTCGCGGGTGGCCAGCTTGCCCAGCGACGGCAGGAACGTCTTGAAGAGGCCCGTGTTGATCAGGCCCACGCTCTCCGAAGAGAGGTTCAGGCAGAGCGCACCCGACTGCTGAGCGGCCCAGAAAGCGTTGTTGAGGAAGTTCGACGAGATGCCCAGACCCACGTGGTAGCCGGAGTTCGGCGTGGCCTCTGCATCGAAGTCGGGGAAGGCCACCATGGTCATCGGCGGCGCGCC
>JANODF010000873.1:0-3009 GCA_031412555.1 Archangium sp. | reverse complement strand
CAAGCGCGACACCGACCGAGTCGTACGAGGCTTGGTCGAACGCCTCCGCACGCTCGGCTACGACGCAAACCTGCGACCTCTCTCAACTTCGAGCGTTGCAGCCTGACCGAGTTTCAGGACAGGGTCGGGGTGAGGGCCTCGCCTAGCGGGGAGCGAGTTGCAGCAGAGCGGACATCAGCGCGGCGTTGCCATCAGCGATCAGTTTTGTCATCGCCGCGAAACCAGCGTTCATGTCTTCTCTGAGTTCTGCGATCTCGGCCTGCAACTCGGACTTCAAAGCAGCAAGCTCAGCCCACACACTGGCGATCTCAGTCTTCTGCTCCGCCAGCTCCGTTCGAATACCCGTCTTCTGCTCCGCGAGCTCAGTTCGAATACCCGCGATCGCCGTCTTCTGCTCCGCCAGCTCAGTCCGGACCCCAGCGATCTCCGTCTTCTGAAGGGCGAGTTCAGCTCTCACCCCGGCGAACTCCGCCTTCACACCGGCAAACTCGGCCCTGGTGTTGTCCCGAAACGCAGTCAGCTGTGTGCCCAGAGCGCCGACCGCCGTGCGCAGCTGAGTCACCTCGGTCGTCATCTGGTTCAGGTCAGAACGAACCTCGTTGAGGTCCTCCGCCATGTCGCCGACCTGATTCGTGAGCCGATGAACGTCCTGGCCAAGCACCTCGATCCTGATCGTCAGGATCTGAACTTGCGTCGACAAGGTGTTGACCGATTCCTTCACGGGATCGAACTCCGCTCGGGTGACGAACTTGGTGGCCTGCGGCATGAAGCACTCCGAAGTGTAGTGGATGGCTGCACCCGATTCCCAGTGCAGGGACGAAGCCAACACCTGCCCGAGCGGACTCCGGTCGCACGGCGCCATTTCATGAGCGCGGCGTGGACTCACCTTCGACAATCGCAGCTTCTGAGAACGCTACGCACCCGCCGAGCGTGTGCCATCGTGCTGCGCCGTCAGCGAGGGCAACCTCGGCCGTCGGTTGGAGCACCCGCACATGGCGAAGAAGACCAAGAACAGCACCCGTGACTCGGCAGAGACGCTCGTCGAGCGCGATCTCACCGCGTTGGCGACTGCGCGAAAGCTCCCTGAAGGCTACGGCCTCGATCAATCCGCCGCCGAGCTCGCCACGCTGCTCACGCGCGGGGGCAAGGCGCCGCTGCTGGCAGGTGAAGCCGGCGTCGGTAAGAGCGCCGTGGTTCAGGAGCTCGCCCGCCGCATCTTTCAAGGCAACGCCCCCGAGGCGCTGCTCAACGCGCGCGTGCTCGAGCTGACCGCCGCGGGCATCTTCGCGCGCACCAGCACGCCCAAAGGCGCCGCCGAGCTGCTCGAAGAATTCCTCGAGGAGACCAGCCAGCAGCCCCACCCCACCATCCTCTTCATCCGCGACGTCGGTCACGTGCGCGGCAGCTCACTGGTCCCCGTGCTGATTCGGGCGCTGCGGGCCGGCAAGCTTCGCTTCATCTTCGAGACCGACATCCGGGCGGCGCACGAGCTGCTGCGCAGTGACGAGGCGCTCGCCGAGAAGATCCACCTCTTCATGGTCGCCGAGCCCACCGTCGAGCGCGCGCGCTGGATTCTGGGGCGCGTGGCCGAAGAGCTCGAGGTCGAGCAGAACCTGCCCATCGACGCCTCGGCCTGCGATCTCGCGCTGCGGCTCTCGGTGAAGTTCCTGCTCGCCCAGCGCTTGCCGCGAAAAGCCATCGAGCTGCTGCGTGAGACGGTGACGGAGGCCGCGGGCGCCGCCAAGGAGCGGGTGAGCAGTGAAGAGGTGCTGGCGCGTTTCTGCAACTCGACCCGCCTTCCCCGCTTCATGGCCGACGATGCCGTCGCCCTCGATCTCGACGAAGTGGGCCGCTTCTTCGGCACGCGCCTGCTCGGTCAGACCGACGCGGTGGCCGCGGTGCTGCGTTCGGTCGCGCTGCTCAAGGCAGGCCTCAACAACCCGCGCCGTCCCCTCGGCGTCTTCTTGTTCGCGGGACCCACGGGCGTCGGCAAGACCCACCTGGCCAAGCTGCTCGCGGAGTACCTCTTCGGCGCGGCGGATCGCCTGGTGCGGCTCAACATGGCCGACTACCCGGACTTCGGCGACGAGCAGGTGCTCTTCGGGAATCCCTGGGCGCAGACGTTGTCGGGCAAACGCGGAGAGCACACCAAGCTGCTCGATGGCCGCGTGTTCACCGTGCTGCTGCTCGACGAATTCGAGAAGGCGCACGCGAAGTGCCACGACCGGTTCCTCCAGCTCTTCGATGAAGGCCAGTTCATCAACGCGGCCGGAGAGACGGTGCCGTGCAACAACACGTTGATCGTCTGCACGTCGAACGTGGGCGCCGAGGTGTATCGCGAGGGGCCGATCGGCTTCTCCGCGCGCCGGGGCGACGATGAGCTGATCAGCGAGATCGATCGCCGCATCTCCTCCACCTTCCGCCCCGAGTTCTTGAATCGCTTCGACGGCCTGTGCCACTTCCGCCCACTGGGCAAGGTGGAGATCCGCCGCATCGCCCAGCGTGAAGTGGGCCGCGTGCTCGAGCGTGAAGGCATTCGCGCGCGTCATCTCGACGTCGAGGTGGCGCCCGAGGTCGTCGAGTTGCTGGTGGAGCGCGGGTACTCGCCGTCACATGGTGCGCGTTTCCTTCAGCGGGAAATCGAGAAGACGCTGACCGCTGCGCTCGCCGTGGAGATCGCGCGCAGGCCGCTGCCCGCGGGCACGCCGGTCAAGGTGGTCGCGCACAAGGGCACGGTGCACGCGGTGGCCGAGCCCAGGGTGACGCGCGAGCGTGAGGCCACGGCGCAGGCGCATTTGCCCTCGGCAGGGGGCCAGGTGAAGAACAAGCGCCTCGATCAAAAGGCGCTGACGCAAGAGGCAGAGGCCTTCGTCGGCCGAGCCGCGGCGGTCGCTTCCGCGGCGAAACGGCCAGAGCTCGAGTCGCGCCGTCGTGAGCTGCTGGCGAAGTCGCAGGCGCCCGGTTTCTGGGATGACGGTGAACGCGCGGCTGCGGTGCTGCGAACGTTCC
>JANODF010000872.1:0-2216 GCA_031412555.1 Archangium sp. | reverse complement strand
CCGGCCCGAGTCCTAACTCTGCGAGCTGCGGCAACTACAGGCTCTGGCGCCCGAGGTACGCCGCGAGTGCCGTCGGCGAGATCCTGATCGCGTTGCTCACGCGCACATGCTCGATCTCCCCGCGCTCGACGAGCGCGTAGACCGTCGCAGGGCTGACACTCAGTTGATCGGCAACCTCGCGCACAGTCAGGAATGCGCCGATGGTGCGGAGGCTTGGTGCGCCCTTGGTGCGAGCGTCGGACTTTGCGCAAAACAAAGCCCCCGGAGGTTTGGGATATCTCCCAAAACTCCGAGGGCTTCTAATGGTCGGGGCGACAGGATTTGAACCTGCGACCACTTGCACCCCAAGCAAGTGCGCTACCAGGCTGCGCTACACCCCGGTGAGACTTGAGACGCGGGCCTTATGCCCGCCTGACCGTGATCGGTCAAGCCATCTCAATCGTCGTCGTCTTCATCTTTCGCGGCCGAGTCGGTGTGGCCCTCGTCCTCGTCTTCTGCAGACAGTTCATCCTCAGCCACGTACCCGTCATTCAAGTCGGCCTTCAGCACCTGGCTGGGCACGAACTTCACCACCCGGCGGGCGGTGATCTCGATGGGCTGACCGCTCTGGGGATTGCGGCCCGGGCGGGCCCGCTTGTATCGGGGCTGAAAGTTGCCGAAGCCGGAGATCTTCACCTTGTCGCCGCGCTCGAGCGTCTCCTTGAGCGTGTCGAACACCAGCTCCACGAGCTCGGCCGACTCCTTTTTCGAGAAGCCCACCTTCTCGTAGACGCTCTCGATGATGTCCGCTTTGGTCATAGGACCCAAAGCGTACCGTCCCAAACGCCTAAGTCAACATGCCGACATCACTATGGTTTTACGGCATGCCGCAGACTTGGCTTTGAGGCCGCAAATTCAGGCCTTTACGCGCGCAGTGCTCCACCCAGACGTTCGGTCACCACGGCCACGATCTTCTGGTGGGCCTCAGCGACTTCCGCATCGGTGAGGGTCTTATCGGGCGAGCGATAGCGAAGGGCGAAGGCGAGGTTCTTCTTCCCCTCCCCGACCTGCTTGCCTGCGTACACGTCGAACACGGTGACCTCATCGACCAGCGGCTGGCCGACTTCGAGGATCACCAGGCGCACCTTCTCAGCTGGCAGCTCGGTGGGCACCACCACGGCCAGGTCGCGCAGCACCGACGGGAACCGGGAGAGCGGCTCGGCTTGCGGCACCAGCTGCGCTTCGGCGAGCAGCGCCGCGGCGTCGAGCTGGAAGAGGAAAATTCCGGCCGGCGCATCGAGGCGTTTCTGCGCACGCGGATGCAGCTCGCCCAAAGTGCCGAGCACCCGATCGCCCACCTTCACGGTGGCTGCGGCGCGCGGGTGGTACCAGGGCGACTCCAGCGGCTCGTAGCGGGCGCCGGTGATGTGCAGTGACGCAAGCACGGCATCGACGGCACCGCGTGCATCGTAGAAATCGACCACGGCGGATGCACCGGTCCACGAGCGCGCGCCATCACGCATGCCCCACAGAGCCCCGGCCAGCTCCAGCACCTCGGAGGCGACGGGCTTGCCCTTCACCCCACCGTCTTCGTGCGGCCGGTAGCTGCGCGCCAACTCGTAGAACCGAACGCCCTGCGACTGGTGACGGGCCGAACGGGCCACGTTGGGCACCAGGCTCGCGAAGAGCGTGGTGCGCATCACGGACTGCTCGACGGACAGCGGGTTGGCCACCGCGATGGCGCCCTTCTCTGCCTGGAAAGCGGCGAGCTCCGCAGGCGCGACAAAGGAGTAGTTCACCACCTCGTCGAAGGCCGCTCCCGACATGGCGCCGCGGATGCGCCGTTCAGCGGTCACCCAGGGGCGTTCCGGCTCGAGCGCGCTGAGGCCGCGAGGCAGGGCCGCCGGGATCGCGTCGAAACCGCGAATGCGGGCGATCTCTTCGATGAGATCCTCTTCGATCGACACGTCGACGCGGGCCATCGGCACTTCCCACGCGTCGCCCACGCTCTTGAAGCCGAGGGAGGTGAGGATCTTGCTGCACTCCGCGGCCGGCACGGCCACGCCGAGCACTTCAGCGACGCGCTCGGTGCGCAGTTTCACCTGTCGGGGCTGCTTCTTCACCGGGTAGGCATCGACGCGGCCTTTGAGCACCGTGCCTCCGCCCACTTCGACGATGAGGGCGGCAGCACGATCGATCACCTCGGTCACCGCGGAGACATCCGTGCCGCGCTCGAA
>JANODF010000871.1:0-10332 GCA_031412555.1 Archangium sp. | reverse complement strand
ACGGACAAGGGCCAGTACCTCTGCTTCTTCGAGAAGCCCGATCGCGCGCCCGAGCCCGTGCAGCTGTGGGGGAGCAACCGCGAGACGCCCTGGAAGGCCGAAGAGTGCCTGCCCAAGCTCAAGTCGTTGGGCGCGGCCATCGTCGCCGCTCGCCCCTACGACAAAGAATTCGCCACGCCTGCACTCGACTTCGTGAAGACCCTCAAGCTGCTCTCCGCAGTCGAGGTCTACAACCCCAAGGCCCGCGCGGGCGCCAATGAGCTGGCCATCGAGGCCGCCGCGGCGCTGCAGGTGCCGGGTGTGGCAGGCAGCGACGCCCGCGGCTCGGTCGACGAGGTCGGCTACGCCGCCACGCTCTTCACCAAACCCATCGCCACCCAGGCAGACCTGGTGAAGGCGTTGTTGGGCCGCGACTACTTCCCGGTGCAGATGGGCGAGCTGCCGCACCTGCAGCGCCCGGGTGACGCGCGGACGGCCGAGCTCAAGGCGAAGAAGAAGAAGAAGCGCCGTTGGCCCCGGTGAAGGCGGTCAGCCGGCCGTCGTAGATCGTGGCGGTGCGCGCACCGTCACCCCAGCGCCAGGTCTCCTTGCGCTGCGTGTCGACCAGCTCGATGCGTTTCGAGTCGGGGTAGCCCCACGCCATCTCCAGCGCTTCGGCAGGCATGTCTGACACCACGCTCTTGGTGCGAATCGCCTCGCGCACGGGGTCGGAGAAGCTCTCCAGCCGTCGGGCCTGATCTTCCCGGGTGAGGTGGCGCTCCAGCTCGGCGAGGAACTCCTGATCCGACTTCAACCCGGGGCGGAGCACCAGCACCGCAGGCGGCGCGTTGCGCGGGCTGCCGGGCACGTCGAGGTAGACCCACACCAATGATCGCGGCGTGTAGAGCACCCGTTCGGTCATCACCCAGGCCGAAGGAAACTCGACCTTCGCGATGCGCACCGCCGTGCCCGCGGGCAGGGTGCGTTCGACAGCGCCGGGGTTCAAGGGCTTGCCGCCCGGGCCATCGAGCAAGCGCACCAGCTCGGGCGCGACCGGAGTGACCAGGCGTTTGGTGGCGTCACCGTAGAACGGGGTGACGAACATCGAGACGCGCAAGAAACGCTGCTCGCTGTTGAGCCTCCGCTCGAGATCGGCGACCTGGGTGGGGGGAATCGCCACCTGGGCCGTCGCGCAGCCAGTCAGCACGATCGCGGCGATCAGCCCGAGTCTCACGTGGAGGAGCCGCCCGAGCTGCTGCCGCCGCCACTGGTGCCCGAACCCGACGACGCCGGGGCCGAAGGGGCTGCGGTGGGGGTGGTGGTCGTGGTGGTGGCCGCCGCGGTGGTGCTGCTCCCCGAAGAGGAAGCCGCCGCGGTGCCCGACGCGTCTTTCTTGGTGCTCGCGTACAGATCAGAGCCCCAGCCGCCGCCTTTGAGCTGGAAGCTGGTGCGGCTCATCATTCGGCTGAGCGCCGGCTCGTGACACTTGGGGCACTCGGTGGGCGAGGGGTCGCTCACCTTGTGCATCACCTCGAGCTCGTTTCCGCACTTCGCACATCGGTATTCGTAGATCGGCACTTGGGGGTTACCTCTTGTCCTTGAGCCAGGGCTCGAGCAGCCCGAGTTTTTCCAACGCTCGCCGCAGGCTTTCGGCATGGAGCGCGTATTGCCGCGAAAGCATGTCCACCAGGGTGGGCACGGTGGTCGCGGCGTCCTTCACTTCTTCCACCAGGGCAGCGAGCTGCCTGGTGAGTTGCTGCTGGAACTTCTTTTCGATGCCGAGATCCTCGAGGTAGCGGCCGCGGAAGAGGAGCTCGAGCCGCAGGCCGAGGTTCTCCGAAGACAACGCTTCCTTGGTGTAACGGTCTCGCACCTGCTCGACCTCTGAGGTGACCCCCAGCGCCCCGATGAGCTTCTCGAGCTCTTCGGTCGTTAAGCCAAAGGCATGAGACGCCCGGCTGAACGAGCCCTTCGAATCGATCAGGGCGGCGAGCAGACCCTCGCGCTCCTTCTTCTCGATCACCTCGAACAGCGAGTGTTCTTCCAGCACGTCTTCCACGTCACCCACGCTCAGGGCTTCGCCTCGTTTGCTGACGTAGCCCTGTTCGAGGGTGCGCAGCAGGGCGATGCGGTGGGGGACCTGCTCGATCAGCGACTCGACGGTCTCTTTGCCCTCGGGGCGGAAGAGGGTCTCGAAGCTGGCGCGCGAAGGATCGACGGTGGTGAAGCGGCCGCGGGGCGCGGGCAGGTTGCGCTTGGGCAAGAAGTGCGTGCCGGGCAGGGCTTGCGTGTGCACCTCGCGGTCGAACTCCCCGGCGCGGCGTTTGTGCGGGGCGATCTTCTCCTGCAGGCTCTGGCCGCGGGTCTTCTTCTCCCGCGGTGCGGAAGGGGCCGGGCTGGGCAACGAGATCGCCTTCTTCGCCGTGGTGAGCACCGGCACCGCGGGCCCCTTCGGCGGCTTGCGATCGCGCGTCGCCTTGCGGACCTCTTCGTAATAGCCGGTCTGTTCACGCTCGGCGGCGACGCTGGTTTTGGTGCCCAGGATCACGTCGACCAACGCGAAAGGCCCCAGCCGGGCGGTCGGTTCGGCGTCGGTGAGTTGCCGAACGCGGGTGTCGTCGTCATCGTCGAGCAACGCCAGGGCGTCTCGCACCAGCCCGGGGGAGGCAGGTGCTTTGGCCCGTCGGCAGAAGTCGGCGACCGCCACCGCGACCGGCGTCGGAACGTCTTCAGGGAGTCTCTTGCGTTGCAAGTCCATCATCGCGGTGTCCAAAGGGGGCCGCCGTGCGTATAAGCAGTCCTCGGAACCTGTCAATGAACGCCAAGCCCGAGACGTCAGACGAGCCCAGCGTCGTCGGAGTCCGTGTCCGCCCTGCCTGGTCGATCGCGCTCTATGCGCTCCTGGTCCTTTCGGCCGGGGTGGCTTTCTACGCCCAGCGCACGCCCGGCATCGACCCGATGGTCGCCCGCATCGCCCCGTGGATCTTCCTGGTCTTCGCCCTGGGCTTCTCCACGTACCGGATCGCCCTGGTCGCGGCGCGGCGGTATTCGCCCTTCAAGGCCTTCATCCAGATGTTCCTGGCGGCGTTGTTCTTCTTGCTGCTGCTCTTTCCCCGGGTCGAAGGCCCGCTCGACGCGAACCCGTTGCTGGGGCACCGCGACGATCGCGTGCGCGCGCAGGCGGCTGAGCTGACGGGCTGGCGAGGGGATCAGACGCAGGGCGCGGCGTTGGTGAAGCTGCTCGCCGATCCAGCACCCGCAGTTCGTACGGCAGCGCACGACGCGCTGGTGAAGCTCAACGGAGGCGTCGATCTCGGCCAGACGGCCGACGCCTGGGGGAAGCGCTTTCCATGACCGGTACCGGCGTCTCGTCGTCGCAACGTGAAGAGCTCGAGCGGATCCTCGACCGCTACATGGCGGAGCGCGGGCTCAAGTCGACCCGCCAGCGCAGCCTGATCATCGACATCTTCTTCGAGATGCACGGCCACCTCTCGGTGGAAGACGTGTGGTCGCGCGTTCGGCAAGACGACCCGCGCGTTTCGGTGGCCACGGTCTATCGCACCATGAAGCTGCTGGCGGAGAGCGGCCTGGCCCACGCGCGCAACTTCGGTGACGGGCAGACCCGCTACGAGCCCGCGGTCGGCCGGGAGCACCACGATCACCTGATCTGCACGCGGTGCGGCACCATCATCGAGTTCGAGAACGATCAGATCGAACGCATGCAGGACGCGGTGGCCCGCCGGCACGGCTTCAAGGTGACCTCGCACAAGATGGAGCTCTACGGGTTGTGCAAGAGCTGCCAGAAGGCCGCCGAGCACAGCGCGTGATCTCCCGCCGCAGTGTGTTGTTGGCGGGGCTGGCCACGGGGTGCGCTCGAAACAGCGAGTCGACCCTGGCTGATTTTCGCACCTTCATGAACGCGCTGCCCCGGCAGACCGCGGGCAAGGTGCCCTTCGAGCCCTGGAAGCTGGAGGGCCAGGTGGTGCTGGTCACCTTCATCGCCACCTGGTGTTTCCCCTGCCTGGCCGAGCTGAGGGTGATCAACCGGCTGGAGTCGGATCATTCGGCGAAGGGCTTCGCGAACGTGCTGGTGGGTATGGATCTCGAGGGCCGGCAGGTGCTCGAGCCGTTCGCCGAGGGCTACGATCTGAAGGTGCCGTTAATCGTGGCCGACGATCGCATTCGGTCGGGCGAGACGGTGTTCGGGCGCATTCGGGAGCTGCCCAGCCGGATTCTGTTCGGCCGCAGCGGCGAGCTGGTGGTCGGCTTCCACGGCGTGGCGCAATACGAGAGCCTCGATCGGCTGGTCGTCTCAGAGATGGCGAAGAAGTAGCGAATGGAACTCCCTCGCCCCTCCGGGGAGAGGGTTGGGGTGAGGGGCCAAACGCAAAACAGCCACCGCACTCCGAGGAGCACGGTGGCCGTTTTCACTGCACGACGATCACGCCTGAGCGGTCGGCGTCACTTCAGCCGCGGGCGCTTCCGCCGCAGCCGCAACAGGAGCCGCAGGCTCCTCCACGTGCGTGGCCGGAGCCGCCTCGAGCTTCGCGCGGGCATCGGCCTCAGCCGCGTCATCGGCCGCGAACTTCGCCTTCACCGACGAGTCGCTGCTGGCGATCTCTTCGGCGTTCAGCTCGAGACGGCCGGCATCGACGCCCGACTTCTTCTCGAGATCCTTGATCGCGCGCTTGAGCAGATCGCTCTCGACCAGGGTGCGGTTGAGGCGCATCTCGACGGCGCGGTACTTGTCACGCGCGAGCTCGGCCTCCGAGTACACGCGCTTGCTGTCACGCTGGTGGCGATCGAGCTTGGCCTTGAGGCTCTTGAGCTCACGGTCGAGTTCGTTGGCCTTCTTGCGGTCGGCCGAAGAGCTGGCCTCGAGACGCGCGATGCGATCCTTCTCCACGTCGGAGAGCTCGCGAATGACGCGGGTGATCACCTCCTGCGGGCGCTCGACCTTCACTTCTTCTTTCTTCTCGGTCGGCTCGGCAGCAACCGGGCGCGCCTGCTTCCTGGTGTCGGCCTGGGTCTTCAGCTTCTGGATGTCGGCCAGCGCGGTGGCGAGCTCAGCGCGGGTGCTCTCGAGCTGGATCGACGCGGCGCGCTCGACTTCAGCGCGGGCCTTCACCAGATCGTCGCCCGACTTCTCGGTCTCGCGTTGATCGTGGAGCTTCTTCTTCGTGCTCTTGAGCTCGTCCTTCAGCTCTGCCTGGGCCTTCTTGACCTCTTCGAGTTCACGCTTCTTCTTGTCGAGCTCAGACTCGAGCTTGCGAGCGCGGTCTTCATCGGAGCGGTTCTCGCTCTTCGAAGACGTCGAGGTGTTGGCCGTGGCCTGCGCTGACGGCTTGGCGCCGCCACCGATGAGGCCGAGGTTGAAAGCCAGGCTGATCGCGAGAGCGATGCCGAGCAGGATGATGACTGGGGTCACGTTGAGGCTCCTGGAGGAATACAACGCGGGTCCTCTACAGGAAGGGGGGCACCCGCGAAACCCCCGTTAGCGCATCTGGAGCAGGCGCCGAATCCGGTCCTCGATGGACGGGTGGGTGGCGAACAGGCCCATCACCCCACGCCCCGAGAGCGGGTTGACGATGAACAGGTGGGCCGTGGCGGGGCTGTGGTCGAGCGGAAGGGCCCGGTTGCCCGACTCCAGCTTGCTCAGGGCGCTGGCCAGGCCCTCCGGGTCGCCGGTCACACCGACGGCACTGGCGTCGGCGTCGAACTCCCGGGCGCGGCTGATGGCGAGCTGGAGCAGGGTGGCCGCGATGGGCGCGACGATCAGCACCCCCAGCGTGCCCAGCAGGCTGCCACCTTCATCCTCGTCGTCGCTGCGGTGAAACAGCGCGCCGCCCCAGAAGAAGATCATCTGGGCCACGTGGGTGATCACCCCCGCCAGCGTGGCGGCCACGGTCATGATCAACGTGTCCCGGTTCTTCACGTGCGACAGCTCGTGGGCGATCACCCCCGCCAGCTCCCGTTTCCCGAGCAGATTCAGCAAGCCGGTGGTCACCGCCACGGCCGATTTTGCGGGGCTGCGGCCCGTGGCGAACGCGTTGGGCGTGGGCGAGTCGACCAGGTACAGCCGGGGCATCGGCAGCCCGGCGCGGCGCGCCAGATCGGCGGTCATGGCCTCCAGCCAGGGCAACTCGCCCGGGGGCAGGGGCTGGGCGCGATTCATCATCAAGGCCAGGCGATCGCTGAACCAGAACGAAGCAAAGTTCATCACCACCACGAAGATGCCCGCCCAGAGCAGGCCACGCGGGCCGCCGATGACCTGGCCGACGCCGAGCGTCAGCGCGCTCATCGCGGCGAGCAGGACCGTGGTCTTCAGAATGTTCGAGGTTCGGTGATGGGTGACCGGTCTCCCCAGTGTCGTGTCCATGACTCCATGCGTAAGACGGGAGCCCCCCCGCGCAACCTGCCCACCCGGCCGGTTGGCCATGTATATGTGCGGCATGTCTGGGCTCTTCATCACCGACGAACAGATCGCGGAGGCGAGGCAGCTCGCTTCCGACATCACCGACCCGATCTTCGATCTGATCTCGAAGAACACCACCATCTCCGTCGAGCGCACGGTGCTGCGTTGGTTCGGCGTCGATGGCGTGGGCAACCTGGGTGCGCCGCTCGTCAACCTGATGTGCGATCGGCTCAAAGAAGCCGGCGTGCTCAACAAGGGCGCCGCCTACTGGTACGGCCGCGCGCTGCGCATGGGGGCCAGCAGCCCGCTCGACGCGGTGGAGCGGCTCACCTCTGCGCCGCTGGAGACGCTCAAACCGCTGGCCCCTGCCGAAGAAGCGAAGCTGCGAGACGAAGTTCGCGCCGAAGCGCGCGCCGCCGTCGAAGAACTCAAGAACCGGGTGGCGCAGCGCAACGATCTGAAGCGCGAGTTCCCCATGGGGCCGGCGCCGCACAAGTACGTGATCGTCGCCACCGGCAACATCTTCGACGACGTCGATCAAGCGCGCGCCGCAGCGCAGGCCGGGGCCGACGTGATCGCGGTGATCCGCTCGACCGCGCAGTCGCTGCTCGACTACGTGCCCCAGGGCGCCACCACCGAGGGCTACGGCGGCACCTACGCCACCCAGGAGAACTTCCGCGTGATGCGCGAGGCGCTCGATGACGAGAGCCGCAAGCTCAAGCGCTACGTCGAGCTGACCAATTACTCCTCGGGCTTGTGCATGTCGGAGATCGCCTTCATGGCGGCGTGGGAGCGGCTCGACATGCTGCTCAACGACGCGATGTACGGAATTCTTTTCCGCGACATCAACATGCGCCGCACCTTCATCGACCAGTACTTCTCCCGCCGCATCTGCGCGATGGCCGGCATCATCATCAACACCGGCGAAGACAACTACATCACCACCGCCGACGCCTTCGACGCCGCGCACACGGTGATCGCCAACCAGTTCATCAACGAGTGTTTCGCCAAACGCGCCGGCCTGGCGGACTGGCAGCTGGGCATCGGCCACTCGTACGAGATCGATCCGCACCAGCCCGACACCCTGTTGCTCGAGCTCTCTCAGGCGATGCTGGTGCGGCGCTGCTTCCCCGACGCGCCGCTCAAGTACATGCCGCCCACCAAGCACAAGGAGACCGACATCTTCTTCAGCCACGCGTACGACGTGATGGCCGACCTGGTCGCGGTGTGGACGAACCAGGGCATTCAGCTGCTGGGCATGATGACCGAGGCGATGCACACGCCGCTGCTGGCCGATCGCTACGTCGCGCTCAAAGCGGCCACGTACATCCACAAGGCCGCGCGGGGCATCGACCAGGAGTTCACGGTGCGCGAAGACGGCAAGATCGCCAACCGCGCCCGGTTCGTGTTCGCCAACGCGATTCAGCTGCTGCGGGAGGCGCAGGCCGACGGCATGGTGGCTGCGATCGGCCGCGGCCGCTTCGGAGATGTCAAACGCGCCGAAACGGGCGGCAAGGGTCTCGACGGCGTGATGGAAAAGGCGCCTGATTACTTCAACCCGTTCCTCGAGATGATGGAGAAATCATGACGGCACTCGCACTGACCCTCGCGCTTGCGCTCGGTGGCGCTGACTCGTTGGGCAAACAGTCGCTGCTCGGCCTGACCTTCAAGGCGCCTTCCCAGTGGGGCAAGACCCAGCCCGATCCGAACTCGTTGACCTGGGCGGATCCTTCGTCGGGCGCCGAGCTCGCCGTCACCGTGTATCCGGTCGACCCGCAGCGGCCTGCGCCAGCGTGCTTGAAGCAGATGGTCGACGCGCTGGGTACGGAGGGGTTCTCGCCGCTCACGCTCGGTGCGCAGCCGGCCTCGCGGAAGATCACCACCGACTACGTGGGTGAAGGCGAAGAGGCGAAGATCGACGCCAACAAGGTCACCACCACCACGGTGATCGGCTGCAACGGCAAGACGAAGTGGGTGCTCACGTGGACCTCGAAGACCTCTGCGGGCTCACGGTTCGGGCCCATCTTGAAGCGAGTGCTCGACTCGGTGGGTTACGGGAAGTGATGCGATGACCACTCCTCCACGTGAAAAGCACCTGATCCGCGCCTACGGCGATCGCCGCGACGACGGGATCATCCAGATCTCCTTCACGCTCCCGGTCGCCACCTCGGAGAAGGCGAAGGAAGCCGCTCAGATCTACTGCAAGAAGCTTGGGCTGACCGACGTGAAGGTCGCCGCTGCCGAGCGCGCGGCCGACCAGTACACGTTCTTCGTGGTGTACGCGCGGTCGCCGGTGATCATCGATTACAACGAGATCGATACGCCCGAGATCGTGATCAAGAAGCTCGGGTTCTACGAACTCAACGAGTTCATCGAGCAGAAGATCGCGCGCAAGGTCGTCGTGTTCGGCGCCTGCACCGGCACCGACACGCACACGGTAGGCATCGACGCGATCCTCAACATGAAGGGCTTCGCCGGTGACTACGGCCTCGAGCGCTACCCCTGGTTCGAGGCGTACAACCTGGGCTCGCAGGTGCCCAACGAGGTGCTGATCAAACGCGCCATCGAACAGAAGGCCGACGCGATCCTGGTGAGCCAGGTGGTCACCCAGCGTGACGTGCACAAGGAGAACTCGCGCGCGTTCATCGATCAGGCGAAGGAAGCCGGCATCGTCGGCAAGATGACCTTGTTGCTCGGCGGCCCGCGCGTCGATCACAAGCTGGCCCTCGAGCTCGGCTTCGACGCCGGCTTCGGGCCCGGCACCAAGCCCTCAGACGTGGCCAACTTCGTGGCGCATCAGGTGCTGCAGCGGCTTGGCAAAGAGGAGAAGGGCACACACTTCGAAGGAGAACCCACGTGAGCGAACAGCCTCCCGGAGTTGGTCTGAAGGTCGTCTTGCGGCTGCGCATGGGCACCCACGACGCGCACTACGGCGGAGATCTGGTCGACGGCGCGCGCATGCTCGCCTTGTTCGGCGACGTGGCCACCGAGTTGCTCATTCGCCTCGATGGCGATGAAGGTCTCTTCCGCGCGTACGACGCCGTGGAGTTCCTCGCGCCCGTCTATGCCGGCGACTACATCGAGGCCGAAGGCACCATCACGGGCATCGGTAATACCAGCCGCAAGATGACCTTCGAGGCGCGCAAGGTGATCCGTTCGCAGCCCACGGTCAGCGCTTCGGCCGCCGAGGTGCTCGAGCCGCCCATCGTGGTGTGCCGCGCGTCGGGCACCTGTGTCACCCCGAAGGACAAACAGCGGAGGTCCTTGTGAACCCGATGGTGATCACCGCCGCGATGGTCGGCGCCGAGACGACGCGTGAGCAGACGCCGTACCTCCCGATCTCGGCGGAGGAGATCGCGATTGATGCGGCGAAGTGCCGCGAGGCGGGGGCTGCGATGGTGCACCTGCACGTGCGCACGCCCGATGGAAAACCCAGCCAGGACGCGGAGCTGTTCCGCGCGGCGATTCGGGCGATCCGCGCGAAGTGTGACGTGTTGATCCAGGTCTCGACGGGTGGGGCGGTGGGCATGAACGTCGACGAACGCTGCGGCGGGCTCACGCTCACCGGCGCCGATCGGCCCGACATGGCCACGCTCTCCACCGGCACGGTGAACTTCGGGCCCGACGTGTTCTGGAACCCGCGGCCGCTCATTCGCGACATCGCGACGCGCATCAAGGCGCTGGGCATCAAGCCCGAGCTCGAGTGTTTCGACGTGGGCATGATCGACGAGGCGCGCGCGCTGGAGAAAGAAGGCTTCATCACCTTGCCTGCGCACTTCGACTTCGTGCTCGGCGTAGGTGGTGCGCTGGCGGCGACGGCTGAAGGTCTCGACTTCATGCGCTCGTACATTCCGCCCGGCTCGTCGTGGACCTGCGCGGGCATGGGCCGGCACCAGCTGCCGTTCGTCGAGCTGGCGGCAGAGCGGGGTGGCAACGCG
>JANODF010000870.1:0-3717 GCA_031412555.1 Archangium sp. | reverse complement strand
CCTGAGAAGGGCTCGCTCGCCTACGCCGACTCCGCGGTGCCACGAAAGGTGCTCGAGATGCTGGGCGACTCGTTGTGCTGCCTGGTGCACGACAAGAACGACCTCGACAAGGAGGACATGCTCAACGCCATCGTGCTGGTGCACGGCAAAGATGCCGAGCCGCGCGTGGTGAAGGTGGGGCCGCGCACGTTCATCACCCCGGGCCGGCTGACGGGCAAACAACCCACCGTGGGGCTTTTGGAGATGGTGGAGCGGCAGGTGGTGTTCTCTGCCTTCACGCTCGACGGCAAGGCCGTGATCGATCGCATGCCGATTCAGCTCGGCGGCGGCAAGACGAAGATCTCGGTGAAGTGACGTGAAGGAGATCGCGCTCCTCGGAGGCTCCTTCAACCCGCCGCACGTCGGGCACCTGATGGCCGCGCTCTACCTGCGCGCCACGCTCGGTTGTGACGAGGTGTGGTTGTTGCCCAGCTTCAATCACCCCTTCGGCAAACCGCTCGAGCCGTTCGGCGACCGGGTGGCCATGTGCGAGGCGATGGCGCTCGACGTGGGGGCGTGGCTCCAGGTGAGTCGTGCGGAAGCCGAGGTCGGGGGGGAAGGGCGCACCATCGAGCTGCTGGAGTGGCTGCTCCCGAAACACCCCGGGGTGAAGTTTCGCTGGGTGATTGGCTCGGACATCCTGGGTGATCTGCCCAAGTGGAAGTCGTGGGATCGCATCGAGACGATGGTCGAGGTGACGGTGCTGTACCGGGCGGGTTACCCCGCTGCGCGCGCGCTGGGGCCGCCGATGGCCGAGGTGTCCTCGACCGAGATCCGCAAACGTTTCGAGGCGGGGGAATCGCCGGCTGAGCTGGTGCCGCGGAGGGCCCTGGAGGTCGCTCGGACCCGGGGGCTTTACGGGCTGCGCTGACGCGTTCCTTCTGCTACGCGCAGCTGCGTGAACCGCCGCAAGATCCGCGTCGTGGGAGCCATGCTCGAGCGCGAGCCGGGCCGCTACCTGGTCACCCAGCGCTCCAAGACCGCTTCGTTGCCTTTGTTGTGGGAGTTCCCCGGCGGGCGGGTGCACGAAGGCGAGCGCGAGGCCGATGCGCTGCACCGTGAACTCGAGGAGCGCCTGGGCATCGACGTGATCGTCGACGAAGAGGCGATGGTCACCAGCCACGAGTACGACACCTATTCGGTCGAGTTCCGCGTCTTTCACTGCAAGCTCGCCCACCCGGATCAAGAGGTCAGCCACCGGGTGGTGAACGATCACCGCTGGGCCTCGCTCGACGAGATGGGCCAGTTTCAGTTTCCACCCGCAGACGCGCGCACCCTGGCGAAGCTGCTCGACCTGGACTCCTGATGATGCACCAGTTCCCCAAAGACATCGGGTGGATCGAAGTCATCTGCGGCTCCATGTTCTCCGGCAAGACCGAAGAGCTGATCAGGAGGCTCAAACGGGCGCTCTACGGCAAGCAGAAGATCCAGGTCTTCAAGCCGCAGATCGACAACCGGTACGACGAGCTCGCGGTGGTCAGCCACTCGCAGTTGAAGATCGTGGCGACACCGGTGGCGCGTGCGGATCAGATTCTCCAAGCGGTGAAGCCCGACACCGAAGTGGTGGGCATCGACGAGGTGCAGTTCCTCGGCATGGAGATCATCGCGGTGGTCGAAGCGCTCGCGGCGCAAGGCAAGCGGGTGGTGTGCGCCGGCCTCGATCAGGACTACCAGGGCAAACCGTTCGAGCCGATGCCCCAGCTGCTCGCGGTGGCCGAGTACGTCACCAAGGAACTGGCCATCTGCGTGGTGTGCGGCAACCCTGCCAACCGCAGCCAGCGGCTCTCTGATTCATCCGAGCGCGTGGTGGTCGGTGCTGCCGGCGCCTACGAGGCGCGCTGCCGCAAGTGCCACGTGCCTACGCCCGTCGAAGCCACGCCTCCTCAGAACCTCGAACTCTTCAGCCGGTGACCTCAACCATGCGCGATTCTCTCTACGAAAACGTCCCCTACGCGCTGTCTGAACTGAAGCACTTCTACGGCCCCAACGTGCACCTGGTGGGAAACCCGTACCTGCTGTCGTTGCTCGCGTCGTTGTGCGCGAAAGACACGCAGCAGCCGGCGGTGAACACGTTGGTGCGCACGCTGTATGCGGATCTGATCACCATGGTGGTGAACCACGAGTTCCCAAGGCGTCAGGTCACCATTCCTTCGCGCATGATCCAGTACACGCCGCGCGGCATCTACCAGGGCGAGATCCTCGACCCTGAGGTGCGCGCCATCTCGGTGAACATCGCGCGCGCCGGCACGCTGCCCAGCCAGGTCACCTACGATCTGCTCAACACGATCTTGAACCCGCGGCTGGTGCGCCAGGATCACATCATCATGAGCCGCGAGTTGGACGCCAAGGATCACGTGGTGGGCAGCAACATCGGCGGCTCGAAGATCGGCGGCGACGTCGACAACGCGATGGTGATCTTCCCTGATCCGATGGGCGCGACGGGCAGCTCGCTGTCGACGGCGATCAACATGTACAAGCACAAGGTGCCGGGCAAGATCCGCAAGGTCATCTGCGTGAACCTGATCGTCACGCCGGAGTTCGTGAAGCGGCTGACTACGGATCACCCGGACACCATTCTTTATGCGCTGCGGCTCGATCGTGGGCTCTCCCCGCCGGAGGTGCTCAGCACGGCGCCCGGCGAGCTCTGGGAGAAAGAGCGCGGCCTCGATGATCGCCAGTACATCGTGCCCGGCGGCGGCGGCATGGGCGAAGTGATGAACAACGCGTACGTTTGAAAAGGACGTCGATGCCTTTCCACGAGACTTCAGTCGAAGAGTTGTTGTCCGCAGCGACGATCCAGGCGCGCGTCGCTGAGTTGGGCGCGCAGATCACGAAGGACTATCAGGGCAAGGCGCTGACTTTCGTGGGCATCATGAAGGGGTCGATCTTCTTCCTCACCGATCTGGCGCGGCACGTCGATCTGCCCATCACGCTCGAGCTGATGGGCGTCTCCAGCTACCAGGGCGGCACGGAGACCACCGGTGAAGTGCGCATCACCAACGATCTCACCAAGCCCATGCACGGGCGGCACGTGATCATCGTGGAAGACATCATCGATACCGGCCTGACGATGAAGTTCCTGCTGGAGAACCTGGGCGCACGGCACCCGGCGTCGGTGAAGGTCGCCACGCTGCTCGAGAAGCCGTCGCGCGCGAAGGTGAAGGTGCAGATCGACTACAAGGGCTTCGTGATCGAAGACCGCTTCGTGGTCGGGTACGGGCTGGACTACGGCGAGAAGTACCGCAACCTGCCGTTCGTCGGCGTCATGCGCACCGATTGACTTCCTCTCCCCCGAGGGGCCCGAGGGGAGAGGGTCGGGGAGAGGGCTAACCCGCATCCGCGGCAGGAGCGGGTGCCGCAACCGGAGCAGGAGCCGCGGGAGCCGGAGCCACCTGCTTCCCCAGTTCCTCAAACAACTTCTGCAGCTGAGGCTCGAGCGCCTTCCCCAAAGTCCCCGCACCATCCGCGGTCAGATTGGTCGCCCGCAGCGTCGTCGCGAGCAGCTTCACCTGCGGCTCGACCGCCAGCAGCATGAGTGACGCCTGACCGCGTGACTTCGAGTCCGACTCCGCGGCGAGCTTGAGCTGCACCAGCGCTTCCTCCAGCTGCCGGCGCGCATCATCGAGCCGCATGCGAGCCAGGAAGAACGCCACGTCCGACTGCATCTTCTTGAGCGAG
>JANODF010000869.1:0-27719 GCA_031412555.1 Archangium sp. | reverse complement strand
GAACGGCAGCATTCCGGCAGAGCTCCACGCGCGGTTCTTGAATCAAGGCATCGCCGAGTGCGACCGGCTGGAGCACATGGTGGAGACCACGCTGGCGTATCAGCGTACGGTGGCGCGAGACGCAAGCGCGCCCGAGGTGGTGCCTGCGATGCAACTGGTCGGCGAGATCCTCGACCACCGGCGCGCCAGCTTCCCCGACGACGACGTGCGCTGGGAGCCCACCGAGCCGGTGTCGGTCAGCTGCGACCGCGACGCGGTGCGGGTGGTGCTGGAGAACCTGCTCGACAACGCGCGCAAGTACGGCGGCGGCCGGGTCGATCTGGTGGGCCTCTCCAGGGGCACGCGGTGGCGCCTGGAGATCCGCGACACCGGCCAGGGCTTCGACCCCAAAGACGCGGAGCGGCTGTTCGAGCCGTTCGAACGCGGCGGAGGCCAGGGCGTCGCGCACGGCAGTGGCCTGGGCCTGTTCATCTCGCGTCAGCTCGCCAGGCGCATGCACGGTGAGCTCACCGCGAAGAGCGCAGGCCCGGGGCAGGGCAGCGTGTTCGCGCTCGAGCTCCCGTTGGCGGTTGCCCGTGGCTGAGAAGATCCTGGTCATCGAAGACGAAGCGCTGGTGCGCGACCTGGTGGTGCTCAACTTGAAGCACGCGGGTTACCAGGTGACCTCGGCGGCGACTTTTGCCACGGGCGCAACGGCGCTCGCGCAACCCGACCTTCAGCTCGCGGTGGTCGACGTGATGCTCCCGGGCGGAGAAGGTTTTCAGCTGGTGCGTGACGCGCGTGATGCGGGCGTGCGCTGCCCCATCTTGATGCTCACCGCGCGCAGTGAAGTGCAGGCGAAGGTGCGGGGGCTCGACTGCGGCGCCGACGACTATCTGACCAAGCCCTTCGACGTGGCCGAGCTGCTCGCGCGCATACGTTCTCTTCTCCGCCGGGCCTCGGGCACGGTGGCCGCCGCGCCGCTTGCGTTGCAACTGGGCGAGGGTTTCTCGGTGCGTTTCGACACCGGCCGCGCGGTGACGTCGGAAGGGGAAGTCACCTTGTCCGACAAGGAGCTCAAGTTGATGGAGCTCTTCTCGAAGAACGTCGACAAGGTGCTCGCGCGCGCCGACATCCTCGAAGAGGTCTGGGGCATGGATGCGTTCCCCACCGATCGCACCATCGACAACTTCATTCTCCGGCTGAGGCGGCTCTTCGAGCCCAACCCCGAGAGCCCGGTGCACTTCGTCACCGTCCGCGGTCGCGGCTACCTGTTCCGTCCATGAACGCACTCGCGTCGATTCAGAAGAAGCAGGGTGTGGTGCTGGTGAACGTGGGGTCGCCCGATGCGCCCACGGTGCCCGCCGTGCGCAAGTACCTCGCGCAGTTCCTCAGCGACCCGCGCGTCATCGACCTGCCTGCGTTGCCGCGCTGGCTGCTGCTCAACCTCATCATCCTCCCGTTGAGGCCTCGCCGCAGCGCGCATGCGTACCAGCAGATCTGGAAGCCAGACGGCTCACCGCTGCTGATCAACGCGAAGGCCCAGGTCGAAGCGCTGCGTTCGGAGCTGCCCGGCGTCGTCGTCGAGATGGCGATGAGCTTCGGCAGCCCCTCGATGCAGGACGCGTTCTCTGCGCTCCAGGCCCGGGGCGTCACGCACATCACGCTCGTACCGATGTACCCCCAGTACGCCTCGGCCACCTCGGGCGGCACGGTGGAGGCGTGGCACAAGTTGATGGGGCTGCAGATTCAGCCGCCCTCGACCTCGGTGATGCCGGCGTTCTATTCGCGGCCGGGGTTCATCGAAGCGGCGGCGGATCAGATCCGCGAGACGGTGAAGTCGGTGAACGCGGATCACGTGCTGTTCAGCTTTCACGGCCTGCCGGTGCGCCAGCTCAAGCCGGTGTGCGGCACCGCCTCGTGCGCGGAGAAGACGGCGGCGTGTCCTCCCATCGGTCCGCAGAACGTGAACTGCTACCGGGCGCAGTGTTTCGCCACCAGCCGCGCGCTCATCGCTGCCGGGGGTCTGACCGTGAGCGAGACCACCACCTCCTTTCAATCGCGCATCAAAGGCGCGACCTGGCTGAGCCCTCACACCGATGAAGTGGTGGCCGAGCTGGCGAAACGCGGCGTGAAGCGGCTCGCGGTGGCCTGCCCTTCGTTCGTGGCGGACTGCCTGGAGACGCTGGAGGAGATCGGCATGCGCGCCGCGGAGACGTTCCGTGAAGCGGGCGGCGAATCGCTCACCCTCATTCCTGCGGTCAACGCTTCGCCGAAGTTCATCGCCATGCTCGCCCACGAGCTGAGGGCCGCGCCATGAAGAGCAGCGAGTTGTTGGCCAAGTACGACGTGCCGGGGCCGCGCTACACCAGCTATCCGACGGTGCCGTATTGGCAGGCGGCTCCCACGCAGGAGCAGTGGTTCACTCACGTCGGTGATGCGATCACCCGAAGTCGCGCGCTGGGGCAGGGTGGTGCGCTCTACGTGCACGTGCCGTTCTGCAGATCGTTGTGTCACTACTGCGGCTGCAACACGGTCATCACCCGCGACACCTCGGGCGCCGGGCCCTACGTCGAGGCGCTGCTGGCTGAGTGGCAGCTCTACGTCTCGCGTTTCGGCCGGGTTCGGCTCGATGAAGTGCACATCGGTGGTGGCACGCCGACGTATCTGACGCCTGATCAGCTGGAGCGCCTGGTGGGTGGGCTGCTCTCCGTGGCCGACGTTCCCTCCGATGCGGAGCTGGGCATCGAAGCCGATCCCCGGGTGACCACGCGCGCGCAGTTGGAGGTGCTCGCGAAACACGGCTTCAAGCGGCTCTCGTTGGGCATTCAGGACTTCGACGAGAAGGTGCAGCACGGCGTCAACCGCTACCAGACGGTGGAAGAGGTGCGCGTGGTGACCGAACACGCGCGCTCGTTGGGCTTCACCAGCATCAACTACGACCTCATCTACGGCCTGCCGCGGCAGACCGAGCGAAGTATCGAGCGCACCGTAGAGGAGGTGCGCTCGCTCTCACCGGATCGCATCGCTTTCTACGGCTACGCGCACGTGCCGTGGATGAAGACGGTGCAGCGGCGTTTCGAAGACGAAGACGTGCCGGGTGGTGAGGCGAAGCGCGTGTTGTACGAATGTGGCCGCGCGCTGCTGCTCGACGCGAAGTACAAAGAGATCGGCCTCGATCACTTCGCGCTGGAGAGTGACGGGTTGTGGAAGGCCTACGCGCAGGGCCGCATGCACCGGAACTTCATGGGCTACACCGACCGGAGCACCATGCCGTTGTTCGCGCTCGGCACTTCGGCGATCGGCGACACCTGGACCGCGTTTGCGCAGAACGAGAAGTCATTGCCTGCGTGGCACGCGCGCATCGCCAAAGGTGAGCTGCCCATCGTGAAGGGTCACCTGCTCGATGAAGAGGATCTGCTGCTGCGCCGGCACATTCTCGACGTGATGACGCGCTTCGAGACCCGCTGGACGCCGGCGGCTCAGCCGTACTTCGCGAACCTGGGCGAGCTCGCGAACGATGGCCTCGTCGAGCTGACGCAGTCTTCGCTCAAGGTGACCAAAGCCGGCGAGCCGTTCGTCAGGAACGTGTGCATGGCGCTCGATGCGAGGCTCGCGAGGCAGGCGCCCGATCGTCCGCTCTTCAGCCGAACGGTCTGAACCACGAACTCCCTCACCCCCGCCGCCTCTTCAAACCTCCCCACGAATGTTCCACCCCACCAGCGCCCAGCGCCCGCGGTGCACGTTGATCACGCTCACCGACGCCGTCTCATTGAACAGCGCCGCCGCGGTGGTCACCGGCAACCCCAGCAACCGCGCCGTCAACACCCGGCTCAGATGCCCGTGCGTGAACGCCACCACCGCGCGCCCTGAAGCAGACCGCTGCAGCAGCTCGACGAACGAATCGCACCGCGCCTCGAACTGCTCCGGCCGCTCCCCGTTCGGGCACCCGCCGGTGAACAGATTCCACTGGGGATCCCGCGACAGAATCTCCGAGGTCTTGAGGCCCTCGTACGCGCCGTAGTCGAGCTCCATCAACGAATCGACGACTGACGCCTGCTCCCCCGGCAACGCCAACTTCGCGGTCTGCATCGCGCGCTGCAGCGGGCTGGTGAAGACGATCGGCTTCGCCCCTTCGAGCAGGCGTTCGATCACCGGCCGAACACCCACCGCTTGCGCGACGCCCAGCTCCGTGAGGGGCAGATTGGTTCGGCCGGTGTGGCGGCCCGACACCGACCACTCAGTCGCACCGTGACGAACCAGCAACACCAACGATGGAAGCGGAAGCACGAGGCGAAGTGTAGCCACGCGAGCGCGACAATTCCCGCAGCGCAATCACTGCAGGTTCGACGTGACGCGTTTCAGAGCAGACCGCGCGCAGGTACAGGTCCTGCAGAGCCTTCGCGCATGACGCAAACGACGACCGAAGCAGGAGAGCGCGACTCATTGGGATTTGCCGGAGCGGCGATCTTCAACTTCGTCTTCATGATCTTCATCAACGCGCACGAGGCCTGGCGGCCGTGGCTCGATGGCCTCGTGACGGAGTCTTTCAAAGACGTGCTCTGGGCCGTGAACCTGGGCTTCGTGCTGCAGATCTTCGGGAACCTGATCCTCTCGGTCTCCAGTCCCCGGCCGCTCAGGGGGCTGACCGAGCTGGTGTGTTCCGTCGGAGCACTGGTCGGAGCGGTGGTGTTCTACCGGGTCTTTCCGCTCGATCTGTCCCGTTTCGGGGACTCGGCGCAGACGCTCGGCCACACCCTCGCCTTCGTCGGCGTGGCGGCCTCGGCCATGGCCATCCTGGTGAACGTTGCGAGTCTCTTCCGCATGCCCGACCTGAAGAAGGAGCGGCGTGCACACCACAATCTTCACTCCGGGGCCTGAACGCTCTACGACCTGCCGGGAGACGAGCGCCGCACGAACGCAGTCAGCGTGCGCACGTCGAAGGGCTGCCGCAACACGACCGAACCAAGTGAGGGCTCGCCCCCCACCCGCACGCTGCGGTTTTCGGTCTCCGGAACGCGCGCCCGCAAAGCCCGCGCGGCTTCTTCATCCATCGCCAGCAGGAAGACTTCAGGCAGCTCGGTCTTCGGCTGAGCCACCAGCTCGTCGGCGCTGAAGGCCCGTGCACCGAGCGCTTCGCTCGCCTCACCAGGTGCGCCCACCCACCACGCGCGCAACGGAGCCGCCACCGCTGCAGGCCGGTTCGCCGCCGGCATCACCAGGCGGAACGAGGTGCCTTTGCCGGCGGGCCCGCTGGCGACCTCCAGCCGGCCGCCCTGGTTCTCCACGATCGATCTCGACACCGCGAGGCCCAGGCCCGAGCCTTTGCCCGTCGGCTTGGTGGTGAAGAACGGCTCGAAGATGCGCTCGCGCACCGCTTCGGGAATGCCGACGCCGGTATCGCTCACCGTCACCACCGGTTCACCCTGTTCAGTGGTGCCAGTGGAGATCGACAGCAGGTGGGGCCCCTGCACGCCCTGCATCGCATGCACGGCGTTGATGATCAGGTTCACCAACACCTGCGCCAGGCGCGTGGGTGCTGCGAACACCGCCGGCAGCGGCTGGAGATCGAGGCAGACGCCGGTCACCCCGCGCCACTCCCCCTTGGTGAAGCTGAGCGCGGAGCCCACCACTTCACCGGGCTCGAGCAGCTGCACCGGCTCGGTCTGCGGCCGGCTGAGCGAACGCAGCTCACCGATGATGTGCGCCACCCGCTGCGCAGCATCGGACGCTTCGGCCAGGGCCTCGCGGATCTCCGGCGCCAGCGCGCCTTCCAGCGCGTAGTCGACGTTGCTGATCACCACCGACAGCGGGTTGTTCACTTCGTGTGCGACGCCGGCGGCCAGGGTGCCCAACGACGTGAGGCGCTCGGCGAACTCCAACTGGCGGCGCGCGAGCAGCAGGTCGGTGAGATCGCGCAACGCGAGCACTGCGCCAAAGCTGGTGGCGCCCAGGCGCAGCTCCGCCGCCGTACCCGCCAGCGAACGTGAGCCCAGGGTCGACTGAAACTCCACCCGGCCGCTCTTGAGCGCGTCGTCGTGCGGCTGTTCACCCAGCAGCTCGCCATCGGGCGCCCGCAGCCGGAGCACGTCACCCAGCGGTTGGTTGCGCGCCACGTCACTGCCGCAGCCCGAGAGCGCTTCGGCGGCGAGGTTCAAATAGGTCACCCGGCCGTTCTCGCTGGTGGTGACGATCGCCTCGCCGATGCACGAGAGCGTCACGCTCAAGGCCTGCTCCCGCCGCCGCAGGGCCCGTTCATTCGCGCTGCGCGCCAGCGCGATGGTGACCACGTTCTGCAGGTCGGGCTTTTTGAAGGGCTTGAGCAGGTAGCCCATCGGCTCGGTCAGCTGCGCGCGCTCCATGGTCTTCGCGTCGCTGTGCGCAGTCAGGTACACCACCGGCACGTCGAAACGCGCGCGCAACGCCGCCGCCGTCTCGATGCCGTCGAGCTCACCCTGAATGCGGATGTCCATCAGCACCAGGTCGGGCTTCTCGGCTTCGACCAGGGCGATGGCCGACTCCGAATCGGCCGCCACCCCGCGCACGTCGAAACCTGCGCCGACGAGGTGACGCTGAATGTCGAGTGCGAGGATGCCTTCGTCTTCGACGATCACCAACCGTCGCAGCGGAGACGGCGGGGCCAGGTTGGCGGCGATCATCGAATGGCTCCTTCGAACTGCAGGGTGGCTCGGGTGCCCCCTTCGGAAGAAAACGTGAACGTGCCTCGCAGCTGGCGCGACAGAGCATGCACCAGCTCGAGCCCGATGTGGCCCACCCGAACCGGCCCTCCGACGGGCATGCCCACGCCGTCGTCCTGCACGCTCAGGGTGATCCGGGTGCCCGTGCGGCTGGCCCGCACCAGAATGAGACCGCCGCGTTTCTCGGGGAAAGCGTGTTTGAACGAGTTGGTGATCAGCTCGTTGATCACCAGCCCGCAGGGGATGGCGGTGTCGAGCGGCAACGAGATGTCTTCGGCTTCGATGCGCAGCTCCACCGAGGCGCCGTCGGCGCGGGTCCACGCGTGGGCGACCTGCTGGGCCAGGGTGCCCAGGTAGTCGCTCAGCTCGATGCTGGCGAAGGTGCCCGACTGGTAGAGCTTCTCGTGCACCAGGGCGATGCTGTTGATCCGGTCGCGGCACTCGGCGAGCACGTCGGGCCCGGGCGAAGCCGAAGCGAGATCGAGCAGGCTGGCGATGAGCTGCAGGTTGTTCTTCGCGCGGTGATGCAGCTCCTTGAGCAGAATCTCGGTCTCGGTGAGCGAGGCCTGAAGCAGCTCGCGCGCCTGCCGGCGTTCGGTGATGTTCACGATCGAGGCGAGCACCAACAACCCGCGTTCGGTGCGCAGGGGCGAGAGGCCGATCTCCACCGGCACCTCGCGCCCGTCTTTGCGAATTCCGAACAGCTCGCGGCCCGCGCCCATCGGCCGCGCCTCGGGCTTCCCGAAGAAGCCGCTGCGTTTCGTGTCGTGGCCGTGGCGAAAACGGGGCGGGAGCAGCTCGTCGACCGAACGCCCGATCAGCTCTTCGCGGGTGTACCCGAACAACACTTCGATCTGCGCGTTGACCAACACGATGAGCCCGGTCTCGTCGACCAGCATCATTCCGTTGGGGGCCGCTTCGATGGCCAGGCGAAACTGTTCTTCGGCGCGTTTTCGTTCGGTGAGATCGACCACCGACGCGAGCACCCAGGTGGCGCCGTTGTTCTGCATGGGGGTCAGGCCGATCTCCACCGGCACCCGGAACCCGTCGCGGTGTTTGCCGAAGAGATCGCGCCCGGCGCCCATGGGCCGCGGTTCCGGGTTGGCCAGGTAGGCGTCGCGGTGTTGCCGATGCGACGAGGCCAGGCCATCGACGAGGAGCTCCACCGGTTGGCCGACCAGCTCGGCTCGCGTGTATCCGAAGAGTTTCTCCAGCTGCCGGTTGGCCTCGATGATCACGCCCTTCGAGTCGACGACCAGCATGCCCACCGGGGCGACCCGAAACGCTTCTTGGAAGAACGCCAACTGCTGCATTTCGACTCTCTTTGGTGATCGGACGCACGCAGCCGTTGACAGGTGCCGTCTGGGCTCCCAAGGTTCGGGGGTCTCGGGGGGGAAACGAAAGCGAAGGTTCAGTGACGGCCCCAGTCGTTTTACCTCATCATTGGCCAGAGCCCGGGCTCGTGGATCTCGCGAAGCACGATCTCCCCCACCCGTCGGCGATGACGGAGTGGTGGTACGTCAACGCCCACCTCACCGCAGCCGACGGGAGGCAGCTCTCTCTTTTCGCGGCGTTCTTTCGCATCATCAACGGCAAGCGGCCCGACGGTTCGTTCGAGTACGCCCACTCTTTGACCTGGGGCATCACCGACCTGGCCAGGAAGGAGTACGTGGCGCGCAGCTTCGTCGACGCCAACGCTCCGGCGATCGGCCTCGAGCGCATCAAGAAGGGTCAGGGTGCCCGTGATGAGCGGCTCAACCGCGCGGTCGGTGAAGTGTTGCGCCAGGGCAAGGTGCCGTTGCCCGATCGGTTTTTCCCCGGTCCGGTGAACGTTCCCGAAAACCAGCTCGCGCTCGACTACGGCGGCATGCGTTTCGAGAAGGTGAAACCCGGCGAGTACCGCCTGGTGGTGGGCAGCCCCGAAGGGCCACGCAGCCCGGTGGGCGCCGAGCTGACCTTCGTCTTGAAGAAGCCGCCGATTCGCCACGGTGACGACGGCGTGGTGCGGGGCGTGCACGGCGAAGACATGTTCTACGTCTTCGTGCCGCGCTGCGAAGTGAAGGGCCGGGTGACCCTCGACGGGGTCGCCGCCGAGGTGACGGGGCAGGGTTGGTACGACCACGAGTTCAGCGATGCACCTCGTCAACGCCCGCCGGAGGAGAAGAAGCCGGGCAGCGACCTGGGCGTGGTGGCGTGGAACTGGGTCTCCGCGCAGCTCGACGACGGCAGCGACGTGAGCGTCTACGACCTGGTGCACTCCGAGACGAAGGAGTCGAAGGGCCGCTGGGCCATCGTGATCGGCGCCGACGGCACCAGCCGCGCGTTCAGCGACTTCTCGCTCACGCCCAGTGGTCAGTGGCGCAGCGTACGCACCTTCGAGTGTTACCCGACCACGTACGATCTGCAGATCCCCGGTGCGGCGTTGTCGCTCACGGTGGAAGCCGAGCTCGGTGTTCAGGAGCTGGTGACGGTGATCAGCAAGCCTGCCTTCTGGGAGGGCCGTTGCCAGGTGAAGGGCACCCGCGACGGGAAGCCGGTGCAGGGCCTGGGCTACGTGGAGCGCAGCGGCTTCTTCGCGGTGGAGACGCTGGATGCGTTCTTCAAGAGCGTGGGCGAGGCGGTGCGTGAATCGGTACAGACCGTCTATCCGCTCGAGCTGACCCGCGAGCACGCCAACACGCTGGTGGCCGTGCCAGGCCGCGAGTCGGTGCTCGACGGGGTCGATCTGAAGCAGCTCGCGCGCACGTTGATCGCGCCGGTGCGGGAGATCACGGATCGCGGTGGCAAGGCCTGGCGTTCGTACGCGGCGCTGGCCTGCTGCGACGTGGTGCTGGGTGACTCGCGCAAGTTCGCCGAGTGGCTGGCGTTCCCCGAGTTCATGCACGTGGGCTCGCTCATCGTCGACGACGTGCAGGACAAGTCAGACGTGCGGCGTGGTGGGCCGACCAGTCACTTGAAGTACGGCGAGGCGTTGGCCATCAACGCCGGCACCGCCGCGTACTTCATGGGCGAGCGCATGTTGAAACGCTCGCTGGTGGCCGACGACATCAAGCTCCAGCTCTACGATTTGTACTTCGAGGCGCTGCGTGAAGGCCACGCGGGCCAGGCGATCGATCTCGACGGGCTCGAAGCCTACGTGCCGACCGCGCTCGATCGCGGCGACGTGGCTTCTCTGGAGCAACGGGTGCTCGCCATTCACCGGCTCAAGACCGCGGCCCCTGCGTCGGCCCTCGCGCGCATGGGGGCGTTGGTGGGCGGAGGAACGCCGGTGCAGGTGGAGGCCGTGGGCCGCTACTTCGATGCGCTGGGCCTCGCGTTTCAGATCGTCGACGACGTGCTCAACCTGCGTGGCTTCAAGGGTGACTTGAAGCAGCGGGGTGAAGATCTCACGCACGGCAAGGTGACCCTGCCGGTGGCCCGCGCGCTCGGGGCGCTCGATCAAAAGGAGCGGCTGCACCTGTGGGCGCTCGTCTCGTTGCGCTCGTCGGATCCCGCGATCATCGGCGAGGCCATCGCGCTGATTGAGAAAGCGGGCGCGCTCGACGGTTGTCTGAACCACGCGCGCCAGCTGGTGG
Organism: Archangium sp.; assembly: GCA_031412555.1. GTDB lineage: Bacteria > Myxococcota > Myxococcia > Myxococcales > Myxococcaceae > Archangium_A. Next base: position 17,467 of record JANODF010000869.1, on the reverse strand, counting down.
AAGACGCGTGGCTGGCGCTCAACCCGCTGGTGGAAGAGTCGTTGGCCAAGGTGATGTTGCGCGCGTTCGGCTGGTACGTGCTCGAGCGGCACTACTGACGGGTCAATTCAACCTCAGTCCCCACAAATGACCGGCCGGACCCCAGCAAACACGCATTGATCACCCGGTGCACCGCTTGCACAGAGTGGCCGGGTGAACACGAGCCGCGAGCGCTGGGCTGCCTTCGACCGGCTCGCGGTCCGCTTTCTCCCCGTGCATCTCGGCTTCGAGGCGGAAGGCGGGCGGCTCAAGGCGCGCTTCATTCTGCTGTCGAACATCGTCAGCAGCTTCCTCTCGGTGTCGTTGCTGGTGGTCTACGCGGCCTGCGGCCTGTGGTGGTCGTTCGGCGGCGTGCTGCTCTACGCGAGCTTCTCGGCCATCGTTCCCCTGTTGCAGCACCTGGGCGTGCCTTTGCGGGGGCTCTTCGCCAGCACCTTCAGCCTGGTGTTGATCGCGGTGGCGATGGCCGCGTTGAGCGAGCGGCCGCTCACCGCCGGCGTGTTGGCCTGGGCCTGCATCATTCCGCTCACCGCGTTGTATTTCTTCGGGCTGCGGTCGGGCCTGGTGTGGACCATCGTCACCGTCACCTCGATGGCGGTGGTGGTGTGGCTGATGCCGATGAACCTGGTGCCGGCGACCGAGGTGCCGATGCCGCACGTGTTCCAGGCGGTGCGTTTTCTGATGGTGCTGGTGGCGTTGCTGGGTTTCGCGGTGGGCTCGGAGTTGAACTCGCAAGAGCTGCTCGCCCGGGCGAAGGCCGCCAACGAAGCCAAGAGCACCTTCCTCGCGAACATCAGTCATGAGATCCGCACGCCGCTCAACGGGGTGATGGGCATGACCGAGGTGATGCTGCTCGACGAGCAGAACCCCGATCGCCGCGAGCAGCTCGACGTGGTCAAGCGCAGCGGCAAGCTCCTGCTCAGCCTCATCGATGAGCTGCTCGACGTGACCCGGGCCGAATGCGGCGAGCTGACGCTGGCGCCGGTGACCTTCGAGCTGCGCCGCATGCTGGTCGAGGTGCACGCGCTCTACGCGCCCCAGGCGAAGCTGCGCGACGTCACCCTGGCGCTCGAGCTCCCCGAGGAGCTGCCTTCTCACGTGAGCGGCGACGACTTTCGCGTGCGCCAGCTGCTGGGCAACCTCGTCGGCAACGCGCTCAAGTTCACCTCGAAGGGCACGGTCACGCTCCGGCTCGCGCGGCTGGACGGCGATCGCTGGCGCTTCGAGGTGCAGGACACCGGCATCGGCATCAGCGCAGAGGCGCTCGGTGGTCTCTTCACGCCCTTCAAGCAGGCGGACGCCACCACCGCGCGCCGTTTCGGTGGCACGGGGTTGGGGCTGGCGCTGGTGCGCATGCTGGCCACCAACATGGGCGGCGAGGTGCGAGCCAACTCGCAGCCGGGCGTCGGTTCGGTGTTCACCGTCGAGCTCCCGTTGCCGGTGCGTGAGGCGCCCGCGCCAGCGCCGAGTCCACCCCGGCATGCGCTTTCGAGTCGAATGGACGTGCTGGTGGTGGACGACAACGCGGTGAACCTGCGCATCGCTTCGGCGTTGCTCTCGCGCGCGGGCTGCGTGGTGCGCGAGGCCACCAACGGCCAGGAAGCGGTGGAGCTCGCATCGGCCCACGCGTTCACGGCCATCTTCATGGACTGCCAGATGCCGGTGCTCGACGGCCTCGCGGCCACCCGTCAGCTGAGGGCGAACCCGAAGACGGCGAAGGTGCCCATCGTCGCGCTCACCGCTTCGACGATGGCCGACGAGGTCACCGCCTGCCTGGCTGCTGGCATGAATGAGGTGATGGCCAAGCCGATCACCTTCGACGGAATTCGAGCTTCGCTCCAACGAATCGAGTCCCCTCTCCCCTCGGGAGAGGGTCAGGGTGAGGGCAGTACGAGTACCCACCATCGCGCGAGCTGAGCGTTGTGAACGGAACCCTTGGCGCACACATCACCATCGACGCGATTCGAGCGTGCTCCAACGCATCGAGTCCACTCTCCCTCCGACCCTCCGGGAAAGAGCGTCAGGGTGAGGGCACCGCCTTCAAGGACATCGCGTCGCCGACCAGTACGCACCATCACGCGAGCTGAGGGTGCTGCGGACGAAGGTGTTCCACAGACCAACGTTCTCGCCTGAGCCTTTGGCACACACGGAGCTGTTGAACTGTCCGCACCGCACGCCGCGGCCGGCCAGAACCTGGTTGTAGTTGGTGTCGTTGAACTCGACGCAGTTGCTCACACCGGCATCGACGAAGGGAGTGCCCGCATCGACGACCGGCGTGCCGGCATCGGCAACCGGCATCCCCGCATCAACGAAGGGAGTGCCCGCATCGATGGGAGGCAACACCCCGTCATCCAGCCCGAAGAACCGAACGCTCCACTCGGTGGAGCACAACCCCACGTCGAGCACGAACGCGCCCGTGCTCCCGCACCCCGCTGAAGGCGCGACCGCGGTCCCGTGCCCCATGGAGGCCACCGTCCACGTCTCCACCAACGTGCGCCCAGCACCATCGCGATACTCACGCCGCGTGGCGCGCCCCACCGTCGAGGTCACATCGGCGGTGGTGTCGATGCCATTGACCTGCGTCCACTGCTCCATCAACTCGGTGAGGTTCTTCACGTTGACCGTGTAGTCCGCAGTGCCGTTCCACACCGAGAGCCGCGGCCAGCGCGTGGTGCCCGCAGGCGCGGCGGCGCGCACGAGATCGCCCCACTGCTGCGCGGTCTTGTCGGTGCCCTGCTGACACGACGACGAACCACCAATGCTGCTCGCGCACTGCGCCGGAATGCCCGACATGCTGGCGCCCGCGGAGAACACGTCGGGGTAACTGGCGAGCAACGACGCCGTCATCGCACCGCCCGCGGACAAGCCGGTGACGAAGATCTTCGAAGCATCGATGCCGTAGCGGGCGCGCATCCACTCCACGGCCTGGGTGATCGACGCCACCTGCCCCGAGCCGCGCCGGGTGTTCGCCGTCTCGAACCAGCCGAAGCACTTCGCGCCGCTCGTGACCTCTGGGTACAGCACGTAGAACCCGTAGCGCTCACCGAAGGTGTCCCAGCCGGCCTTCTTGTATTCAGCCGCCGTCTGCGTGCAGCCATGCAGCGCCACCACGAGGGCAGGGCTGGTCTTCGGCCGGCTCGGCACCGTGGCGTACATCTTCAGCGCGCCGGGGTTCGACCCGAAGTTGGTCACCTCGAGGCTCTCGGCTGACGACTCGAACGGCTCGGTGCCGGGCTCCAGTTCGGGGCCACAAGCAGACAGGCTCAGCAGCACCAGCGGCAGCAAGACGCGCATCGGTTTTCTCCAGTGAAGCGCGAGGTCCCCTCCGGCGCGCGGCCACTCCGTACTGAGCGTTTGGTTTTCCGACAACGGTCCGGCCGCGAACATGAGGTATGCAATGCTCATGACAAGTGCCCGAAAGCACTTTTGAATCCGGGTGAAGTTGACATCACATTCATATTCGGCGGAGAAGGGAACTGAAACATGAATCAAGCTTCAACTTCAGGTCGCAAGAAGCTCACGGTGCGCGGGCAGCGCACGCGGGCGGAGCTCCTCGAGGCGTCCGAGCTGGTGTTCGGGGAGCGTGGTTTCGAGCACGCGTCGATCGCCGAAATCACCCGGCGCGCAGGCGTCGCGCTGGGCACCTTCTACGTCTACTTCCCGCACAAGCAGGCCATCTACGTCGAGCTGGTCGACGAGCTCGGCCGCCGGTTGCGCGAGACGTTGCACAAAGCGGTGGAAGGAAAACAGTCACGCCTCGACAAGGAGCGCGCGGGCTTTCGCGCCTTCTTCGAGTTCGCCGGCAAACACCGAAACCTCTACCGCATCGTGCGCCAGGCGGAGTTCGTCGATGAAGCGGTCTACCTCCGCTACTACCGCGGGCTCGCAGCGGCCTACGCGCGCGGCCTCACCCACGCGATGGAGTCGAAAGACATCGGCACCTTCGACGCCGAGGTGTTGGCCTACGCGCTGATGGGCATCGCCGACTTCATCGGCATGCGCTTCGTGGTCTGGGACAGCCCCAGCGAACTCGAGCGGGTGACCGACGAGGTGCTTCATTTCGTGCAGCACGGGCTGCTCTCCGCGCCGCGAGGAGCGCCGAAGAAATGACGGCCCACGCTCGCATCACCGCCACCGGGCGCGCGGTGGCCCCGGTGTTGATTCCCAACTCGGTGATGGACGAGCGTTTTGGCCCCGGCGTGGCGGCGTGGGTCGAGCAGAACGTGGGCATCAAGCAGCGTTTTCACCTCGCGCAAGGTCAGCAGACGAGCGACCTCGCGGTGGAAGCGGGCCAGCAGGCGCTCTCGCGGGCGGGGCTGCGTGCAGATGAGATCGATCTGATCATCCTGTCGACCGACACGCCTGACCAGCTGAGTCCGTCGACGGCCGCGGTGGTGCAACACAAGCTGGGTGCGTCGAAGGCCGCGTGTTTCGACTTGAACGCGGCGTGTTCGGGCTGGGTGGTCGCGCTCGACACGGCGGCGATGCACCTGAAGGCGGATCCTTCGAAACGCCACGTGCTGGTGCTCGGCGCGTACGGCATGAGCCGCTTCCTCGACTGGACTGACAAACACACGGCCACTCTGTTCGCGGATGGCGGCGGCGCGGTGGTGTTGTCGGCAAGCGATCGCGAAGGCTTCCTCGCCAGCACCACCTGGAGCGACGGCTCGATGTGGGACGCGCTCGGCATCTACGCGGGCGGCACGGTGCACCCCGCGGGTGGCGACGTGCGGCCTTCGGTGCGCTTCGTTCGCAAGTTTCCGAAGAGCTACAACACCGAACACTGGCCGCGGCTGCTCTCCGAGACTTCGAAGAAGTGCGGCGTGCCGCTCGACGCGGTGAAGCTGTTCGTGTTCACCCAGCTCAACCTGCGCACCATCGAAGACGTGATGGGCACGCTGTCGCTGCCGATGTCGCGCGCGCACTACGTGGGCGACAAGTGGGGCTACACGGGCAACGCGTGCATCCCGATGACGCTCGATGACGCGGTCGAGCAGGGCCGGGTCTCGCGCGGTGAGGTGATCGCGTTCTGCGCATCAGGTGGGGGTGTGTCGATGGCCTCTGCGTTCTTCAGGTGGGACCCATGAGAGAAGAGACGGTCAGCCCTCTCCCCCGCGGGGGAGCGGGAGTCAGTGGCGTCAGTCTTCCGTGGTGGAAGGAGCCGACCCGCGATCAGTGGACGGCGTTCTCCGCGGCGTGGTTCGGCTGGGTGCTCGACGCGTTCGACTTCACCGTCTTCTTGCTGGTGATGCCCGACATCATGAAGGAGTTCGGCGTCACCGCGACGGCCACCACGCTCTCCATCGCGTTGACGCTGCTGCTGCGGCTCGCGGGCGGAATGGCCGCGGGCTGGGCGGCCGATCGCTACAGCCGCAAGCTGCCGCTGCTCATCTCCATCATCTGGTTCGCGGTGTGTGACGGAGCGATCGCCTTCGCCCCGTCGTTCACGGTGGTGCTGGTGCTGCGTACGCTCTTCGGCTTCGGCATGGGCGCGGAGTGGACGGCCGGCGCCACGCTGGCGATGGAGAACTGGCCCACCCGCAGCCGCGCGCTCGCTTCGGGCGTGCTGCAAGGAAGCTGGGCGATCGGCTACCTGCTCGCCGCGCTCGCCGCCGCCTGGGTGGTTCCCCTCTACGGCTGGCGTGCCTTGTTCATCGTGGCCGCGGTGCCGGCGCTGCTGAGCTTCCCGCTGATGTGGTTCGTGAAAGAACCGCCGCGCCCCCCGAAGTCGGCCGTGAAAGACGAGTCGTCTTTCAGCGCGTTGATCAAGACGCCCGGCGTGCTCAAGCGTCTGGTGTGGGGCTCGGCCGCGATGGCCTTCGGCTTCGGCGCCTACTACGGCCTGACCGGCCTCTATTCGACGCTGCTCAAGGGCTTCGGTCAGGACATGGGCGGCGTCTCGTTTCACGTCGCCTTGTTCAACATCGGCATGATGATCGGCGCGATCAGCTGCGGCGCGCTGGCGATGAAGAAGGGCGTGGCCCCGGCCATTCTCATTCCCACGCTGGCGATGGCGCTCTGCGTGCCGCTGTACGTCGGCGCGGTGCCGGGTGCGTTGGCGGTGGGCGCGTTCCTCGGAGGCCTCTTCGGCGCCGGCTACTCAGGCACCACGCCGCTGCTGCTCACCTCGCTCTTCCCCGAACACCTGCGCGCGAAAGGCGTGGGCCTCGTCTACCACCTGGGCGCGGTACCGGCCGCGTTCGTGCCCATGTCGATCGCCGCGCTGTCGGAGAAGGCGGGCCTCGCGCTCGGCACCTCCATCGGCCTCGTGGTCGTCATCAGCGTGCTCGGGCTCGCCGCGTTGGTGGCGTTCGGTCCCGATGAAGTGCGCGCCAGGCCTTCCCCAGACGCAGTCGTTCATTGATCAACCCCGCTGCACCCAAACGAAAAGAGACCGTCATGAAGAACACGATTCTGTTCGCTGCCTTCGCCTTCGGCGCCTGTGGCGCGATGACCACCACCGACGCTGGCGTCGACGCCGGAACCACCACGGATGCAGGCATGACCAGCAACGACTTCTCCACCTCGGGGAAGATCCTCGCTCACCTCGAAGGCAAGACGATGGTGATGACGGGCACCGACATTCCTTCGCACCCGAACGGCTTCAACGAGAACCTGAACTTCGGCGCGAACACGCAGTGCTACAACCGCGTGCGCATCGCGACGCTCGCCTCGAACTTCCAGGTGAGCAGTGACCTGGGCACGTTCAACTCGACCCCTGACGCCGGCATCGCGGGCATGTGCGATCGCGCCACCGTCTCGAACATGGCGAGCTTCACCTCGAGCGCCGTGTTGATCGAGAACGTGCGCAACAACGGCGAGTGCTTCGACATCACCTCGACGTACACGGGCTTCAGCCAGCAGGGTCGCGGCTCCATCTCGGCCGACGGCAAGACCGTCACCCTCGAGCTGTTCTTCGCGGCCACCGGTCACCGCTGCGCTGATGGCGCGGTCGGCGCGACGGGCGTGCAGCTGGCCACCTCGGGTGGTCCGGTCGCCTTCACCGGCAACGCGAAGCAGATCTACCGCCTCCCGTAATTCGTGGAGTCTCGAGGGGACCGTGATGCGACTCATTTTCGTGGCAGTCATGTCGTTCGCGGTCGCCGCCCGGGCGGAAGGGCCCACCGCGCCGTTCGATCCATTGCCGGAGTGGCGCGACGAACGCAGCCGCGAGAACGATGGTCCCCTCGCTGACTTCCGGTTGATCAGTTACTTCTTCCTGCGCGCGACGGTCTCCAACGTCATCGGAGATCCCAGCGGGCTCAAAGGCGTGTCGTTGGGGCCGATCGGTTCGCCCATCGGCTCCTCCGCGCTGACCGGCCCCAACACCACCTTCTTCGTCGATCAGCGGTGGATTCCGGTCATCGAGTACACGCCGTTCTTCTTCGATGGGCTCGCCACGTTGCGCGCCCAGTTCGAGATCGACTTCATGTGGGGCCTCGCGGCGAACGCGGTGCAGCCCAACCAGGGCGGTGGCTTCAACGCCGACCAGGTGAACATCCAAAGCAAGAACATCAACGTCGCGATCTACCCGTTCAAGAAGCAGCGGCCGCTGGCCATCGTGCTGGGAACGCAGACGGTCTACGACTCCATTCTCGACCCGGCCACGCACTCGCTCTTCGACGTGGTGAAGCAGGGCTACAAGCTCTCGTACCTGGCCAGCGACGCCACCGGCGCCACCATCTACGGCCAGCTCGGTCAGCACCGCTTCAAGGCTTCGTTGCTGCCGATCGCCGCCGCGCAACCAGACCGCGTGCTGGGCAACAACCCGGCGCTCTTCTTCACGCTGCTGGCCACCGCCGACTATTCGTTCTCACCGATGCCGGGCACGCACCTCGGCCTCTCCGCGTGGACGTTGCGCGACGACACCCGTGGCCAGGCGTTCGTGTTCGAAGGCCTGGTGTTCAACGGCCCCGGCAGCCCCGGCCTCGCGGGCTTCACCGGCGCGCCGCGGTTCGCCATCGATGGACCCAACGGCGGCGTCTCGTTCTTCGGCTTCAACTTCAACCACAACCTGAACTTCTTCCACGGGCCCATCGCGGCGTCGGGTTTCGTGATGACGAACTTCGGCCGCTACGAGTCGACCAAGATGAACACCACCAACCCGCGCACGCTCGACATCGCCGGCGTGGGGGCGAACCTCGAGGTGCAATACAACTGGGGCACCTCGAGCAACGACGTCATCTCGCTCGAGGGGTTCTACACCTCGGGCGACAGCAACCCCGGCGACGGCACGTACACCGGCGTGTTCACCATGAACACCTACGGCCTGCCGGGCGCGGTGTGGTTCAACCACAAGACGCTGCTGCTCTTCCCCTTCACCAGCACGGTGAACAACTACACCGGCGCGGTGACCGACATCTCCAACCAGGGCTACGGCATGACCGCCGGCATCCTGGCCGCGAACTGGGACATCATTCCCAACACGCTGCTCTTCAAAGTCGGCACTGCGGCAGCGTGGGCCAACGCCGTGCCTGGAGATGCGCTCGCTTCACCGGGGCAGGGCACCTTCATCGGCGCCGAAGTGAACGCCGAGGTGAAGTGGACCATTCGGTACCTGATGACCGTCGGTCTCCACGGCGCGTACCTGTTCAAGGGCGACTTCTACAACGGCGTGACGCGGGTGGCCGCGAGCCCCTGGGCGATGTTCACCACCTTCACCTGGTACGGGTTCTAAATGCGCTCGACGATCCTGCTGGTGGTTGCGCTGGTCGGTACGGGCTGCGTGAAGCGGTACTCCGATTCACCGCCGATGACGTTCGACGAAGTGCCTTACGCGTGGCCGGTGAAGACGCTCGCGCTCGAAGGCGCGCAGAAGCGGCACACCCTCGCGCACGCGCCGAAGCTCTCGTACGTGGAGCTCAACGAGTCGGGCGCGCAGACGGTGCTCTTTCTCCACGGCCTGGGCAGCTCGCTCAAGTTCTGGACCAAGCAGCTCGAGGCGACCGCGGCGAAGGGTTACCGGGTGATCGCCATCGACCAGCTCGGCTTCGGCAAGTCGGAGAAGCCCGCGGGCTTTTCGTACACCACCGAAGCGTTCGGCGAGAACGTGGTCGAGGTGCTCGAGCTGCTGAAGCTCGAGAAGGTGATCCTGGTGGGCCACTCCCTGGGTGGGCAGACCGCGCTGTCGACCACCATTCGTTTTCCCGAGCGCGTCTCGGCCCTGGTGCTGGTGAGCCCCGCGGGCTTCGAGACCTTCAGCGGGCGCGAGCAGAAGTGGTTCAAGAATGTGTACGGCCGCTCGTTGGTGAAAGACGCCGATGAAGAGGCCATCTGGGGTGCGATTCGCTCCCTGAACTTCCAGCACTGGAAACCCGAGTACGAGTGGCTCATCGAAGAGCGCGTGCGGCTGGCGAAGTCGCCGCAGTTCGATGCGTACGCGTACGCGCAAGTCAGGGCGGTCGAGGGGCTCGCGAAGAACGACTTCGTGCGCGAGTCGTTGAGCAAGGTGAAGGCGCCCACGGTGATCATCTACGGCACGGCCGACCGGCTCATCCCCAACGCGTTCCTGCATGGCGGAATGACGAAGTGGACGATGGAGTCGGGCCACGCGCAGATCACCGGCAGCGAATTGGTGCCGCTGGCCGGGTGCGGTCACACCGTGCAGCTCGACTGCACCACTGAGTTCAACGCCGCCTTCTTCGCGTTTTTGAGCCGACAGCCGGTTCCTGCTCCAGCGGAAAACGGCGCTCCGAATACGATCGAAACGAAGGACTCCGCTCCCTCACCTTGATGGAGCGGGGCGGTGTGGGGGCGTGCAAGCGCGCCCAACCACGCGATGGCGCAGCGGGTGCAAACACAGCTCGCATGATTCCCGAAGCGAGCATTCTCAGCGCCAGCATTCTCGTGGTGGATGACCAGCAGGCGAGCGTGCTGCTGCTCGAACGTGTGCTGCAGAACGCCGGCTACACCAACGTGCGCTCCACCACGCAGCCGCGAGAGGTGGTCGAGCTGCACCGCACGCATCGGTTCGATCTGATCCTCCTCGATCTGCAGATGCCGGAGATGGATGGCTTCGAGGTGATGGACGAGCTCAAGCTGCTCGAGGCCGACAGCTACCTGTCCGTGCTGGCGGTGACTGCGTCACTGGGCCAGCGGGTGCGGGCGCTTCAGGGCGGCGCGAAAGACTTCGTCACCAAGCCGTTCGATCTCGCGGAGATCCTCACCCGGGTGCACAACCTGCTCGAGGTGCGCCTGCTCCACGCGGCCGACCGCGCACACGTGCGGGCGTTGGAGCTGCTGGCCCGGCAAGACCCGCTCACCGGTCTGGCAAATCGGCGCGCCGCGCACGACCGGGTTCAGATGTCGCTCGCGCACGCCCGGCGCAATCGGAGCGCGATGGCCGTGCTCTATCTCGACCTCGACGGCTTCAAGTCGGTCAACGACACCTGGGGCCACGGCGTAGGAGACCTGCTCCTCGAGAGCGTCGCCAAACGCATGCTGGCCACGGTGCGCGCGGTCGACACGGTGGCGCGCCTGGGCGGTGATGAGTTCATGGTCGCGCTCTTTCAAGTGACGAGCGAAACCGACGCCCGCCGGGTGGCTGAGAAATTGATCGAAGCCATCTCACATCCCCACGAGCTCGACGGCCTGCTGGTGAGAATCACCGCGAGCGCGGGGCTGGCCCTGCACCCTGAAGCGGGCGACGACGCGGAGACGCTGCTCGAGAACGCGGACCACGCGCTCTACCAGGCCAAGCAGCTCGGCAAGAACGGTGTGAGTGTCTTCCGGCCGACGCCCGATGGCCGACGGGTGGCGCGCGTTCAGACCAGCCCGGTGGCGCTGTAGAGCGCGATCACCACGAACACCGCGGCCGTGTTGATCCGTCATCCTCAGCGAGCTGCTGGGCGACCTCGACGACATCGTCGACCCGAGTGAACTCCCGCGAGCCAGCCTCACCCGAGAAGTGTCAGACCCGGTTGGTATCTGGGTCTCATGACGAACACGGCACGAAGAGACCGAGTACGATCACAGTCGATGACGGAGCGCGGGCGACCTCACACCATCCAGGAGTGGCTGTCTCAGCCATCCGAGCGGCGGCTCGAGCTGATCGACGGCGAGTTCGTCGAGAAGGCGGCCCCTGACCCAGGGCACGCCGTCTCTCAGGGCAATGTCATTGGCCTGCTTCATTCGGAGTTCCATCGAAAGCCCGGGAGTGCCGGGCCACGTGGAGGTTGGTGGATTTTGCCGGAGGTCGACATCCAACTCGGGGAGAACGGGTTTCGACCGGACGTTGCGGGCTGGAAGCGCGAGCACTCGCCCACGCTGCCCGAGGGGCGACCGGTCGTTCTGCGGCCCGATTGGATCTGTGAGGTTCTCTCAGAGTCCAACCGCGCCAACGACACCATCCGCAAGCTGCGCCACTACCACGCTGCGGGAGTGCCCCATTACTGGCTCCTCGATCCGGACACCGGCACGTTGAACGTCTTCCGACATGAGCCGCAGGGGTATCTCAATCTCCTCATCGCGGTGCGCGGTCAGCGGGTGCGCGCTGAGCCCTTCGACTCAATCGAGCTCGCGGTCAGCGTGCTGCTCGGTGACGATCCCGAGTAGGCGGCGGGCGGCGCGCGTTCAGACCACCCCGGTGGCGCTGTAGAGCGCGATCACCACGAACACCGCAGCCGTCTTGATCAAGGTGATCGCGAAGATGTCGCGGTAGCTCTCGCGGTGGGTGAGCCCGGTGACGGCCAGCAGCGTGATGACCGCGCCGTTGTGGGGCAGGGTGTCCATGCCGCCGCTGGCCATGGCCGCGACGCGGTGGAGCACCTCCATCGGGATGCCCGAAGTCTTCGCCTGCTCGATGAAGGTGGTGGCCATTGCGCCCAGCGCGAGACCCAGGCCGCCCGATGCCGAACCCGTGATGCCGGCGAGCGTGGTGACGGAGACCGCTTCACCAATCAGCGGCGAAGGAATGCGCTTGAGCGCATCGGAGATGATCAGGAATCCCGGCAACGCCGCGATCACCGCACCGAACCCGTACTCGGAGGCCGTGTTCATCGACGCGAGCAACGCACCGGACACCGCGGCTTTACTGCCGGCGGTGAAGGTCTTCCGCACGCGCGCGAACGCGAACAGGAGCACCGTGAGAATGCCGAGCACCAGCGCTGCTTCGACCGCCCAGATGGCGGCCTGCTTGCTGATGTTCACCACCAGCGGCGTGGTGGCTCCGGCGGGGAGCAGCTCGTACTTCTCGCCGTAGAGTTCCTTGATCCAACCCGACAAGAGCCGGTTCGCCACGCCCACGACCAGCAGCGGCAACAAGGCGATCGCCCAGTGCACCGGGGGCGCTTCGTCGGTCACGGCTTCCGTGACCTCGGGCAGCGTGCCGAAACCTTCGCTGCTGGCGAGCCGCCTCTGGCGTGCGAGGTAGGCGAGGCCCGTGATCAGAATGAAGGCGCCGCCCACCGTGCCCAGCACCGGCGCCGCCCAGGTGGTGGTGCCGAAGAACGTGGTGGGAATGACGTTCTGAATCTGCGGCGTGCCGGGCAACGAATCCATGGTGAAGGTGAACGCACCCAACGCGATGGTTCCGGGGATGAGCCGTCTTGGAATGTCGGTGCGCCGGAAGAGCTCGAGCGCGAACGGGTAGACCGCGAAGACGACGACGAAGAGTGAGACGCCTCCGTAGGTGAGGAGCGCGCAGACCAACACCACCGCTGGCATCGCTCGCGTGGGGCCCAGCAGCTTGATCACCGCGGCGACGATCGACTTCGCGAAGCCCGAGAGCTCGATGACCTTGCCGAAGACGGCGCCGAGCAGGAAGACGGGGAAGTAGCTCTTGAGGAACTCGCCCATGCGCTCGAGGAAGAGCGCGGTGAAGGCGGGGGCCACTTCGATCGGTGCGCTCAGGAGGACGGCGAGCAGCGCGGCGACGGGCGCGAAGATGATCACGCTGGCGCCCCGGTAGGCCACCCACATCAAGAACCCGAGCGCCGCCAGCACGATGAGCAGTGACATCGCGGCGCACCCTAGCGCCCGAACGGCCCCTCACCCCAACGCTCTCCCGCTTTGCAGGGAGAGGGAACCATGTGTTGCAGTGCAGCAATTGGACTACCGCTCGACGTCCCTGCTGAATGTTGCGCCGCAACATGGATTGCTGCTATCCGCACCGGGTGAACGCAGGCCCTGTGTCCCCCGGTGTGGATCGTCTTCTTTCGTTGCCTTCGGGCACCTTGCGGGCGCGTGTGCACGGCGAGGTGGGCAAGCCGCTCGCCATCGGCGTTCCAGGCCTCTCCGCGAATTGCTTCACCTTCGGCATGCTGGGGCCGGCGGTGGCCGAGCTGGGCCGCAACCTGGTGGCGCTCGATCTGCGGGGCCGAGGCCGCAGCGCTCCCGGGAAGAATGGAACGCACGGTTGGGAAGCGCACGCGCGCGACGTGCTGGCGGCGGCCGATGCGCTGGGCACCGAACGGTTCGACTTCATCGGTCACAGCATGGGCGCCTTCGTGGGGCTGACCTTGATGAAGCTCGCGCCGTTGCGCGTGCGGAACCTGGTGCTCATCGACGCGGTGGGCGTGCCTGATGCGCGCGCGATGCCTCCGATCCTCGGAGCGGCGCAGCGGCTGGGCGTGGTCTACCCCTCGGTCGACGCGTTCCTCGCGCTGGTGAAGGGCGTCGGCGTGGTTCCCTGGAGCGATTTCTGGGAAGCGCACTACCGGGAAGATCTGGTCGAGACCGAAGGCGGCGTCTGCCAGCGCGCTTCCAAAGACGCGGTCATCGAAGATCTCACCTACGCCGCCACCACCGACGTGCGCGCGTTGTGGCCCCACGTGGTCTGCCAGACGTTGCTCATCCGCGCGGGCCATCCGTTCATGCCGGGCGCCGACATCATCACCGAGGCCGATCGCGACGCGTTCCTCTCGGTGGCCACGCGCTCCCGTTCAGTCGAAGTGCCCGCCAATCACTACGGCGTGATGAACCACCCACTCACCGCGCAGGCGGTGCAGGAGCTGCTCAAGTGAAGACCCTCGAGAAGAAGCGCGCGCTGGTCACCGGTGCGGCGTCGGGCATTGGCCTGGCCATCGTTCACGAGTTCCACGCGCAGGGCATGCAGGTGATCGCCAGCGACATGTCGGCCACCCGGCTCGCCGAGGTGTACGGCGCGTTGCCTGCGGTTCGATGTCTGGCGGCCGATCTCTCGAAGCAAGACGCCGTTGCTCAGCTTGCGCACGAAGCGGGGCCCATCGATGTGCTGGTGAACAACGCGGGGCTGCAGCACGTGAGCCCCATCGAGAAGTTCGAGCAGGCGAAGTGGGACCTGTTGATCCAGGTGATGTTGACCGCGCCGTTCCAGCTGATCCAGGCGGTGTTGCCCGGCATGTACGAGCGCAGCTGGGGGCGGATCATCAACGTCTCTTCGGTGCACGGGCTCATCGCCTCGCCGTTCAAGAGCGCGTACGTCTCGGCGAAGCACGGCATGATGGGCCTGACCAAGGTGGTGGCCCTCGAGGCCGGTGCACGCAGCCGCAACATCACCTGCAACGCCATCTGCCCCAGCTACGTGCGCACGCCGCTGGTGGAGAAGCAGCTCGCCGACCAGGCGAAGGCGCACGGCATTCCCGAGAACGAAGTGCTCGAGAAGGTGTTGCTCACCCAGAACGCCATCAAGCGGTTGATCGAGCCCGAAGAGGTCGCGCAGCTGGCGACGTTCTTGTGTGGTGAAGGCGCCTGGAGCATCACCGGCACCGCGCAGCAGATGGATGCGGGCTGGCTGGCTCACTGACTTGTCTCCCTCTCCCCCGCGGGGGAGAGGGTCGGGGTGAGGGCTCACTTCGTCTCGATTTCGTGAGATGGAGGCGCCCATGTCTTTGATTCACGACGCCGTCATCTTCCTCGTCGCGGCCGTCATCGGCGTGGCGTTGTTCAAGCGGTTCGGCCTGGGCGCGGTGCTGGGTTACCTGGTGGCCGGCATCGCCATCGGGCCGTCGGGACTCAAGCTGGTCGGTGACGTCGAATTGGTGATGCGCGCCTCAGAGCTGGGCGTGGTGCTGCTGCTCTTCGTGATTGGCCTCGAGCTGCAACCGACCCGCCTCTGGGCCATGCGCGGCCACGTCTTCGGGTTGGGCAGCGTGCAGATGGGCGCCACCACCGCGGTCATCACGATTCTCCTCGTGTTGATGAAGTTGCCGCCGGTCACCGCCTTCATCCTCGGCTTCGCCTTCTCGCTCTCCTCGACTGCGCTGGCCGTGCAGGCGCTGGCTGAACGCAACCAACTCGCCGCGCAACACGGCCGCATCGCGTTCGGCATCCTGCTGTTTCAAGACGTGGCGGCCATTCCGTTTCTCGCGCTGGTGCCGGTGTTGGCGGGCGCGAGTGAAGGCACCAGCTGGATGGGCTTTCTCAAGGTGCTGGGCACCTTCGCCGTGTTGGTGGTGGCCAGCCGCGTGGTGCTGCGCCCGGTGTTGAAGGCCATCGCCGGGCTGCACGTGCCCGAGCTGTTCACCGCCAGCGCGCTGCTGGTGGTGGCGGGCACGGCCCTGGTGATGGAGCTCATCGGGCTGTCCGCGACGCTGGGCGCGTTCCTCGCAGGCGTGCTGCTGGCCGATTCGGAGTACCGCCATGAGCTGGAGGCCGACATCGCGCCCTTCAAGGGCCTCTTGCTGGGGCTCTTCTTCATGTCGGTCGGCATGTCGATCAACTTGAAGCTCGCGGCGGATCACCCCGCGATGATGGTGGGCCTGGTGCTCGGCCTGGTGCTGCTCAAGGGCGCGGTGCTCTTCGGCATCGGCATGTGGCGCACGAAGGATCGGCTGGCGGCGATTCGCCTGGCCATCTCGACTTCACAAGGCGGTGAGTTCGCCTTCGTGGTGGTGAAGCTCGCGTTCGATCGCCACCTGGTCACCACCGAGCTGGAGCACCTGGTGGTCTTCATCGTGGGCGCCTCGCTCGCCACCACGCCGGTCTTCTTCGCCTTGTTCGAGCGTTTCATCGCGCCCCGGCTGGTGACCGCCTCGACTCGCGCCTTCGACAAGATCGACCAGAGCGACGAGCAGCCGGTGTTGATCGCCGGCTTCGGCCGCGTGGGGCAGGTGGTCGGCCGCGTATTGTCGGCACGCAAGATTCGTTTCGTGGCGCTCGACGCCAGCCCTGACCACGTCGACTTCGTGCGCCGGTTCGGCAACAAGGTCTTCTACGGAGACGCCTCGCGCCTCGAGTTGCTGGAGGCGGCGGGCGCGGCGAAGGCCCGGGTCTTCGTGGTGGCCATCGATGACGTGAAGGCCTCGATGGAGACCGTGCGCACGGTGCAGAAACACTTCCCGCACCTGATCATCGTGGCGCGCGCCCGCAACCGTCAGCACGCGTACGAACTCAAGGCCGTGGGCGTGGAGCTGCTCTTCCGCGAGACCTTTGCCGCAAGCATCGACATGACTCGCACGGTGCTGCAGCAGCTTGGGCTTCCCTTCAGTGAAGCGCACCGCACCATGGAGATCTTCCGCGACATGGACGAGAAGCTGCTCGCGGAGAGCTACCTGCTTCGCGGCGACATGCCCTCGCTGCAGAAGAAGGCGAACACCGCGCGGGAAGAACTCGAGCGGCTCTTCGAGGCCGACCGGGCTGCCTTGTCGGGCGACACCAACAAGTAGTCGGGTGGTCCGTCGTCGACGGTTGCGCGGTTCTGGTCGGGGCGTTCAGCTTCAGTTCGAGCGACAGCTGGAGAAATGGGGTTCGCAGACATCGTCCTCGCGACACGCCAGGCCTGCGACGCATCCTGAGGCGCAGGAGTCTCCAACTTGCCCCGACGGCGCTGGCGGCAGGGTACAGATGCCGTTGATGCAGCTCGCGTCGAGCTCGCAGGAGCGGCCGCGTTCGCATGCTTCACCGACCCTGGGAGTATCGTCGAGGCACGCGCAACCCTCACCAATTGCGCCCGCATCGGGCGGCAAGATGAACGGCGCGCTCCAGCAGGTGTGGTCACAGTTTGCGGGCCATGCGCACCACGGCCGCGTTCCCGGCGCCGTTCGACAGGCCTCTCCAATGTCGCCCGCGCCCGCTTTGGGCGGGGGAGGGCTGATGCATGTGCCCGCCTCGCGACCCCGCGAAGTCAGTGGCGCAGTGCAGTCCAACGCTTCTAGACACTCGTAGCCACTCCTGCACGACTCACCTAACGATGCTCTTGGTCGGCAGACCAGAGTGATCCCTCCATCCTCTGAGACCGCGAACAGTCCGACATCGCAGGCCTTGCGGAAGTCATTCATGGTTCCTACGCGAAACAGACTGCCGTGCTCTTCGCCGACACGGGCTACCGGAACGCAGACTCCACATGCCGCGGAGTTTCCGTCTGGGGTGCACCTCAAACCGGCTGCGCAAACGTCAACCACGCGCGACGCCCGACAGGGCTCTCCTTCCGCCAACTCGCCCCTGAAGGTGGCTTGGCATTCCGTCGATAGCAAGACGCGATGCTTGAGGTCGTTGATACAACCCATTTTCG
>JANODF010000868.1:0-6806 GCA_031412555.1 Archangium sp. | reverse complement strand
GGTGCCTGCTCACCTTCGCAGAGTGCGGAGACCAGGCCGAGATCATCCGAGGCGCCCAGGACACCTTCGAATCACTCACGGTTTGGTTGAAAGGCGCTTCATGACCGAGAGCCTGCTTCCCCCTGGCGTGGCGATCGACCTGAGCAACTGCGAGCGCGAGCCCATTCACATTCCCGGTCACGTGCAGGCGCACGGGGTGCTCCTGGCCCTGCAGCCCACGACGCTGGAGATCCTCCAGGCAAGCGCCAACACCGTCGCCTTTCTGGGGCGCGAGGTGGCTTCGCTGCTGGGGCGCCCGATCTCCGAGATGCTGGCTGCAGACGCTCTCGCCCTGCTCCAGGCCGCCGGTCACGACCCCAACCTCGAAGACAACCCGCTTCATCTCTTCACCGGGCCCGTCGCCGGGCACGGCCCCTTCGATGCGGTCGTGCACTCGAGGCAGGGTCTCCTCGTCCTCGAATTGGAGCCATCGATCGGGAGGGCCGCCGGCAGACCCGACATGTACGAAATCCTCAAGCGAGGCGTGGCCCGGTTTCAGGCCGCGAAGTCGGTCAACGACTTCTGCCAACTGGTGACGGACGAAGTTCGCCGGGTGGCTGGCTACGACCGCGTGATGATCTACAGGTTCGCCGACGATTGGAGCGGCCACGTGATCGCCGAGAGCATGGCACCCGGCCTCGGTCTCGAGTCGTACCTCGACCTGCACTACCCGGCCTCAGACATTCCTGCTCAGGCTCGAGCGCTTTTCCTTCGGAACACCGTTCGAATGCTGCCCGACACGGCCTACGCGCCGGCGCTGATGGTGCCCCAGGAGAACCCCCTCACGCTCCAGCCGCTCGACATGTCGTGCACCTTCCTGCGCGGCGCCTCGCGCATGTACACCGACTACCTCATCAACATGGGGGTGCGTGCCTCGTTGACGCTGGCCATCTCGCAAGGGGACCGGCTGTGGGGCCTGGTGGCCTGCCATCACATGTCGCCGCGAGCGGTGCCCTACGAGGTGCGCAGCGCGTGCGAGGTCTTGTCGCAGGTCGTCTCACTGCAGATCGGCGACAAGAAGCTCCATGACCAGTCGGCCTACCGTGAACGCATCGAGGCGACGCAGCGTTCGCTGACGGCGAGGCTGGTCAGCGGCGGGCCCCTCTCAGATGCCTTGACGCGAGGGGCGCCGAACCTGGCTGACCTGATCGACTGCGGCGGCGCCGCGCTCGTCGAAGGCGGGGCCTGTCACCTGGTGGGCCAAACGCCGCCGGAAAGCACCGTGCTGAAGCTCGCGTCGTGGCTGGGCCTCAAGGGCCTCGATGCACCGTTTGCCACCCACGCGCTGCCGTCACTCCTCGAGACGAAAGACGCCTCGGGAACGGCCGTGGGGCTCCTCGCGGTTCCCCTCTCCCGCACAGGAAACGACTGGCTTCTCTGGTTTCGGCCCGAACACGCTCACGTGGTTCATTGGGGGGGCGATCCGAACAAGCCGGTCGAGGTGCTCAGCGACCGGCTGACTCCCAGGAGATCGTTCGCCTTGTGGCAGCAAGAGGTGCGCGGCCTGTCGAAGCCGTGGACTGAGCTCGAAGTCGCCGGCGTGAGCCACCTGCGCGTCGCAATCCTCGAGTTCGTGCTGCATCGAAGCGGAGAGATCGAGCGCCTCAACGCAGACCTGGCGCGATCGAACACCGAGCTCGACTCCTTCGCGTTCGTGGCCAGTCACGATCTCAAGGAACCGCTCCGGGGCATCTTCAACTACGCCCACTTCATTCTGGAAGACAGTGACGCGACCCTCGATGCCGAAGGCAGGGCACGGCTTCAGACGATCGTTCGCCTCAGCAAGCGCATGCAGGAGCTCATCGATTCGCTCCTGCTGTTCTCACGCCTGGGCAAGACGGTGCTCGAGAAGAGCAGCATCGACCTCGACGAGCTGGTCACAGAGACGATCGAGCTGGTCTTGCCCCGGGCTCGCGAGTCGGAGCCCCTCATCTCGATTCCCCGGCGACTCCCGCGGGTGCTCGCGGATCGCAGCTCACTCATCGAGGTGTTCACCAACCTCATTTCGAACGCGCTCAAGTACAACGACAAGGTCGACAAACGCGTCGCGGTCGGCTTCTGGCAGACAGGCGAGCCGGGTTTTCCGCTCGAAGCCGAAGGGGCAGCGCGCTGCTTCTTCGTGGAAGACAACGGCATCGGCATCGCTGAGGACCACCACGAAGAGGTCTTTCGGATCTTCAAGCGGCTCCACGCGCAAGGTGAATTCGGCGGGGGGACCGGCGCAGGGCTGACCATCGTGAAGAAGATCGTCGAGCGACACGGGGGGCGCGTCGGGCTTCGCTCGCGTGAACGCGAAGGCAGCACCTTCTGGTTCACGTTGGGGGAGGAGAAGCCATGACCGCGCTGCGCAGGTTGCTGGTGGTGGATGACAGCGACGAAGACATGGAGGCGCTGAACCGGGCGTTCCGCAGACTGAAGTTCCAGGGCACCGTCGAGCATTTTCATGGCTGCGAAGAGGCGTGGCAGACCCTCAAGAGCGAGCGCCCGAGGCCTGCGGTGGTGCTGCTCGATCTCAACCTGCCGGGCACCGACGGCCGGGTCTTGCTCAAGCGGCTCAAGGCCGATCAGACGACTCGAGCCATTCCCGTCGTGGTCTTGACCACCTCGACGAACGAGGCCGACGTGTTGTTCTGCTACCAGCACGGCGCCTCCGGGTACCAACCCAAGCTGATGGACCTCAGTGCCCAGGAAGAATCGCTGCGCGCGCTGCTCGACTACTGGTTTGGCGCTGTGCTCCTGCCTCCCGGGCAGTCGTGAAGCCGACGCTTCGGGTGCTGGTGGTCGATGACAACGCGGAAGACCGGGCGGCGATGCGCCATCACCTCGCTCGCGATGCGGCGCTTCACCATGTGGTCGACGAAGCAATCAGTGGGCAAGGCGCCCTCGAGGCCTGTCGCCGCACCTCGTACGATGTGCTGCTGCTCGACCAGAACATGCCTGGCATGGACGGGCTGGCGGTGTTGAAGGCCCTGCGCGCGCTCCCGACGTGGGGCGGCGCCGTGGTGGCCTGCACCTCGACAGGCCAACCCGATATCGCGCGCCGGGCCCTCGAGGCGGGCGCCACCGACTTCTTGAACAAGGAGGACCTGAGCCCCTCATTGCTCAGCCGCACCCTCGGGAACGCGCTCATCAAGCGGCGGCTCGAAGTGCAGCTTCAACACGCGCAGCGCAGGACCTCTCAGCTGCAGGTGCTCGCCGAGGGCTTGTCTCGCGTGGCCCGCGCGCAACAGATGGTGCCCCTCATCGTCGAGCAGAGCGTGAAGGCGCTCGGCGCGGCGGCCGGTTACGTGGCCATGGCGACGGAAGACGGTTCGCATTTCAGGTTCGAGGCCAGCCTCCCGCTCGACCTTCTCGGCGATCACACGGGGCACCAGTTCAGCGTCGATGAGCCCGTCCCCGCCGCCGCGTGTTTGCGCACCGGGGCCCTCTTCACCTTCGAAACAGTGGCCGAGCGCGAGCGTCAGTTCCCAGCGCTGGTGCCCCTCATGAGGGCGTTCGCCGGGCTCGCGATCGTGCCGTTGCAAGGCGGGAAGCGGATGATCGGGGCGATGGGCCTGCTCTTTGGCGATGCGCACCTGTTCTCCGACGAAGAACGCGAACACCTGAAGCTGGTGGGCAGGCTGTGCGGGCAGGCGCTCGAGCGGGCGGCGCTGCACGACGAAGCGCAGGCGGCGCGCGAGACCGCCTCGCTGAGCGTCGACCGCTACCGCGCCCTCGTCTCTGCGAGCGCGCAGATCATCTGGCGAGCGGCCCCCACGGGTGAATTCACCACCATCAGTGGAAACTGGCTCGAGCTGACAGGCCTCGAGGCCACGGTGGCCAATGGCTTCGGCTGGGTCAGCTCGATCCACCCCGAAGATCGAGCCGCGTACGTCGCCGAGAGCAACCGCGGCTTTGCCGCCGGGAGCCCCTTCGCGGTGGAGGTGCGGCTGAAAGCACGCGATGGCGGGTATCGCTGGTTCACCGTGCAAGCGGCGCCGGTGTACGACCAACCGGGAAAGATCAGGGAGTGGATCGGCGCGAGCACCGACTTCACCGCGCGCAAGGAAGCCGACGAGGCCCTGCGTCGCGAGCGCGAACAGTTTCGGCTCAGCACCCGACACTTCGAGCTGGCGCTCGAGAGTTCGCAAGTGGTGGTCTTCAATCAAGACCTCGACCTTCGCTACACGTGGATCCACAACCCCGCCCTCGGGCTGCGCGCCGACGAGGTCGTCGGTAAGCTCGACGTCGAACTCTTCGAGCGCACCGCCGACGCAGAGATGACGGAGCGCCTCAAGCGTGAAGTGATTCGGACGGGTCTGGGTCACCGCGAACCGGTCGTGATTCAAACGAAGGGTCAAGCGTGTCACTACGACCTCGTCATCGAGCCGCTCTACGACGCTGCCCAGAACATCGCCGGCGTCACCTGCGTGGCGGTCGACATCAGCGAGCGCACCCGCCTCGAGGAGCGCCTGGCCGACAACAAACGCCAGTTGCGCCTCGCGCTCGCGGCCTCGAGCACCGGCATCTGGAGCTGGAACGTCACCACCGACGAGGCAGACTGGTCTCCTGAGTGCTACCAGCTTCACGGGCTCGCACCCGACGAGTTCGAGGGTACCGGCGCACACCTCTTCCGCCTCGTACATGAAGACGACCGGGCCCGAGTGGTCGCCGCAGTGCGAGCCGCGATCGACACCGGCACGCTCTACCAATGCGAATTCCGCGTCGCCCGCCCCGATGGGCGCGTGGTGTGGGTCGAGAGCGTCGGCCGGACCGAACAGGTCACCCTCGGCGGCTCGGATCGCTGGTTCGATTCGCAGGGCATCACGGAGGCCCCGCAGGGTCGACCCATTCGGATGTTGGGTACCGTGCGCGACATCACCGCCCAGCGGTCGGCAGAAGCCGAGGTGCTCAGCGCACTCAAGCGC
Organism: Archangium sp.; assembly: GCA_031412555.1. Lineage (GTDB taxonomy): Bacteria > Myxococcota > Myxococcia > Myxococcales > Myxococcaceae > Archangium_A. Next base: position 1,860 of record JANODF010000868.1, on the reverse strand, counting down.
ACGGAAGAGGCCGTTCACGCGCGTGATCAACTGGTCGCGCTCGTCTCTCACGACCTGAAGAACCCGCTGACCGCCATGTCGATCGGAGTCGACTTCTTGCGGCGCCAGCTCGACGCAGAGCAGTCGCTTCCGCGCGAGAAGGTCCTCTCGACGCTCCAGCGGCTCTGGCGCCAGACCCGGCGAATGGATCGGCTGCTCGACGAGCTGCTCGACGTCGCGCGGCTTCATGCAGGCAAGTCCCTGGAGCTCGATCTCCAGCCGATGGACCTCAGTGCCCTGGTGAAGTCACTGGTGGAAGAACACGAGCAGATTTCTCCAGACCATCACTTCGAGCTGAACGTGACGGCCGGGCCGGTGCTCGGCACGTGGGACTCCAAGCGGCTCGAGCGGGTGATCAACAACCTCGTCTCGAACGCGGTCAAGTACAGCCCCGGAGGTGGGGTGGTGAGGGTCGAACTCGAGCCGGCGACGGCTCCGGGGCAAGACGCCTTCGTCCGCGTGAAGGACAGCGGCGTCGGCATCGCGCCCGCCGACCTCACCCGAATCTTCGACTGGTACGCCCGGGGCGACAGCGCGCTGCACCAGACGATTCACGGCGTCGGCATTGGGCTTGCGGGCGCGCGGCAGATCGTCAACGAGCATGGGGGCGCGATCTCGGTCGAGAGCGAGGTGGGGCGTGGTTCGACCTTCACGGTGCGCCTGCCCACCGGGCTCCCTGTCTCCTGAGGTCGCCAGCTCGCCTCGCCTGGCGGCGGCACGCCGAAACCATGGGCGATCGCATCGAGTGGAGCCGCTGGGCTGCTGATCAGTCGTCGTCTTCGACGACCTCGCCGTCAGGCAAGGCGATGTCGAGCAGCAGATCCAACGTGCGCGCGACCTGCGCCTGCTCCATCGGGGTGAGCGGAACGAAGTTCACGCCCAGGCGGTAGCCACCTTCGACCTGCTGGGTGCTCACCACCTGGCCAGAGACCTCCACCAGGCTTCTCAAGCCGCGCACGCCGAACGAGACGGCGATGGAGCTGCCCACCACCACGTCGCGCACGCTCTTGATGGCCAGCCCGCCCTTCGACAGGTCGCTGACCCAGCCCCGAAAGATGCTCTCGGTGCGGCAGGTGACTTCGACCCGGGTGGCCACGCGGGGATGCGCTCGCCGCCCTTGACCTGCCGCGGTGAGCAGCAGCTGCAGCAACATGCCGAGCTGCGCGTCTTCATCGGGCGGGAGCGGCTCGAACTCCACGCCGTAGCGGCCTCGTTGGTCTTGCTCTTCTTTGCGCACCACGGTGCCGGGCAACGCCAGGGTGACCAGCCCCTCTTCACGCTCGAGCATCAAGGTGACGGTCTCCCCCACCTCCGCCACGCCCAGGCCCGCGATGATCGCCGCCCCGCCCTTCGAGAGATTGGCCACCACCGCATCGAACACACCGGTGGCCGTGGCGATGTTGCACACGAGGCTCGATTCGATTCGGGCGTGCTTCCGCTTGTCTGAGGGCTGCGACATCGAAGCCTCTTTTGGCACAACGGCGGGCTTCCTTCAGGCCGACAACAGTCAGCGGCAGGAACCTCGATCGAAGAGCATGAACTCCATCCGCGAAGCGTTGGTGGTGATTCGGTGACGGAATGAAGTAGGCGGCCCTCATGCCGACCGACAAGACTCCGCCAGCGCCGCGCCCCGTGGGAGATCAGGTCTCGCTGGTCGACTCGTTCCGCCGCCTCGCTGCGTGGCTGAAAGAACACGAAGCGGCGGTGCTGATGCAGTCGCTCTCGCCGGGGGCCAAGCCGATTCAGCTCTCCAAGCTGGAGCACAAGCTCGGCTTCACCGTGCCGAAGGGTTTGAGGGCGCTGTGGTTGATGCACGATGGG
>JANODF010000867.1:0-2382 GCA_031412555.1 Archangium sp. | reverse complement strand
CAGCAACATCACCCAGGGGAACAGGAGCGCGACGGCAATCGCGAAGCGCCGTTCGGGGTCTTGCCCCAAGCGCCCCTGGACACTCACGGGACTGAGGCCTTCACTTCAATCGAGCGCATCGGCGACTCGCCGCCAGCGAGGGAACGTTCGGGGTGCAGCAAGGGGTGCAGCGCCTGCCTTGGAACACTCGCCACGTCGAAGCTGAGGAACGCGAGAAGAAATTGAAGGCCGCTCACCACCGACACGGTCGCGATCATGATGGTGCCCACCGGGGTGGGCAGACCCGAAGCAGCAGCGGTCCACCAGTGAAAACCGCCGAATGCGATTCCGAACGTGAGCAACGTCAGCGCCGCCAGGAGCTCGAGCGAGGCCGCCGACAGGTTCCTCAGGAAGTAATTGTAAACGAGCCGTTTGAGATAGTTTCGCGCGTGTTTGAAGGCGAACTCACCGAGGATCCTCGAGATCTTCAGGCCGCTGACCTCCGCGCCGTAGCGGGCATCCATGGGAATGTCGATCACCACGGCCCGCACCGTGTTCAATCTGAAGAGCAGGTCCGTCTCGAAGAAGTATCGCTGACTGACCTTGTCGAGGGGAAGGAGCCGAACGATGTCGACGTCGATGGCTGTGTAGCCATTGGTCGGGTCGAACAGGTCCCAGTACCCGGTCGAAAACTTCGCCATGAACGAGAGCGCCGCGTTGCCGAAGATGCGCACTCCCGGCATCGAGCTGAGGCTTCGTAGATCGTAGAAGCGGTTGCCTTTGGTGTAGTCGGCATCGCCGCGCAACAACGGGGCGACGAAGCGCGGGATCAAGCGCGGGTCCATCTGCCCGTCGCCGTCGATCTTGACGATCACCCGCGCGCCGTCCGCCGCCCCCGCTCGATAGCCCGTCATCACCGCGCCTCCGACACCCAGGTTTTGCGGGTTGCGCAAGACGCGCACACGTTCGTCTTGAATCTCCCGTTCGATGAAGCCCCCGCTGTCTTCCGGGCAGGCGTCGTCGACACAATAGATGACGTCGACCTCGGGGCCGATGGCCCCGATCACCTCAGCGATGTGGTGCTTGACCCGATGGCAGGGGATCACCACTGCGATGCCGAGAGTCCAGGAGATCGGGCGGAGCGTCTTCATCGAGTGATGGTGCAGACTCTGAGTTGGCCAACGGTGGTGCACTGAAACAGCGGGGCCGGGAGAACGTAGCTCTCGGAGAGCGCGATGACGTGCGTTGATTGCGGGAACCCCGCCGCGATCTGCTCGAGGTTCGAGCCCTTGGGGAGCTCCTGGATCGAGGGCGTCGTCGAAAGGTAGAAGAGAAACTTCGTCACCTGGTCCCGTTGTTCGCCTACGACGACCGCGCCGACCATCTTGTCAGTGCCCAGAAACTCTTCTGCGGCCACGGCGGGCCTTCCGATGGTGAGGGGTTCGCGAAAGAGACTCTTCTGCTTCAAGGTCACGTCGATGCTGCTGATCACCGCGGTCACGGAAAAGACCACGAGCAGCAGGCCCAGCCGCTGGGGCCGCAAAACGGTCGCCGCCCCCGCGATTGCCGCGGCCAGCGTCAGCGCAATGGACCAGGGTTTCGAGAAGAAGGCGAAGCCCAACTCCGGGCCATCGCCCACGAGCGACATGTACAGCATCCAGGAATAGGTCTCCGCAAACCTCAGCACGAGCGCCGGCCCCACGATCGCCATGATGAGCCCGATCACTTTGCCGCCCAACGTCAACTGCACCCGGTCGAATTGGAAGAGGACCAGCAACGCCAGCGGGTAGAGAAAGAAATAGTACCGGCTGTGGATCCGGCCCACGTCGCCCACGAGGCTCGAGAACCCGACAGCCATACCGACGAGGGCGAGCCCGGTGATCAAGAGGTAGAGCGACATCAGCCACAAGCTTCGGGGCACCTCGACGCCGGCTTTGCGCAGACGCAGCTTCGGCACGAGCACGGAGACGGCGACGAGCAAACTGAGCCCCAAACCGCCAAACCAGAAGAACGCGTGCCCTGCAGCGACCTCCAGCACGGTATTCACCATCGTTGTGCCTGAGTTGACAAGTCGACCGAGCACCTCGTCGAGCACAAATTGATACAGGCCCAGGCTCGGCCCGCCACCGCGCGCAGGCGCTGCCCACCGGCCCACCCCGACCACTCCGAGCAGCCCGGCACCGAAGAGTGCGAGCAGCCTCAACCTGCCGGGTAGCACGAGAAGAAAACAAACATTCGCAGCCATCAACACGAGTGCGTGCGGTTTGACGAAGTAGAGCAGGCCACCGAGCGCGCCGGCGAGCAGCACCGGAACAGCGAGCTTGTGCTGGAGACCCAACATCCGCGCGTAGACCGAGGCGCAAAACAGCGCGAAGAACAGCGACTCGGGCATGAAGAACTTCG
>JANODF010000866.1:0-15768 GCA_031412555.1 Archangium sp. | reverse complement strand
CCGAAGGCGTGGTCGTCTATGCCCGCTGACGCCCCGAGACCCGATCCGCTCGTCATCTCAGCCTATCTCGATGATGTAGACAGCGAGCTCGAGGCCGCCACGCGCCTGGCTCAGGAGCCGCCCAGCCGCTTCGCTGCCTTTCACCTTCAGCAGGCCGCAGAGAAAGTCATCAAGTCGGTCAGACTTCAGCGTGGTCTTCACGCGACCAACGATCACAACCTCGCCGCGTTGATCGCAGACTTGCCCGACAACGACGAGTGGCGCACGAAGCTGTGAGTCCTGGCCCCACTCTCGGCTTACGCCACGACCTACCGCTACCCGTCGCCCACCGAACGGCTCAGAGCCGCCCCTGCGGCGGTTGACCTGAATCGCTGGATCGACCGCATTCGCGCGTTGGCCGTCGAGGCTCGCACCGCACTCCTGCCCCCGCCGGCCTGAGAAATGTGGGCGAGGGTCGACGTGGCTTGGAGTAGACGCACCCCATGCTCCTCCAGGGAAAGAAGATCCTCATCACGGGCGTGCTGACGCCGCAGTCGATCGCGTTCTCCGTCGCCGAGCTGGCGCAGCAGCAGGGCGCCGAAGTGGTTCTCACGAGCTTCGGCCGGCCGATGTCGCTGACCCAGCGCACCGCCCGGAAGCTGAACCCGGTGCCCGAGGTGCTCGAGCTCGACGTCACCAACCCCGAGCACTTTCCCAAGCTGCACGACGCGGTGAAGGCGAAGTGGGGCCGCCTCGACGGCGTGCTGCACGCGATCGCCTTCGCGCCCGAAGACGCGCTGGGCGGCAAGTTCCTCAGCACGCCCTGGGAGTCGGTGCAGAACGCTTTCCGCGTCTCCGCTTTCTCGCTCAAAGAACTCTCGGCCGCGCTCGCCCCCTTGATGGACAAGGGCGGCGGCATCGTCACCCTCGACTTCGACAACTCCACCCAGGCCTGGCCGCTCTACGACTGGATGGGCGTGTGCAAGGCGGGGCTCGAGGCGATCGTGCGGTACCTCGCGCGTGACCTGGGCCCGAAGAAGATCCGCGTGAACTCGCTGGCCGCCGGCCCCATCGCCACCATCGCGGCCAAGGGCATTCCCGGCTTCAAGTACCTCGAGAACACCTGGGGTGAGCAGGCGCCGCTGGGTTGGGACGCGCGCAGTGACGCGGCCGTCGACGCCGTGGCGCGAACCGCCTGCGTGCTCATGTCGGACTGGATGCCTTCGACCACCGGAGAACTCATTCGCGTCGACGGCGGGTTCCACGCGATGGGCGCAAAGCCAATCGATCTTGCATCAGTCTTGGCGGCTGAGAAAACGCCTGCGACCCCGGGGACTTGACGGGTAGGCCGATGTGGGGACAAAGGGCGCGCATGTCTTCGCGCTCACTCCTCGCCGTCGTGTTCTTCGCGTTTCTTTCGGGCTGCGCTTGCAACGTCGCAGCGGGCACCTGCACCACCGAGCAGGACTGCACCAACCCCGCCGCGATGAAGTGCGACGACACCGGCCTGTGTGTCGCGTGCGTCGTCGACGAACACTGTGCCGAAGGTTTTGTCTGCCTCAACGGCGCGTGTGAAGCGGGCTGCAACGGCGATGGCGATCGATGCCCGCAGGGCGTGTGCAAGCCGGGCGTCGGCTGCGTCGCGTGCGTGATCGACTCTCAATGTGGCGCGGGCAGTGTCTGCACGAACAACACGTGCGTGACGGGCTGCTCGGCGCAAAACCCCACCTGTCCTTCGGGCCTGGTGTGCGACGCGACGCGCGGTCAGTGCGTGGAGTGCGTCAACGGCACCCAGTGCCCCAACGCGCCGCTCACCGTGTGCAACCCGGCCACCGGTTCGTGCGTGCAGTGCACCACGGGCGCTGACTGCCGCGATCCGAACCGGCCGGTCTGCGACCCCTCGAGCAACACCTGCGTGGGCTGCCTCGGCAACACCGATTGCCCCAACGGCGTGTGCCACATGCAGCAGTGCGTGCAGTGCCTCTCCGACGCGCAGTGCGGCGGCACCACCCCGCGCTGCAACACCACCACCAACGCGTGCGTGGCCTGCCTGCCGGGCGCGACCGACAATTGCCCCACCGGCCAGTACTGCCGCCCCGACTTCGTCTGCGAGCAGGGCTGCAAGACCGGCACGGATTGCCCCTCGGGTGTCTGTCTGCCGAACCACTCGTGCCAGATGTGCACCAGCGACACGCAGTGCGCGGCCGGTACGGTTTGCCAGAACGGCACCTGCGTGGGCGCGTGTGGTGTGAATGCTCCGTGCGGCAACAACGAGGCGTGCTGCAACGGCCGCTGCGAAAACCTGCAGGCCGACGCCGACAACTGCGGCGCGTGCAACCGCGCGTGCGGCGCCAACCAGGCGTGCTGCAACAGCGACTGCCGCTCGACCACCACGTTGAGCGACTGCGGCGCGTGCGGCGTGGTGTGTGGTGTCGATCAGTTCTGCGATGGCATGAGCTGCAAGGCGAAGGTGTTCCCGAACTTCTGCGCCAACCGCAACGTGGTGGCCATTCGTGACGGCATCCCCCTCGACAACGCAGCGACCACGGTGCTCGCGTCGACCATCACGCAGTACTGCTCGGCGACCACCACGCTCACGTACGGTGACGACAACGATCCCGCGTTCGTGGATCAAGACGGTGGCGCGCTGCTGCAGGGCGGCGGCTCGACGGTGGTGACGGCCGGTGGCCCGTTCCCCAACCTGCCGGTGAAGTGGCTGGAGCGCACGCGCAAGGTCACCAAGGTGTACTTCTCGAACAACACCCCGGGCACCGAGTTCTACTTCAAGCAGCGCCTCGCTCCTGATGCGGGCATGGCGGATCCGATCCTGGTCACGCGGCTTCAGTCAGCGTGTGCGGCGACGTTGGCTGATGGTGGCACGGGTGGGGCGCACAACGACGTGTTCCTGGTGGAGCTGGCGATCGATCCGACGTCGGGCACCCTGGCGCTGGTGGCGTACGGGTTGTGCAGCCCGGGCAACGGCACGCAGGCGGCGGCCTGGTACTGGGCCAACGTGATGCTCCCCAACCGCACCGCGTACACCGACAGCTGGTACATCTACGAGTGGACCGACACGAACAACGACGGTCAGCCGCAGGTCAGCGACTCGTTCACGCGGTTGGCCAGCGGTCAGTAAGAGACACGAAAGCCCTCTCCCCAACCCTCTTTTTCTGGGTCGCTACGCCTCGGCGCATCTTGCGCTTCGCTTCAGCTGCGCACGCCCAGCGTTTCGCTGGACCGGCTCTGCTCTCCCCCTCGGGGAGAGGGAGCTCTTCCGTTTTGGGCTTGGTTTCGTTGGTCAGAGCCAGCCCAGCTGGAGGTAGCTCTCTGCGCTTCTTCGCAGTGACTCGGCGATGGTGCGCCTGGGCGTGTAACCCAACAGGCGCCTCGCCTTGTCGATTCTGCAGGTCCACCCAGGTGCGAGCAGCTGGCGGGCGAGTTTTCGATTCAGGGGCAGTTTGCGGCCGCTCACGTTGGTGATCAGATCGGCGGCATTGCCCAACGCGGTGAGCACCAGCTCGGGCACGTAGACGGTGCGCGGCTTGAGGCCCAACACCTCACCCACGATCCGCATCAGCTCTTCCACGCTCTCGGTCTCGTCCGACGCGCAGAAAAAAGACTCGCCCACGGCCGCTGTGAGGTCCGCCTGCAGCAGCAGTTGATCGACCACGTCTTCCACGTCGACGAAGGACAACTTGCGCTCAGGGCCGCCCAGGCGCAGCACGATGCCCTTCTTCACGAGCTTGAAGAACGTGAGGTTCTCGTGATCACCGGGCCCGATGATCCGCGCGGGCCGGCAGCAGGTGACCTCGAGCCGATCCGAATACGTGAACGCGATCTTCTCGGCTTCGACCTTCGATTCGCCGTACCACTCCTGCGGCGCGAACGAATCTTCCTCCACGCGCGGCACGCCGCCGACCGAAGGGCCCGTCGCGGCGAGTGAGCCGACGAGCACGAAACGTTTGCTGCCCGCGGCCACCATCGCGTCGGCCACGTGGCGCGTGCCCTCGGCGTTGACCTGCATGAACGCATCACGCGTGGCGCCGCGTCGAATGCCCGCGAGATGAAAAACGGTGTGCACGCCCTCGAGCGCAGGCGTGAGTGATGCGGGATCAGTGACGTCACCTGCGACGATTTTCGCTGCGACGTTCGCGAGCGCCGACGCGTCACTTCCTGCGCGAACGAGGCATCTGACCTGATCTCCCCGAGCGACCAACGCCTTCGCGAGCCACGCGCCGAGGAACCCATTCGCACCGGTGATCAGGATCGACTTGCTGCTCATACGAGCGAGTTTCCCTCGAAAAATCTGATCGAAGGGCTGTTTTTCCCTCGGGGAGGTGCTAGCAACCGCGTCTCGGTTTTCCGAAAGGGAGCCGTAGAAAGCGTCCCCGGGGAGGGGGCCTTCAGTCCACCGCAGTCCTACAAAGGAAGAACGATGGCCGCTAAGAAGCCCGCCGCAAAGAAGACCGCGAAGCCCGCGAAGTCCGCCCGCAAGCCCAGCGCTGCATTCATGAAGGAGCTCACCCCTTCGCCTCAGCTCGCTGAGGTCATTGGCGCGAAGCCGCTGCCCCGCACCCAGGTCATCAAGAAGCTCTGGGAGTACTTCAAGAAGAACAAGCTGAACGATGGCCAGACCATCAACCTGGACGACAAGCTGAAGGCGGTTTACGGCGCCAAGCTGAAGTCCATCAAGATGACGGAGGTCTCCAAGGCCTTCGCGCACCTGAAGGACTGATTCACAGTCTTGCTGGTGTCACTCTGGGCTCGCTCCTTTTCGAAGGGGCGGGCCCTTTGTTTTGTGCTGCAGGTAGCCCATCACCAGCCGCATCACCTCGCGCACCAACGTCTCGTCATCGAGTGAAGCAGGGCGGGGCAGCACACCGTCGTGGGTGAGGCTGTGAATCGCGTTGGCGAGCACGTGGGTGGCCAGCTCGAGATCATCGACGGCGATCTCACTGCGATGCGCCTCGAGCACGAGCTGCAACGATCGCGCAGCGTCGGTCACGCGCGCGGCGAGCGCAGGGTAACGCCCCAGGTACTGCATCGACTCGAGCCCGCGGCGCATGAGCGGCCCTTCGTTGCGCTGAAACGCCAACACGCTGCGCACCATGCGTTCGAGCGCCTGAGCAAGCGTCGCGTCTGCCGGCAGCCCGGCGAACTGCGCGAGGTGAAACGCCAGCTCGCGTTCGGACATCGCCTCGATGATCGCGGCCACCAGCGCCGCCTTGTCGGGAAAGTATTGGTAGAGCGAACCCGGGCTCACGCCGGCGATCTTCGCGACCCGTTGCATGGACAACGTCTCGTAGCCCTGTTCGGTCAAGACGCGAGACCCTGCCTCCAACACCGCCGAGACCAGCACTTTCGCCCGGCCTTGCGAGGGTGATTTCCGAGGGCGCAGCCGTTCAGGGAGCGCGGAGGCTTTCGGCTTCCGAATGCGAGTGGGCGCCATGAACGACTCCTTTTACCTTCTTGGCCATGGCACGCATCGTGGTCCTGGGTGGAAGCGGTTTTCTGGGCAGCCGGGTGGTGGCGGGTCTGCGCAAGGCGGGCGCTGACGTGGCGGTCGCGTCGCGGCGCTCCGAGGTGCAGGTCGACGTCACCAGGCCGGAGACCTTCGCCGCGCTCACGCCGTTCGACGTGGTGGTCGATCTCTCGGACACGGTGAGCAATGCACCCGACGCGGTGATCGCCTGGTGCCTGGAGCGCGGCAAGTGCGTGATCGAAGCCACCAGCGAAGCGCCCTGTGTCGAGCGGCTGCACGCAGCGCACGTGGGCACCAAAGGAAGGTTGGTGCTCGGCGGCGGCATCTTCACCGGCGTGAGCAATCTGCTCGCGCGTGACGTGGCTGCGCGGGTTGGAACGTTGGAGCGCGTCAGCCTGGGCGTGGCGTCGAGCCCCTTCAGTGGTTCGGGCACCGGCACGATCGCCCTGATGGTGAAGGGCATGGAGGTGCCCGCCATTCGATACGAGGCGGGCCAACGCATCGAAGAGCCGCGCATGCGGCGCGGGCCTTCACTCGACTTCGGCGGCGTCACGCGGCCGACCGGGTACATGTCGCTGGCCGAAGCGTTCATGATCTTCGCCAGCACCCACGCGCCGAAGGTCGACGTGGTGTTCTCCCCGAAGCCTGGAATCCTGGTGCCCGCCTTCATTCTGATTCCCAGCTGGCTCTCGCGCAGCAAGCTCTTTCAGGCGTTCATGCGCGGCTACTTCACGGTGTTGCGGCGGGTGTTGCTGCGCAACGTCTCGAGCGCTGTCGAGTTGGTCGCATCAGCTGCGGGGTCGAGTGGCGAGGTGCGCCGTTGGGTGAAGACGAACGACGGCATGGAGGCGGGTGGTTTCGCGCTTGCTGCGATGACCGAGACGATCGCTGCCTCGGCCGATTGGACAGGCGTGCGCTTCATCGACGACGTGACCGAACTGGAATCGATCGTCGCGAGGGCCAACGTGCTCGCGGGCACTTCGCTCCTCGAGGTCTCGCCCCCGTCGAAAGAAGCCGCGGCCCGCGCCGCCTGAACGCGCAGGCCGGCCAGTTGCGCCAACCTCGCCGGAAGTTCATTCAAGCGGGAGGAGACTCGTGAATGGCCACTCTTTCGAAACGAATTCGCAGGCTGGGCATGTGGGGTGCGTACCCCGAGATGCGTGAATGGGGTCTGGGGCCGCAACAAGCGCCCGCGCCGAAGCCCGCCGCGGAGCCACCCCCACAAGCGACCGGGCCGAAGGGCTATCAACGCCCTGACAGCCGCATCCTCGAAGACGTCAGCGACGAGGTGATGCACCTGCACGACATCGACTCGAGCGACGTGGAGGTGCGCGTCGACAAGGGCGAGGTGTTCCTCACCGGCACCGTGCCCGAACGATGGATGAAGCAGCGCATCGAAGAGGCGGCTGACCGGGTGCGCGGGGTGAAAGACATCACCAACCAGCTGCGCATCAAGCGAGAAGATCCCGACTCGATGGGCTCGGAGTAAAATGCAGACCGCATGAAGAAGCGGGTGCTGTTGCTCAAGCCGGGTGTGACCAGTTCGAAGGCGGTGCTGGGCGACTACGAGTCGTGGTTCTTGCGCGCGTGCGGAGAGGTGGCGCTGCAGCCCGTCGAGCTCCACGCGGGCGAGCTGCCTCCATCGATCGATGGTTTCGACGGCGTGATCATGACCGGCTCACCGCTCTCGGTGACCGCGCCCACCGAGTGGATGCACCGAGCCGCTGACTTCATGGCCAACGCGTCGGAGCAGGGCACGCCGGTGCTCGGCGTGTGTTTCGGGCATCAGCTGCTCGCCTGGCAATTCGGTGCGCGGGTAGAAAAGTGCGCGACCGGGCGTGAGCTGGGAACGGTCTTCGTGAAGCTGACCGAAGAGGGAAAGCGGTCGCCGCTCTTCGCCGGGTTCCCGGAGCGTTTCGACGTGCAGGCCACGCACGAGGATCTCGTGGTGGCGGGTGGCGACCTGCAGGTGCTCGCGTTCAACGATGTCTGCGGCGTGCAGGCATTTTCCCGCGGGCCGCGGGTGTTCGGGGTTCAGTTCCACCCCGAGATGGATGCGGCTTCGATTCGGTACTGCATCACCACGGCCGCGTGCGGGAAGGCCGAAGCACGTGAGACGCCGTGGGGCACGCGGCTGCTCAGGCAGTTCATCGACCTCTGTTGACGGTGCGTCGCAGCAACCAGACGGCGCCCAGCCAGAGCATCGCTCCGGGAAGCGCCGCGCAGCCCCGGGGCGTGGGGTTCGTCGGCTCTGGTTCGCCGATGACCACCACGCTGCCCGCGTCGACCGAGCCCGCATCGACGGCCTCGGTGCCGGTGCCGGCGTCGAGCCCAGGCGTGCCCGCATCGACTTCGACGACGCCTGCGTCTTCGATCACGCCCGCATCTTCTTCAGGCTCCACCTCACCCGCGTCGGGCTGACCTGCGTCGATGGGATCGGTCACCGTGTCGCACGCGTCGCCCTTGCCGTCGCGATCGGTGTCGAGCTGCGTGGGGTTGCTCACCAACACACAGTTGTCGTCTTCGTCGGGCACCTGGTCGGCGTCGTCATCGCCGTCACACGCGTCGCCATCGGAGTCCGCGTCGGTGTCGCGCTGGCCTGCGTTGGTGTCGTTGGGGCAGTTGTCAGCGGTGTCGGTGATGCCGTCTCCATCGGTGTCGACCGGCACGGCGACGCGGGTCAGGCCCATGGAACCCCAGATGGGCGCGCCCGCGGTGACGGTGCGCGTGACGCTCTGGGTGACGAAGCCGGGCTTCGAGGCGGTGACGGTCCACGAGCCGGGCGGGAGATCGAAGGAGTAGACGCCGGTCGGATCCGTCACGATGCGGGGGCCGCCGGTGACCTGCACCGTCGCTCCACTGAGCCGCGCTGCGGTGTTGCTGCCTTCGTAGATGAGACCCGTGAGCGTGCCGGTGGCGCCGGTGGCGGGCGCGAAGATCGCGAGGTGGTTGGCCACCACGCGCGGCGTGCCGTCGGAGGGGCGATTCACCGTGCCCTGACCTGCGATGTACATCGACGAGCTGCCGCCGCCGTCGAGGTTGGCCGCGTGGAACGCGCCGAGGCCCTTGATCAGCGTCGCCAGTTCTCCGCACGTCATGCCGACCGAGGCGGTGGTGCGGCCGTCGACCACCACCAGGTAGAGCGTCTTGCCGTCTTGCGAGAGACCGAGGGCGGTGCGCGGGTGGCGCACGTTGCACAAGCTGGTGCTGTGTTGTGCGGTGGTGATCGCGCCACTGCGCACGAGGTCGGGCTTGCCTGACACCACGCCCTGCATCCAGCTCGCGTTGAAGGTGACCAACGAGGCCTTCGCGGAGAGCTCGTAGCGGTTGGTGCCGAACGCGAAGGTGGTCTCCTGGTTGTCGTCTGACGTGCCGGCCCAGGCGGTGCCGTTGCCCGCGGCCAGACCGGTGGTGGTGTAGTCGGTGAAGTTGAAGAAGTCGGCGTTCACCGCGAGCTGCGCGCCCACCAGCTGCGCGAAGGACTGCGGGGTGCGGCGGCGTTCTCCGGTGGCCGTGCTGCGCAGGCGTACCCCGGGTTGGTCGAGATCGATCTCCAGCGCGTGGATCTGCCAGGCCGGGGAGGCGTTGGTTCGGTAGAGCTTGCGCACTCCCGCGAACGGCGTGGTCCAGGTGTCTGCGGCGGAGGCGGCGGCGGCCAGCAGGGTGATGAGGGCGAGTGCGATTCGGCTCATGGCTCACTGGGTAGCACGGGCCAAGAGCTCGACCTTGGGGGCCCGCTTGCGGTGACTCTCGTGGGAGACAGTGGGTTCGTCTGTCGTACAGTGCGCGCCGTGTACGACGTATGGCCTGGAGTTCCGTATCCGCTGGGCGCGACCTGTCATCGCGAGGGCGTCAACTTCGCGCTCGCTTCGCACCACGCGACCTCGGTCGAGCTGTGTTTGTTCGATCCCGAAAATCCCGAGCGGGAGATCGCTCGGTTGCCGCTGAGGGATCAGACCGATCACGTGTTCCATGGCTACATCCCGGCGCTGCAGGCCGGTGCGCTCTACGGCTTTCGGGTGCACGGCCCCTGGGCGCCGCACCACGGTCATCGTTTCAACCCGCACAAGCTGGTGGTCGACCCCTACGCGCGCGCCTTCGCGGGCAAACCCGACTGGTCAGCGCCGCTGGTGGGGCATCACGGCAACGTGAACACGCTCGATACCCGTGACTCGGCCGCGGGCGCACCTCGTTCGGTGGTGGTCGCCGACGACTTCGATTGGCGTGGCGATGAACGACCGCAGATCATCTGGCGGCGCGCGGTGATCTACGAAGCCCACGTGAAGGGCCTCACCCAGCTGCACCCCGAAGTGCCCGAAGCGCTGCGGGGCACCTACGCGGGCCTCGCGCACCCGGCGGTGATCAAACACCTGGTCGGGCTCGGGGTGACCAGCGTCGAGCTCTTGCCGGTGCACGAGTGCGCGCCCGAAGGGTTTCTGCAGGAGCGCGGGCTCACCAACTACTGGGGCTACAACACGCTGGGTTTCTTCGCGCCCGATCAACGCTTCTCGGCCTCGGGCAATCGTGGCGGGCAGGTCCGCGAGTTCAAGGAGATGGTGCGCTCGCTCCACGCGGCCGGCCTCGAGGTGATCCTCGACGTCGTCTACAACCACTCCGCTGAAGGCAGCGAGCAGGGGCCCACGCTCTCGTTTCGCGGCATCGACAACGCCACGTACTACTGGCTCGACGGCAAAGACCGCGCGCTGTCTCGCGACTTCACCGGGTGCGGCAACTCGTTGGCCACCCATCGGCCGCTGGTGCTCAAGCTGCTGCTCGATTCATTGCGGTACTGGGTGCGCGAGATGCACGTCGATGGTTTTCGCTTCGACCTCGCCACCACGCTGGCGCGCGGGCCCGACGGCGAGTTCGATCCACACTCCAGCTTCTTCGCCGCGCTCTTCCAGGATCCCGTGCTCTCCCGCGTGAAGCTGATCGCCGAGCCGTGGGACGTGGGGCCGCATGGCTACCGCCTCGGCAACTTCCCCATGCCGTTCGCGGAGTGGAACGATCGCTATCGCAGCACCGTGCGGCGTTTCTGGCGCGGCGATCACGGGCAGCTGGCCGAGCTCGGCTCGCGGCTCTCCGGCAGCTCCGACTTCTTCAAGCTCTCTGGCCGCAGGCCCGGCGCGTCGATCAACTACGTCACCTGCCACGACGGGTTCACCCTGGCCGACCTCGTCAGCTACGAGCGCAAACACAACGAAGCCAACCGCGAAGAGAACCGCGACGGCGCCGACGAGAATCAGTCTTCCAACTTCGGCGCTGAAGGCGTGACCGAGCACGAAGGCATCATCGCCGCGCGCGATCGCACCCAGCGGAACCTGCTCGCTTCGCTCTTCCTGTCCGTCGGCACGCCCATGTTGCTGGCGGGTGACGAGTTCGGCCGCACGCAGCGGGGCAACAACAACGCCTACTGCCAGGACAACGAACTCTCCTGGGTCGATTGGAATCACACGCCCCGGCAGCAGGCGCTGCTCGCCTTCACCCGGCAGGTCATCAAGCTGCGCCTCTCGCAGCCGGTGTTGCAGCGGCGCGGCTTCTTCCTGGGCGAGTCACTCGACGACTCGCGTTTCCGCGACCTGGTCTGGTTTCACCCGGCAGGTCACGAGCTGGGGCCCGACGACTGGCGCAACCCGTTGTTGCAATGTTTCGGCATGTTCCTGGGCGGCGACGCCATCACCTCGCGCGACCCCACGGGCCACCGGCTCACCGGCGACACCCTGCTGGTGTACCTGAACGCCAGCAGGGGTTCTGTGCCGGTGGTGTTGCCCCCGGCCTCCTGGGGCGTGGGTTGGGAGTTGCTGCTGGCCACCAACGACGAAGGGGCAGGGCAGCTGGTCACGGGGGCCGGGGAGACCCTCCAGGTACCTGCACGTTCTGTGGCGGTCTTCCGCCTGCAGCACGGGGACGTTGACCCCGCGCCCTCACGCTCTTAGAGGGCCTGCTGTGGGTACCCCGATCCTCTGGGCAGTCTTTCTCGTCGGTGCCGCCATCGTCGTGGGCATCGATTTGTTCGCGGCAGGCGGCAAAGAGGTCACCCCGAAGAAGGCGGGCCTGTGGACGGCCGTCTGGGTGTCGCTCTCGCTGGGGTTCGCGGGCTTCCTCCACTACGAGTACGGCGCGATCGCCTCGGTGCCTTTCCTCACCGCGTACGTGATCGAGTACGCGCTGTCGGTCGACAACCTCTTCGTCTTCATCGTGGTGTTCTCGGCCTTCAAGGTGAGCAACCGCGCGCAGCACCGGCTCCTCTACTGGGGCATCATCGGCGCGTTCATCTTGCGCGGTACGTTGATCTTCCTGGGCGCATCGCTGGTCGCGAAGTTCGAATGGCTGCTCTACATCTTCGGCGCCTTCCTGCTCTACACGGCGTGGAAGCTGCTCTTCACGAAGGAAGACGAGCAGGTCGACCCGGAGCAGAACCCCATCCTCAAGTGGGGCCGCCGCGTGTTGCCGGTCTCCACGCAGGATCACGGCCTCTCGTTCATCGTGCGCGAAGACGGCAAGGCGAAGGTGACGCCGCTCTTCCTGGCGCTGCTGGTGGTGGAGACCACCGACGTGTTGTTCGCGCTCGATTCGATCCCCGCGGTGCTGGCCATCAGCCAGGATCCGTTCATCGTGTTCACCTCGAACGCCTGCGCCATCCTCGGGTTGCGCTCGTTGTTCTTCCTGGTCAACTCGTTGATGGACAAGTTCCGCTACCTGAAGATTGGCCTCGGCATCATCCTCGCCTTCGTAGGCGTGAAGCTGATCCTCGAGACCATCTTCAAGGAGTGGGCACATCACCACGAGACCCTGGTCATCAGCGTCTCGATGGGGGTGATCGTGTTGAGCCTGCTGGGGTCGATCCTCGCCTCCATGCTGATCAAGCCCAAAGAGCTGCCGCTGAACGAGGCTTCTCCCAAGGTCGTGGAGCGCTAGATGTCGAACACCGAGACCGATGGCGTGCGCGTGACGGTCAAGGCCTCCTTCTGGCCTGAGCGCAGCTCACCCGACAACAACCAGTGGGCGTTCACCTACGCGGTGACCGTGAAGAACGAAGGCACCCGGGCGGCCACCTTGCGGGCGCGCCACTGGGTGATCACCGACGCCAACGGCCGGGTGGAAGAAGTGCGCGGCGAAGGCGTGGTGGGTAAGCAGCCCCGGCTCGAGGGCGGCGATTCGTTCGAGTACACGAGCTGGGCGATGTTGCGCACCCCGTTCGGCACCATGCGCGGCGAGTACCTGATGGAGCGCATCGACGGCAGCCGCTTCGAGGCGAAGATCGGCGAGTTCGTGCTGACGCAGCCCAACGCGCTCAACTGAAGTACGACTCCCGGTGACGGCGCCCCCTCCGCTTGCGGCGCCGCCACCAGGTTGAGGGTTCAGGCGATGATGCCCCGCTGCTTGTCGTAGACGATGCCTTGATGGCTCACCGGCCCTGACAGGATGTAGTTGCTGCCGGCCTCGACCAGGCCGCGGATGATCTCGACCTTGTCATCGGTGGAGCCGATGGTCGGCTCACTCTGCAGACCGTCACGAGCCCAGCACTCGCCCATCACCACGGACGACGGCAGACGCTTGAAGTCGATCACTGCAGAGCACCCAACCGGGCGCGCGCTTCTTCGACCACGAAGGGGTGAGCGCCGAGCTGCACGGCGGCCAGCTCCATCGGAGCGCGCATGATGACGTCGCGGGTCGCAGGCGAGCTCAGCGCTTCCAGCACCAGCATCGAGACGTCTTTGGGCGTCGCACGGGTGACGGGGGCGCGCTGCTGGCCACGAGGGGCCTGTTGCACCAGCTCACACGCGAGCTTGCGGGCCTGCGGCGTGGTGCAGGCGGTGCGGGCGCGCTCCACGCGTTCCGGGTGCACCTGGTAGAGCGAAGCGACGCTCTCCAGGTGGCCTTCGAACAGCGGCTGCGCGCCTTCGACGTGAGCGGCGGCGAGCTTCACCAGCGCGGCGACGTCGGTTGGGAGATGCGTCATGCCCGGGGCCATAACGCAGTGCGTTCCTGTCGGGCAGGGGGGCCCCGTCACTTCCTGATGTCAGTCACGTTTCGAGGCGCGCTGCAGGCGATCGCGCACGGCGAGGCCCAACCCTGATGCCGCTGGGGGGACCGCGAGAATGAGATCGCCCAACGCGTCGGCCGCGCGCAGATGCGCATAGAGCACCCGAGCGAAGCCGGCTTCATCGGGCGGCACGGTCAACGACGCCACGCCTTCTGGAAGCGCGGTGCCTTCGGGCGCGATCACCACCACGCGGGCTCCGGCTGCCTGCCTGCGCGCTGCTTCTTCGAAGACCTCGTCGGCAGAGACCAGCCAGAGGCCCGCGCGCGGCGCGTAGTGCGACTCCAACATGCCCGGAGCACGCACGTCGGTGGCGTGGGTCGCGAGCACGAGCGGCTGACCCAGCACCGCTTCGATCTTCTCACGAGACACCCCACCGGGCCGCAGCAGGCGAGGCGGGCTGTGGGTCACGTCGACGATGGTGCTCTCCACCCCGACGGTGCTGCTGCCCCCCTCGAGGATGAGATCGACTTCTTCACCCAATTCGCTGCGCACGTGGGCTGCGCTGGTGGGGCTCACCTTGCCGAACCGATTGGCCGAGGGCGCGGCGACCCCACCACCGAAGAGCTGGAGCAGCTCGAGCGCGAGGGGATGCGCAGGCACCCGCAGGCCCACCGTGTCCTGCCCACCGGTCACCGCGTCAGAGGCGCGTTCGCTGCGTTTGACGATCAAGGTCAACGGGCCGGGCCAGAACGCGCGGGCGAGCTTTTCCCCCGCCTCCGTCAGCTCGAGGGCCCATTGCCGGGCGTGCTCCACGCTCGCGACGTGCACGATGAGCGGGTGGGTCGAAGGCCGGCCCTTCACCGCGAAGATGCGGCGTACCGCGAGATCGTTCGAAGCGTCGGCGCCCAGGCCGTACACGGTCTCGGTGGGCAGGCCGATCAGGCCCCCGGCACGGAGCACCTCCACGGCGGCGATGAGCTCAGAAGAAGCCACCTGTTCTCTCTGCCGGAATTGCGCCCACCGCGCCAGCCCGCTACAGGGCCGGGCCCATGCCTTCCCAGCCTTCGAAGAAGCTCGAGATTTTCCAGAACCCCGCTCCGGTGCGCGACTACGTCATCGAGTTCGACTGCCCCGAGTTCACCTGCCTGTGCCCGCTCACCGGCCAGCCCGACTTCGCGCACTTCAAGATCAAGTACGTGCCCGACGCGAAGTGCATCGAGCTCAAGTCGCTCAAGCTCTACCTGTGGAGCTTCCGCAACGAAGGCTCGTTCCACGAAGCGGTCACCAACCAGATCCTCGAAGACATGGTGAAGGCGTGCGCGCCTCGCAGCATGACGGTGCACGGCCACTGGATGGTGCGTGGCGGCATCGTCACCGACGTGACCTGCACCTACGAGAAGAAGGGCAAGTCGAAGCGTTAAGCGTTGGGGTCGTAGTTCACGTTGCGCAGGTTGGCTTCGAAGTCGGCGACCGAGATCAGCTCCTGGCGGCCCCAGGGGTTGACGATCTTCACGTAGTCGACGCCGTCTCGCGTCTCGGTGCCGGTCACCAGCACCTTGTGACCGCCCGTGCCCCAGGTGAGGCCCACCAGCACGTCGCGGCCGGCCTTCAGCTCATCGAGCACGAACTCAGTGCCCGCCTTCTTCTCGTCGGCGTTGCCGGTGTTCGTGAAGGCGAAGTCGCGGCCGTAGATGCTCTCGAGCAGCACGTCGGCCTGCGCCGCGGTGAGCCCGCTCTTGCCGTCGAGGCTGCCGCCGACGTGTTCGTCTTCTTCGTTGTCGTAGTCGGCGAGCGCGTTGCCCAGCTCCATCAGGGCGGGTGCGAGCAGCTTCTGCGACATCGAGCGCGAGGTGCCGTCGTCGATGACGCCCGGCTCGCGCTCGAGCACATCACCGCCCGCGGTGGTCACTTCGCCTGCGGGTGAAGCGAGGCCGCTGATCAGCCGCACGTATTCTGCGGGGTTCTGCTGCGCGAGCTGGATCTCGATCGAGGTGGGCACGCAGGTGCCGCGGTTGCGCTGCGCGATCGCTTCGGGCACGGCGACTTCCTGCACGACGTCGGCAAGAAGTTGCTGGCGGTCGATGCCGTCGGCGAGCTGCTGCTGGTTGAGCTTGGAGAGGTTGGTGAGCAGCGGGGCGGTGAGCTTGCCCTCCAGCAGCATGGTCTGCAGGGCGAGCGCGGCGACCGGGTCTCCTTGCGGCCGGCCGTCAGCGGGCGCGAGCAACGTCTTCTTCACCGAGAGGTAGCGCGCGCGATCTTTCGCGGAGAGCTTGTCGAGCGCTTCGCCTTCGAGCGCCACGTTGTCGGCGACCTGGCGGGC
>JANODF010000865.1:0-3919 GCA_031412555.1 Archangium sp. | reverse complement strand
AAGACGTCGTGCGTGACGTCTTCTGCCCACGCGCCGCGACCGCCGCTGTACCGAAGCGCCCACGAGTACACGCGGTCCCGCTCCGAGCGGTAGACGTCGTCGAAGGCGGGCGCCTCGAGCTCTTCCGTCGGAATGTGGGTGCTGGCCGAGATCGGCTCCATTCACGGCTCCACGAATGAGGCTGCCGGAACTTTCCTGCGTTCAGCGCTCGAGTTGAAGCATGGCGGAGAAAGCGAAGCCCCCGCGACTCCACAGGACCAGGTCGCCTTCGCGGTGTTCACGCGCGGTGCTCACGTCGAGACCCAGACGCGCGCCCAGCTTGAGCGCTCCCAGCGAGCGGAGCAGTGAAAGGCCCAGCATCAGCAGCGGGTCGATGCGAACACCTTCACTGAAGAGGTGAAGCCGCCCGCCACCGAGCAGCTCGGGCGAGAGCGTCCAGGCGCCCAGTATGATGGGCACGCGCAGGCCGGCCGTGACGGGCAGCTCCCAGGCGGTCAATCCCGGGCCGGGCGCGAAGACCAGGCCCATGGTGACGACTGGCTCGACCACCCCGGTGGGGAACGAGCCGTGAAATGCGAGCGTGGGATCGACGGCATCGGCGCGCACCAGAATGCCCAGGCGAAGACCGGCGCCCAGCCGCACCTGCTTCTCTTGGGGTGGAGGCTCGGGTTCCGGGGCAGGGGGCGCCTCGACCACCGGCGCGGGTGCGGGCACGTGCGCTTCGGCTTCGTGCGCGAGCACCGCCAGGCGCTGGGCGAGCTCGAAGCCCAGCTCCGCAGGCCATTCAAGTGAAGGCCTCAGCTCGCTGTCGGCCGAGTACCCGCCTGCCTGCGCCGAGAGTCGAAGCGTGCCGTGCAGTTCCTCGACGCGCAGCTTCAACTTCGAACCGGGCTCCACCGTGAAGCCTTCTTCTTCCAGCCGCTCGACCATCAGCGTGCGCACGCGGGGCCCGAGGCGCGCCGTGGTGTCGCGCGACAGATCCACGCTCAAGGAGACAGGCGTCACGGCGAGGAGAACCAGCACGGCGCTGAACATGGGCGCGCGGATGGTACTCGGTCGAAATGACTGCATGACGGGATCATCCTGATGAAGCGAAGCCTCCAAAGGGCTGGAAGCACTGCTCATCGGCGGTGGATCGGAACTCGCAATCCACCCCGGCATGAACACACCCAAACTTGGTATTTCCACGCTGCTCGCCACGCTCACCTTGATGGTGGGTTGTGCGACGACCTCCGAAGAGTCGCAGCGCGCGGCGATCAACCACCAGTACAAGTCTGACCAGGCTGGTGCGAGCGGACGCTTCGGCGTGGCCGCAGACGAGCAGGGTAAAGCCGCTGATGCGCATCACGACGCGGTCAAGAAGGCGATCGAAGAAGGCAAGGCGATCCCGCCGCAGCCTCAGCCCGGTTCGCCCAACCCTGACGGCGGCACTGAGTAATCAGCTCGAAAGCGAATCAAGCACTGCAGCCAGTCCTTCTGCAGTGAGCGCCAGCCGCCGGACGTCGCAGCGCACCGACCCTACACGTTCGAGTGAGCGGGTCGGCCCCGATGCTGCAAGTCCCCGCTCGTGACGCGCGCGAGAACCGGGGAGTGGCTCATGGATTGTCGGCATCGGGTGATGTGGGCAGCTGTCCTGTTGTCGGGGCTGACGGCTTTCGCTGAGCAGCCGCCTGCACAGGGTCACGCCCCCTCGGAGTTCTTCGCCACGCCCGATGGAATTGGAGGCCCCACGCCGGGCGCCCGTTTCCTCGCCACCTTGCCGTTCTCCGCGCGCGAAACGTTACGGAAAGAGGGCCGGGTGGTGCTCGATCACAAGAAGAGCAAAGCCAACGGCCTGGTGCGCGCGGTGATCCGCTTCGAGCGCCCGCGCGACGAGGTGTACGGCTTGATCACCCAGCCCTCCCAGCAGGCGCGCTACCTCGCACACGTGAAGGAGTCGAAGACGGTGGGCGGTCGCACCGCTGAGAGCGAGGTGGTCGACATGGAGGTCGCCGTGCTCTTCGTCAAGATGAACTACCGCATTCAGCACTGGTTCTACCCGGCGGAGTTCCGCATGGAGTGGGAGCTCGACCCGTCGATCAAGTGTGGGCTCCGCGAGCAGACCGGCTTCTTCCAGCTCTACGCGCTCGATGAAAACACCACGATCGCGGAGTACGGTGCCCGGGTGATCGCCAGGGATGGCTTCCTCGACTTCGTTCGCGGGCTGGGAGAACGGGGTGGCATCGCGGAGGCGTTGTCGGCCCTGCGCATTCACGTGGCGGCGCCCAGGTGAGCTGAGGCGGGCGTGCAACGAGCTGCGCGATCCGTGCAGCCAGATGCACACCTTGCCGGTTGAACCCGGAGGAAAGTGTTGTGGCCCGGGGGGCTGGGTAATTGACTGGCGGCAATGAAGAAGAAAGCAGCCGCTCCGGCGAAGAAGAAGAAGGCCGCTTCCGCTCCCGCGAAGAAGAAGCAGG
This sequence comes from Archangium sp., assembly GCA_031412555.1. Classification (GTDB taxonomy): domain Bacteria; phylum Myxococcota; class Myxococcia; order Myxococcales; family Myxococcaceae; genus Archangium_A. The sequence continues at coordinate 1,463 of JANODF010000865.1, read as the reverse complement.
CAGCCGTGAGCAAGGGGAAGGCGTTCAAGCTCTCCGACCAGGCGCGCCGCGAAGCGATGTTGCGCCGCATCTCCTGGCGCACCAAGGCCGAGGGCAAGCTCACCTTCCCCGCAGTGCCGGGTCTGGTCGATCACTACGTCGACGTGCTCCGCACGATGTTCAAGGCGCTGGGCCGACCGTTCGCCAGGGAGGGCGTCGAAGGCTGCCGCGCGATCCTGGCCGAGAAGATCGACTGGGCCTTCTCTCGTTCACACAACGCGTGGATCGAAGTGGAGTGGAAGAGCTCGAGCTACCCGCCGATGAGCGTCTCGTACACGGTGACCGGTTGGCAGAAGTCGATCGAAGACGCGTACGCAGAATGGGTGAAGGTGCGTGAGCCGCCCCTCTTCGGCAAGAACCCCGACGCGGTGGTGGTGGATCTCGCGAAGACGCTGGGCCCTCCGGGTGAAGTGACGGTGCTCGATGCCGGCGCGGGTACGGGCCGCAACGCCTTGCCGCTGGCGCGTGCAGGGTACGTGGTCGACGCGCTCGAGCTGGCGCCCGCCCTGGTGGCGCAGACCGAGAAGGCCGCGCTGGAAACCCAGACCGACCTCCGCTCGGTGTGCGGGAGCTATTACGACCGCGCCCTCAAACTGCCGCGCGAGCGCTACCGCATGGTGGTGCTGGCTGAGCTGTGCTCCCACTGGCGTGGTCAGAAGGATCTGCGCACCGTCCTCGAGCGCTTGAGTGAGCTGATCGAGCCCGGCGGCGTGGGCGTCTTCAACATGTTCCTCGCGCTCGATGGCTACCGGCCCACCGACGCCGAGCGCGAGTTCTCTCAGATCGGGTGGTGCCCGCTCTACACGCGCGCCGATCTCGCCCAGGCCTGCGCGGGGCTGCCGCTGACGCTGGTCGCCGACGTCTCAGGCGCTGAATACGAGAAGGCGCACGGGCCCCAGGGCGACTGGCCGCCCACCGGCTGGTTCGAACGCTGGGCCAGCGGGTCTGAGGTGTTCGATCTGCCGCCGGGTCAATCGCAGTTCGAGATGCGCTGGCTCACCTTCAAACGAACGTGAGCTTCACTCGAAGCGCGGCTCGAGGAACGCGCCGTCGGGGCCGAGCACCAGGGCGTACTCGTCGCGCTCCACCGCTTCGACGTAGTTCGCCAACCACTGCGGCACGGAGCCCGCCAGCAGCTTCAGGTACGGCGCGCTCTCACCGCCTTCGAACACGCGCCCGCTGGTGGCGTTGACGATGACGCAGTCCTTGCCGCGTTTGGCGACCGGGAACCACTGGTCTGACTGCGCCTCGTCTGCGCTCAGCCCCGACTTCTTGAGCTGATCGGGCTCCGCGCGAAAACGTTTGAGCGAGGCCAGGGTGGCAGCCCGTTCGTTGAGCACCCAGGCGATCGGCAGCAGCTGCAGCGTACCGATGATGGCTTCATCGCCGCGGCGTTGCCCATCGTGCTCCCGCGCAGCGAGTCG
>JANODF010000864.1:0-17120 GCA_031412555.1 Archangium sp. | reverse complement strand
GAGCACGTCGACTTTGGGCAACGCGCCGCCATGGGATGCGGGCACCAGGTACGGGTAGAACCCCAGCCGCGCGACCTCGGCCTTCAGCTGCGCGTCGTCGAGGGGGCCGTGCGGCTCGAGCGAGGTGAACATCGCTCGTGCGCGGGCCCGCAGCTCGAGATGAATCGAAGACAGAAAGCTCGCCGACATCGGTCACTTCCCCTGGAACTGCGCGGGCCGTTTGTTCGAGAAGGCGTCGTAGGCCTCGCGGAAATCCTGCGTCTGCATGCAGACCGCCTGCGCGCGCGCCTCGTTCTCCAGGGCGTTCCACAGGTCCATGTTGAGCTCGCCGTTGAGCAGCTCCTTGGTCATGCCCAGCGCGAAGGTGGGGCCCTTGGCGAGGCGGGTGGCCCAGGCCATCGACTCCTCCATCACCTTCTCTTGCGGCACCACCTTGTTGAACAGGCCGTACTTCTCGGCGGTGACCGCGTCGATGACGTCACCAAAGTAGAGCAGCTCGGTCGCGCGCGAGAGGCCCACCACCTTGGGCAGCAGGTACGCCGCGCCCATGTCGGCTCCGGCGAGGCCGACCTTGGTGAAGAGAAAGGCGATCTTCGCCTTCTCACTGGCCACCCGGAGATCCGCCGCGAGGGCGATGACCGCGCCTGCACCCGCCGCCGTACCGTTGAGCGCGGCCACCACGGGCTTGCGCAGCGCGCGGATGTTCTTGATCAGCTCGCACGTCATGCGCGTGAACTCGACCAGGCCCGGCATGTCGCGCGAGAAGAGCTCCTTGATGATGTCGTGTTGATCGCCGCCCGAGCAGAAGCCGCGGCCTTCACCGGTGATCACCACGCTGCGCACCGACTTCTCGTGCTCCAGCTGCGCGAAGAGATCGGTGAGCTCGCGATAGACCGCGAAGGTGAGCGAGTTGAGCGTGTCGGGGCGCGTGAAGGTGATCACGCCGACCTGCTCGATGACTTCGAAACGGAATGAGGTGGGCTTGATCATTTCAATTCTCGAGAACGGCGGTGGCTTCGATTTCGACTTTGGCGAGGTCTTCCACCAGCGCGACGACCTGCACCAGCGCCATCGCGGGGTAGTGACGGCCGAGGTGCTTCTTCCACGCGGCGCCGATGGCCTTGAGTGAGCTCAAGTACTCGCGTTTGTCGGTGACGTAGACGGTGAGGCGGGTGAGGTTTTCCGGCTTGCCACCGGCGGCCTGGAGCACCTCGCAGATGTTCGCGAGCGTCTGCTCGAACTGGCCCTCGAAGGTCGGGGGGAACTCGGGCGTGCTGCTGCGCGGGTTCCAACCGATCTGGCCTCCGATGAAGAGCTGCTTGCCGGTGGCCACGATGCCGTTGGCGTAGCCGCGGGGCGGGGCCCACCCTTCGGGCTGAATCACGGTGCTCATGCGAGTTCTCCTCCGTCGATGGTGTATTCGGCGCCGGTGATCGCCGCGCCTGCCGCGGAAGCGCTGAGGAAGTAGACGACCTCCGCGACCTCTTCGGGCTTCACCGCGCGATTCATCGGGTTCAGCTTTTCCAGCGCGCCGCGGGCTTCTTCGGGGCTGCGGCCGGTGGTCTGCGCGATGCGATCGACCGAGGCCTGGAGCATGTCGGTGTCGGTCCACCCCGGGCAGACCGCGTTCACCGTGATGCCCTTCGAGGCGAGCTCGAGGGCCAGCGAGCGGGTGAGCCCGAGCAGCGCGTGTTTCGAGGCGCAATACGCCGAGGTGTACTTGAAGCCCTTCTTCGCCGCGGTCGACGCGATGTTCACGATGCGGCCGTGGCCTGCCTTCACCATCGCGCCCGAGAGCTCGCGCATGAGGAGAAAGGGAGTCGTCACGTTGATGCGCATGGTGCGATCGAAGTCTTCGCTGCTCGTCTTGTGGAGCGGCGCTGCGATCGCGATGCCCGCGTTGTTCACCAGGGCCGTGAGTGCGCCGGCTTCCTGGCCGAGCTTCGCCGCGGCAGCCAGTACCGAGCGTTCATCCGCCGCGTCGAACGAGACGAAACGAACATCACCCTGGAGACCTTCGAGCGAAGACTCCTGCCGGGCGAGCGCCCAGACCCGCCAGCCCTCCTTCAGAAATCGTTCGGCGATCGAGCGGCCGATGCCTCTGCCGGCGCCCGTGACGGCGACTTGTTTCACGCTCATGGGCGCGCACCTTACCCACATCTCCAACCACGTCTCGCTCTCCCGAGGGGGAGAGGGCAACGCCTGTGCTACGACTCAACCTCATGTTTCGGTCCCCCGTGTTTTTCGTCGCAGTCCTCTGCAGCGCCTGCGGTCCCCTCGTTGCTCCGAGGCCCGATGGTGGCGCGGGCGGTGGAGGAGGCAGCCTCATCGGAGGAGGAACCGGAGGCGGCACGGGTGGCGGCTCACTCGGCGGCGGCACGGGTGGTGGCTCACTCGGAGGCGGCACGGGTGGCGGCTCACTCGGCGGCGGCACGGGCGGAGGGGCGACCGGTGGAGGCGGCGGTGCAACTGGAGGCGGCGCAGGTGGAGGCACGACCGGAGGCGGCGGAGGAACCGTCAGCCCGTTGACCTGGGCCTCCATCACCCTCAGCGGCGCAACGAGCTCCTCGTACATCATCGGCATCAGCGGCTCGCCCACCGATCTCTGGGCCGTTCAAGACACCGGCTACCTCTTTCATTCCACGGGCGGGGCCTTCACCCTTCAGACACCGATTCAATACGGAGCCAAGGCGCTCTACGCGTCCGGCGGCACGGTGGTGATCATTCAGACCCGATCACTGCGCACCTGCACCGCGAACTGCACCACCGAAGCCGCCTTCGCCGACTACGATCTGCTCGACGGCACCTTCAATCTGTTCGGTGAAGCGGTCTGCGGCCTGGGCCCCAATGACATCACCGCCATCGTGAGCGGCACCGACAACATGGGGCAGGTCTTCCACTGGGACGGCGTCGCGTGGACGCGCACGAACGCGAACCTGGGCGTCGCCTACCCGCGCGCCTGCTGGTTCGACGCGGCGGGCGCGCTGAACGTCGTCGGGGAAGGGGCCGTCGCCCGCTCGGAGATGGGCGCCACCACCATCCAGCCGTTGGCGAGCGCCGCGACCGTCTATTACGGCGGCGCCGACGTCGGCGGCACCTCGTGGGTGGTGGGCCCCAGTCACTACGTGGCGCGGCGTTCAGGCAGCACGTGGACTCCGTTCACCGTCAGCACCACCAGCACGCTTCACGTGGTGGGTGGCCCGTCGGAGAACGAAGTGTACGCGCTCGGCTACTACGCTTCGTCGGTGGGCAACGGCTTCAAGTGGAACGGCACCACGCTCGCGCCGTTGGGGAACATCCTGCCCAACACCGGCACGCAGTCGATGATTCGGTCGATGGTGGTGACCGGCCCCAACGAGATGTACCTGGGCGGTTCGAATACCTCCGGGCCGATCATCATCCGGGGCCGCAGATGAGAGCGGTCGTGTTGGTCGCGGTGTCGTTCATCGCGTGTGGTCCCCTCACACCGCCGAAGATGGATGGGGGCAGTGGGGGCGGCAACGTCACGGGTGGTGGTGGTGGCGTCACGGGCGGAGGCGGTAGTGGTTCCACCGGTGGAAGTGGCGGTGGTGGTGGGGGCACGACGACGGGTGGTGGTGCTGGTGGTGGCGCGATGGATGCCGGCGACGGCATCTGGGAGTTTTCGTCGGTCGCGTTGAACCCGACTCCGGTGAACGCTGCCGCGATCGTGGGCTTCGCCGAGACGGACGCAGGCCTCTATGCGGTGAGCAGCTCCGGGCGCCTGTATCGCTCGACCGGCGGCGCCTTCACCGAGCTCTTCGCCTTCTCCGGGCTGCAGCCGGCCGACTTCGAGGCCACCGCTTCGGGTCACCTGTTCATCCTCAGCACGGTGCACTTCCTCGAGTGCGACTCGGACTGCGGCGACGCGGGGTCGTGGACTGATCGGCAGATCAGCGCTTCCAACGAGGCCCTCGATTCGCTCTGCGTGATCGACAGCTCGCACGTGCTGGCGATCGGCTCGCGGGGTGGCGCCGACGACGGCATCGCCTACCGATGGGACGGCACCACGCTGGCCACCACGGCTTCGTTGCTGGGCGTGGTGGACCCCGAGAACTGCTGGCAGTCGGCCAGCGGCGACTTCTTCATACCCGCCGATGACACGGTGCTGCGGTACTCGCCGTCGACCGAAGGCTTCACGCCCGAGCCGACGATGACGCCAATGCCCGGCTGGCGTGGTGGTGGTTCTTCACCCGGCCATGAGTGGGTCACGGGCCTGGGTCCGGTGATCGCGGAGCGTGGCCAGCTCAGTTGGACCAACGTGTTCGCCCCGACCGGGAGCTCGGGCTCCAGCATCGTCTCGGTGATCGGCATCTCGCCCACGTTGGCGTTCGCCTTCGGCGCCGGGGGCACCTCCGCTGGTCAGGCGGGGTACCGCTTCGACGGCTCGAGCTGGAGCGCGATGAACCCCGACGTGCCGGTGCTCAACGGCACCCACAGCACCTTCCGCGCCTCGAATGGGGTCGTGTACGTGGGGGGATACGACGGCAACCAGGGCCCGGTGATCATCCGCGCCGCCCGGAGGTAGCGAACGCCGGGCGCGGCCTGCTACAGCGCAGGGCATGAGCCGAGCCGCCATCACCGATCTCTACCGTATCGACGACATGCTCAGCGCTGAAGAGCGCGCCATTCGCGACACCGTCGCGCGCTTCATCGACAAGGAGTACTTGCCGATCGTCGGCAAACACTTCCGCAACCACACGTTCCCCCGGGAACTGATCCCCCAGCTGGCCGACATGGGCGTCTTCGGCGCCACGTTGACCGGCTACGGCTGCGCCGGGCTCTCCAACGTGGCCTACGGGCTCATTCTCCAGGAGCTGGAGCGGGGTGACTCGGGCCTGCGCTCCTTCGCGTCGGTGCAGAGCTCGTTGTGCATGTTCCCCATCTGGTCTTTCGGCAGTGAGGAACAGAAGCAGCGTTGGCTGCCTGGCATGGCCCAGGGGAAGTTGATCGGCTGCTTCGGTCTGACCGAGCCCGACTACGGCAGCGATCCCGGCGGCATGCTCACGCGCGCGCGCAAGGACGGCGACTCGTACGTGATCAACGGCTCGAAGATGTGGATCACCAACGGCACCATCGCCGACGTGGCGATCATCTGGGCCAAGGTCGATGACGGCGGCTCCGAGTCGATCCGCGGCTTCCTCGTGGAGAAGGGCATGCCCGGTTTCGTGGCCAAGGAGATCGAAGGCAAGTTCTCCCTGCGCGCTTCGTACACGGCCGAGTTGTCCTTCCAGGACGTGAGGGTGCCGGCCTCGAACATGATGCCCGGCGTGCAGGGCCTGCGGGGGCCGCTCTCGTGCCTCAACAAGGCCCGCATGGGCATCGCCTTCGCGGTGATGGGCGCCGCGGTGGCCTGCTTCGAAGGCGCGCGCGAATATTCGCTGGAGCGCAAGACGTTCAACAAGCCGATCGCCGGTTTCCAGCTCACGCAGGAAAAGCTCGCCGACATGCTGCAGGAGATCGTGAAGGGGCAGCTGCTCGCGCTGCGCCTCGCGCGCATGGCGGATGAGGGCAAGCCGACTCCGGAGCAGGTCTCGTTGTGCAAACGCAACAACGTGAAGGTGGCGCTCGACATCGCGCGCGTGGCCCGCAGCATCTACGGCGCGAACGGCATCACCGATGAGTACCCGCCGGTGCGGCACATGCTCAACCTGGAGAGCGTGTACACGTACGAAGGCACGCATGAGGTGCACACGCTGATCCTCGGCAAGGCGATCACCGGCATCAACGCGTTCGGGAACTGACATGAACGAAGCCCACCGTTCCCCCCGAGCGAAATCGAGGGGTCACTTCTCGTTCGAAGCAGAGGTACTCCCTCGACTGCGCTCGGGAGGAACGGTTCTCGCTGTGCTGCTCGTGGGCTGCGGTGCGCTCACGCCGCCCCGCCCTGATGGCGGAACCGGAGGCGGAGGACTCGCGACCGGCGGCGGGAGTGGTGGTGGTTCCGGCGGCGGTGCGACCGGTGGTGGTGACGCAGTCGAAGCGCCCTGGCTCGAGGTCGCGCTCCAGGTTCCCGCGGGGACGCTCGGCACCGTTCAGCAGCTCGCCGCGAGGCCTGGTGAAATCTTCGCCCTGGTCGCCCATCGGTTCCTGCTGCGCAGCGCCGGCGGCCGGTTCAACGAGGTGCTGGTCTTCACCGATCCCGTCCTCGACCTGATGCAATTCTCCGGCAACGGCTCGGCTGCCACCACGCTCTATTCGCGGGTGATGGCCTGCACCGGCGCGTGCGAGTTCGGCAACAACTTCACCGACTACGGGCTGGGCGCCACGCCGCTGGCGGTGTGCGCTTCGGCAGACGATCTCGGCGTGATGACGCGTTCGACCGATGCAGGCGCTGCGCTGTACGAGCAGAACGACGCGGGCTGGGGCTTCGTCGCGCGCATCAACGTGCGCTCGCCTCTCGACTGCGCTCGCACCACGCGAGGCGATCTCTTCGTGGCCGGGCAGGGCGGGGTGGGCAACGCGAACTCCACCCAGACGTCGATCGAAGTGCCCGATACCAGCGGTCTGGGTCGGGTGTCCGCCAACGAGCAGTGGACGAAGATGGGCACCGACGGAACCTGGGTCTTCGCAGCGAGCGCACGCGGTGCGGTTGCCCGCCGGCCTGAAGCGGGCGGCTGGACGGTGATGAGCGCGTTGGATGGAGACATTTCTGCGATGGCCGTGGAATCGCGCTCGGAGATCTGGGTGGTCGCCACCGGCGTGGGCCTCGCGCGTTACGACGGCACCCGGTGGAGCCCGGCGGGGGCGGGGCCCTCGCTGCTCACCAGCTTCGACGCGCTCGCGGTCGAGAGCTCGCACGTCTACGTCGGCGGAAAAGATGCAGCGGGTGTGGCGCGCGTCTTCCGCCGCTTGAGGTAGAGCGGGCCCATGGCGTTCACCTCGAGATTGCGTGTGCGGTTCGCGGACATCGACTGGGCGCGGGTCGTCTACTTCGCCCGCTTCTTCGATTTCGCGCATCGCACCTTCGAAGACTTCTTCAACGAGCACGCGAAGCTGCCGTACGCAGACGTGTTGTCGCAGCGGAAGCTCGGGTTCCCCATCGTGAGCTCGCAGGCCGAGTTCTTCGCGCCCTTGCGGCTGGGAGACACCGCTCGCATCGTGATGGAGGTGAGCAAGCTCTCGAAGCGTTCGGTCACGTCGCGCTTCACGCTGTTTCGGGGCGAGAGTGAGGAGCGGTGCGCGGTGATTACGTTGAAGCAGGCCGCGATCGATACGACGAGCTTTCAGGGCATCGAGCTGCCTGACGACGTGCACGCGTTGTTTGCGGTGCACCTCGTTCCCCCCTCACCCTGACCCTCTCCCGAAGGGAGAGGGGACCTCAGCACGTCAGTTCAGGACAGCGGTGAGCGCTTGATGGTGATGAACGTGCCACCCGCAGCTTCCGGCGCCGCGGCTTCAGCCTCGGCAGGAGCCGCAGCCGGCGCTTCGGCAGGCGCGTCGGCCTCGGAAGCCCGCTGGTGGATCTCGTCATCGGAGAGGAAGCCGACCTTGGCTCCCTCCTTGTTGAGGAAACGCACCGCGCGCTCGGAGAGCTTGAGCATCTCTTCGGCGATGGCCGGGGCCACCAGCGCGTGATCGATCTTGTCGGGGTCGGGCCGCTCGACGACGGCGAGCTCACCCTTCTCGAGACGTTTGGCCTGCTCTTCGGTCAGCTCGAGCCGGCGCAGCTTGTTCTTGCGCGTCACGAAATAGAACGGCGTCGCGCCTGCTTCGACGGGCACCGTGTTAGCCAGCACCAGCTCACGCAGCTGCCGATCGAGCTCGACCTGCTTACGCGCCTGAAGGCGGTGGGCCTCCTTGCTGCCCTGAAGGGGAGGCAGCTTGGGCAACCGCGTCTCCACCGGAGCGCGCGGCGGCGGCCGGGACTCATGGCGCGGCGGAGGCGGACGGTAGGCGGGTCGATCATCACGCCGCGGCGGCGGACGATCGCGGTTCGTGTCGCGCGGCGGCCCGTCACGGCGGTCGCTTTGCGGCGCACGCGCAGCGGCAGGGGGCGGCTTGGCCGCTTTTTCGAGTTCGGCTTTCTTCGCTGCGTCTTCGGAAACCAGACCGGCTTTGAGCAGCTTTTCGCGGAGGCTCTGCATGCGCGGGCGTATAAACCCACACCCGACCTGAGTCGATGACGGGATCATCCCCCCATTCCCGGCGAGTGGTCCTGAATCCACACTGGAAGCGGAGGGGGTCGATGTGTAGGGTGCCCGGCTTCGTGATCTGGGTCACTTCACCTCGGCGGCTTCGTTCCATGACCATGAAACGGTCGCTCGTCATCGCCCTGGCATTGTTCGGCGCCTGTAAGGATCCGGTCGATCAAGCGGCCAAGAAACGCATCTTCTCGCCCGAAGATCCGCCCCAGGCCGTCGCCGCCGCGAGCCAGAAGCTGCCTCCGGAAGAAGCGGCCGACAGCTCCACCATCTCCCGGCGCATCCTGGGCATGGGCGCCGCCGAGACCACTGAACGCATCGGGCCCCACACGTACACCGCCAGCATCACCTGGGAGTGGGCCTCGGGCGGCAAGAACATCCGCCTCAAGGAATCACGGGAGCTGCTCTCGGGGCCGGGCGGCGTCTCGGGCGACTTCATCGCGCGCATGACCAACACCAACGAGCAGGGGCTTGAGGTGATGCGGGTCGGCGGCAAGGTCTTCGCGCGCAGCACCTACGGCAAAGACGGCGCGGCCAAGCTGCGTGAACGCCGCCGCGATCGCGGCATGGCCGAGCGCATTCGTGACGAAGCGTCGGGTGCGCTGCGCGACTTCGACCAGCTCTTCCGCGGCCGCCTCAAGCTCACCGCGCAAGGCACCTCGAGCCTCGAGGGCCGCACTGCCTGGAAGTACGTGGTCTCTCTCGCCGACGCCGCGCCCGACACGGGCCCCACGTTGCCCCCGGTGCAGGTGCCCAAGAACGGCGCCGACGAGACCACCAAACGCCGCCAGCTCTTCTACGACGCGCGTACGCCGCGCTCGCTGCAGGGCGAGGTCTACGTCGATGCCGAGACCAGCGTGGTCATCAAGGCCCGCCTCGACGGCCGCGTGGGCGTGAAGGCCGCGGAAACCGAGTCGGAGCTCCACCTCGTCGTCGAGTCGAACCTCACCGGCATCGGCAAGTCGCCCGCCATCGAAGCGCCCAAAGACTTCCTCCCCGACGAAGACAAACCCGACGGCATCGCCGCCGCCTTGCTTCGCATGGGAATCGAGCGAAAATCACCCGACGCCGGCGTTGCAGGCACGGGTGGACCGGGCGAGCCGGAAGACGATCCGGAGTAAGCAGAACACCTACACTCGCGGAGCGCCGCAAGTGTAGGAAAGCAGAACGGTTTTTAGACCCTTTCAGGGTCCTGTCCGCAGCCGGGAAATCTCAGTCCGAAAATTTGCGGGGTCGAGGTCGATCGCTACACTGCCCAACAGTTGCGGTTGTGCCGCATCGTACATGGCCGGTTGTTCAGGTACTCGAAAAGGACAGGAACCCAACATGGAGCGCAAGGGAAGCAGCACGGCGGTGGTGACGAAGGAGCTGGTCGCGACGGCACTCAGGACGGCCACGACCACCTCCCGTGAGGAGCAAGCGCTGCGCATGCGGTACGGCGCGAGCGTCGACAAGAAGGCGGCGCTGCCCCAGGCCCACAACGGCAACGAAGAGCTGGCCGACGAGCTGTTGCTCATCGAGATGCAGCTGCTCCGCGGCCTCAAGGCGCACCGGGGCCCGGCAGCGAAGACGGTGGCCACCAAGGGCGCCGTGAAGTCGAAGATCGCCGCGAAGCTCGCCAAGAAGTGACCGTGAACTCCCTCTCCCCTCGTGAGGGGAGAGGGCAGGGGTGAGGGGCTGACTCAAGCCCCCATCACCGAAACCCGGTGAAGAGCCGCGCCCGCCAGGGAAAGCGCCTCGACCCCGAAGTACGTCTTCGCCACCACCGGCGCGTCGTCGTGCTGACCGCGGCTGGCCAGATCCGTCAGCCACCGGCCCGTCGCCGGGTTCCGCCAGAAGTCTTCGTTGAAGCGCTCCTGCAGGTGGCCGCGCATCACGTGCTCCAGGGCGAACGCATCGAGCTTCACCAATCGATCCCCGAACGCATCGATCTCGAAGAGCGTCTGCCCGCGAGGCACCTCCACCCCCAGCGCGCCAGCCATGCGCGGCATGTACTCATCGGCGAGGCTGCTCCACGAGCCGCGGCTGATGGCCTCGTTCGAATACAGCGCCAGCCCCGCCGCGCGGCGCAGCTGCAGCAGCTGCCGTGAAGCGAACGCGCGGGCCGCCTCCTTGGCCTGGCTGGCGGTCAGGCGCAGGTAGCGTTTGAGCCAACCTTCATCGAGGAGGAACGACTCGAACATCACGCCCACCGCGTCGATCACCGAGCGATCCCCCAGGCGCCGCTCCACGAAGGGCAAGGCCCGGCCCACGTTGGCGCGATGAAGCGCGATGCCCCAGGCCGAAAGCCAACCGGCGTACGCGTCGAAGCCCATCTCGGGGGTGAGCAGCAGGCGAATCTGATCGGGCACCCGCAGCTCGAAACACAACGGGCTGGGATCGCGCCCCGGCCGCTGCTCGCTGTCGACGGTGATGCGGCCTTCTGCGTTGGCCGACAAGCCGAGATCGCCCAGGCACCGGCTGATCGCATGCGTGAGGTCTTCCCTGCGGAAGTTCTCGAACAACCACGGCCCGAGCGCCGCCCGCTCTGCATCATGGCCCGCGGCCCCACGCGGGGTGAGCATCGGGTCGAGCTTCTTGAGCGCATACCCGAGCAGATCGATCGAGGCATCGGCCGTCTGCGCGAGGGTCTGCCTGGCGGCCTCCAGCCGGGGCGCGAGCGGGCGGCCCGAGAGCTCCTCCACGAACGCCGTGGGGCTGAGCTTGAGGCCGGCCATCGCCTCCATGGTGCCGTCGAGCAGGCGCGCCACCAGCGGCTCGTGCGCGGCGAGCAAGGTCGACAGCTCAGCGGACAAGGTGACGCGCGACTCGCGGGAAGAGAGCCTCGGCATCTCGCGCATCGCTTCACGCGGCGTCCACGTCTTGCCAGCGGCGAAGAACTGATGGCCCTGAAGGAACTTCTGCAACGCGGCGTTGGCCTCGAGTGTCTGGGCCTCGACGTACGCGCGAGCGAGGTGGCGGCGCAGCAACACCAGGCGCGCTCGTTTCGCTTCGTCGACGCGCGGGCTGGCGAGCAGCTCGCTGGTGACCTGAAACGCTTCCAGGCGCGCGACTTCGGGGAGCTCAGCCACGGGCGCCACGTCGCGCTGCAGCCCGGAGGCAGCACGGAAGGCGCGGGTCGCCCGTTCGGAGAAGAGATCGTCGAGCTGGTCGACCAGGTTGGTGAGCGAGAGTTGCACGAGACAGATTGCGCTCCACATGGGGGATCTCGTCAATCGCCCTGTTGTGCGGCCTGGTGGGCGCGACGACTGCAATCGCGCAGCGGGTGGGCTAGGGCGACCTCCTCAATGAAGCGGCGCACCTTCACGGTCGAGAAGCCCAGTCGTATCGAGGCCGTGCTGCGCGGGGCGTTGGCCCTGGCGCGCGACGAGGCCATCGCCCTGGTCGATCGGGGCGCGGTGTACGTCGACGGCAAACGCGCGAAGGATCCCGCGGCGCGCGTGGCCGAAGGCGTCAAGGTGATGGTGGTGCTGGAAGAGTCGGGCGAAGCGGTGACGGCGCCTGCTCCGAAGGCGCCGCAGCTCGTCGTGCTCTACGAAGACGCCGAGGTGCTGGCGGTGAACAAGCCTGCGGGCGTCACCGCGCAACCGACTCCCGGCAAGGTGGGCGACAGCCTGGTCGATCTCGCGACGGCCTATCTGCGAAAGCAGGCGGGCCTGGTGCACCGCCTCGATCGGGAAACCTCGGGCGTGACCATCTTCGGGAAGACGCCGCGAGCGACCTCGGCGTTGGCCGCTGCGTTTCGCGAAGGGCGCGCGAAGAAGGAGTACCTCGCGGTCACCAACTCAGGCCTGCCGTCTTCGGGCGTGATCGACCTGCCACTCTCGAAAGATCCTTCACGGCCCGGCCGTTGGCGCGCGTCGAAGGCGGCCAATGGAATTCCCGCCGAGACGCACTTCACCCGGCTCTCCGACAACGGAGCCGTGGCGGTGGTGGCCTTGTTCCCGATGACCGGCCGCACGCATCAGCTGCGCGCGCACCTCACGGGCATCGGTTTTCCCATCGTGGGCGATCGGCTCTACGGGGGCGCGGAGGGACCGCGCTGTCTGCTCCACGCCCATTGCCTGGAGATCGACGGCCTCTCGATCGAGGCGCCGGTGCCCGAAGAGCTCGCCCGCTACCTGCCGGCTACTTGATCGACAAGAAGTCGCCGGTCATCTGGAAGCCGACGCCCATCAGCGGGAGCGCGCCCGAGGTGTCTGCGCCCGTGCGGAAGCGGTGTTTGGCCCACCACTGAACGAGGATGAACACGGTGGGGTTGTTGAACTTCGCGCCGTCTTCGATCTTGAAGGTGTAGCCCGCGAAGGGACCCACGCGGTGCATCGAGTTGTCGGCAGACTGCACGTCGTTGGGATCGTAGTGCCGGGTGGGATCGTAGAAGGGCGCGGTCAAGGTGTAGCGAGCCCCGACGACGAGCTTGTTCTCGAGGCCCTGCCAGAGCACATCGAGATCGTTGGTGAGGAACCAACCCTGGTTGGGTACGGCCACGTCGTAGAACTGGTCGTAATAGACGCGCTCGCCTTCTTTGAGCTTGAGGTTGCCGTAGACGAGGCGCGCCTGGCTGCGCACGACGATCGAGGAGACCTTGACCATGAAGTTCGCGCCGAGCGTCACTTCGTAGCCGTTGGTCGGCACGCGGTTGCCGGTGTTGGCCTTGATCGCCCGGTCTGAGAAGTCGGACTGCGCGCCCGCGAAACCCTGCAGCAGATCGAAGCTGCCGAAGTACTGGGTGAACTGCACCATGCCCCAGAAGCCCAGCACGGTGAGCGGGTTGAACTCGACGTACGGGCCGACGCGCAGGAAGGCCGGGCTCATCGTGGGCGCGACGCCGACGCCGATGAAGTTGTCGCGCAGCGACTTCGAGTCCGACTGATAGAGCCGGAAGCGGTACGAGAAGCGGCCGTCGTACAGAAGACCGAGCGGGTTGTACCGAAGCGCGAAGGTGTTCTTGTGAACGATGCGGTGCTGCGGTGGGGCCTGGTCAGCGAGCATCTGAGCCGAGGCAACGGACGACGAAATCAGAGCAGCGAGCAGCACAATCCGGACGGTCATGGATCTCCGGGCGGCGAGAGGGGAGTGGGGAGTCTCGCCTCAAAGCGTCACGTCGCCACCAATTTCTTCTCTGTCGCGTCGCGTCACGCGCGTCGGCAATTCCCGACGACCTGCTCTCCTAAGGAACAGCCCCCACCGGTCCCAGCGCGAACGGTGTGCGTCTGTTCCTTCGGAGGAAATCGCCAGCGAAGCCGGTCTCTGCTCGGGAGGAACGGTTTTGCGGCCCGCACTTCAAGTCGGATCGGATCGGCGCGTCAGGTAGTCTGCCGCCCCTGATGTCCACCGACCCGGGCGCCACCACGCTCCTCGATCTCTCGGGTGAAAAGAGCCTCGAAAGCGTCACCACCGACGAGGCGTACCTGAACCAGGTGCGCGGCGTGGTGCAGATGCACGTCGAGATCGCGGCGCGGCTGACCCGTGAAGGTTCGGCGCTCATGGGCTTTCAGGAACTCGTACGGGCCAGCCGGGTGGTGCCGATGAACGCCCGCCTCGCCGCGGCGCTCACCTCGATCGGCTTGCGCGCGGGCACCCAGGCGGCGGCGCAGGTGCTCATCAGCGAAGGCATCGACGACTCGGAAGGTGACGAGCGCATCGACGTGCTCCGCCAGCTGGCCCGGCTCTCCCGGCGCTCAGGTGACCTGGAGAAGGCGCAGGAGGTCACCACCACCATCCTCGCTGAACGCTCCGAAGATCGCCGGGCCCGCGCCGTGCTCAACGCGCTGCTCGCGCGGGGGCAACACTGGGAAGAGCTCGACGCCTCGCTCGACAAGGAGACCCGCGAGTCGTTGCGGCGCGGAAAGTTGAAGGCGGCGTCACGCTCGGCGCTTCGCCGGGCCCGGCTGTGGGCAGAGACGCTCGACGATCCCGCTCGCGCGGCGTTGCGGGCGATGCAGGCCGCGCAGTACGCCGAGCAGGGCAAAGACCTGCAGAGCGCGTTCGTATTGCGCCTGCTGTGGCTGCGAAATCTTCACCGTGCGAAGGCGCCGGGCCGTGCGCTGGAAGAGGCCGCGCGGGTGGTGCTCAGCCTGGGCGATCGGGTCGGCCAGCGGGCGTCTGCGCAGTCGCTCGTCGATGAGCTGGGTCTGTCGTCGCAAGACAGCACCGACTCGGGTGATCGCACCGTCAACAGCGTCGACACCACGCCCTTCGTGGGCACCACGAACTCGGTCTCGGGTGAGACGCCCACCAACACGCCCGCGCCGCGCCGTCACAGCACGCAGCTCGAGCTGATGGCCGTGGCGCAAGCGGCGGAGGCCGTGGGCCGGAAACCCGAAGCCGCGGCGATTCTCGCGGTGGCCGTTCGGGAAGGGCCAGACCCGCGCGCGGCGCAGAAGCTCGAAGCGCACTTCGTTCAACGCGGAGCGTGGCGTGAGCTGGCCGCCTTCTATCGAGACACCCTCAACCGAACGACGGTGAAGGCCGAGCGGGCGAAGTGGGCCGAGAAGCTCGCCGAGCTGCTCGAGTCGGAGCTCAAAGACGCGGAAGGCGCCGCGCGGGCGTGGGCTGAAGTGGCGGCGGCGACCGGTGACACGCGGGCGGTTTCAGAGCAGGTGCGGCTGCTCGCCCAGCAGAAGGACAACACCGGCGTTCGCGAAGCCCTCGATGCGGGCGTGAAGCAGGCGGCCGCGCCTTCGGAGCGAGCTCGTGCGCTCGTGCTCCGGGCAGAAGAAGCGCTCACCCGCCGCGAAGTGGCCGCTGCGCGTGGTGACTTCGAGGCGGCGCTGAAGATCTCGGCCTGGCAGCCGGACGCGGCGGCGGGCCTGGCCGAGTTGTCCGCGATGCAGGGCGATCTCGGGCCGATGCGCTTTCTCGATCAGGCGCTCCATCGGCTGCAGAAGCGCACTCCGGGGCGCGGTGATCTCTATCGGCGGCTCGCTCGCCTGGCCGACTCTCCGGCGCGTGATGCGCGGTTGTCGCGCGCGTGCTGGGGCGAGGTGCTGGCCGAGCTGCCCGGTGATGAAGAGGCGTCTTCTCGACTGCTCGCTCTGACGCGCGCCGCGGGTGACGACCTGGCGTTGGAGAAGTTGATCACCGATTCACTGGTGCGTGACCCGCGGGGCGCCCGGCCGCGGTTGTTGCGCATGGAGCTGGTCACGCTCCTCGAACGGGGTGGCCGCTCGGGTGATGCGCTGGAGGCGTTGAAGCAATCCGTGCGCGCCGAACCCGGGCATCGAGAAGCGTGGCTCGCGTACGCCGAGCGATTGATTGGCCTGGGGCAGCGCGACGCTGAAGCCGCCTGGGCGCTCGAGCACGCGGCCACGGCCACTGACGATCCACTCCAGCGCGCGCGGTTGTGGCAGCGGCTGGGTGGTTTCGTGCGTGAACAGCTGGGTGATGAGGCGCGCGCGACCACGTACGAGACCCGCGCCGACAAGATCCAACGCGAGCTGGTGCCCGAGGCGCCCGCTGCACCGGCCAAACCGATTCGTGCGGCGCTGCCGGCGATCCACGCGTTGCCGGGTGGGCCGCTGGTCATTCCGCCGCGGCGTGCGTTGCGGCCCAAGAGCAACCCCGTGCTGCTTTCTCAGGCGCAGCAGGAGGCCTTCGAGCAGCTGGCGGAGAAGCTGGGCGCACGGGTCGAGCCTCAGCAGAAGTCGAAGGATCACGTGCGCATCGCCCCTCGTGTGGCCCGGCAGCTCAGTGGGTTTGCGGGTGAGCCGTTGTTGGTGCCTCGACCGGGGCCTCCGGTGCCCGAGGACGATGACGAACCGGTCGGCCCGACGCGCGAGCTGCACCTGGAGGACGAAGCGACTCCCACGCCTTCTGCTCCGGCTGAGCCTGAGGAGATCTCTTCGGAAGAAGTGGACCTGCCCGATGAAGAAGAACGTCATCGCGGCCCCGTGCCTTCCGACCTCCAGGAGGAGCGGCGCACGGCGGAGATCAAGATCGAACTCGGTGATCCTTCGGTGCCGATTCCGCCTTCGTTTGGGCCGTCACCTGCGCGCGCACTCACCGCCGAGCGCGAGGCGCTGTTCGAGCGCGTTCGTCACAACCCCATCGAAGCGGATGGCTATCGGCTGCTCGCCGAACACTTCGACACCGCGAATGATGCGGCCCGCTCGTCGCTGATGCTGGAGATCGCCCGCGCGCTCGAGGGCGACCCGCATGCGGCGCCTCGTGCACCGCGGCTCATTCTCAATGCGACGGATCGTGCGGGGCTCAAACATCCTGCGTTGCGCGGTGAAGGCGGCGAGTTGTTGAGCCTGGTGGGTACGGCGTTGTGCCGACTCAACCCGGCGCGCGGCAAGGATGCGGGTACGGATCAGGAGTTCCATCTCGACGCGGGCAAGGGTGCGCGGGCGGTTGCGGATGCACTGCTCGCGGCCGTGCGCATTCTCGGGGTGCGTTCGCCGGATGTGTTTCTGTCGGAAGAGCCGGGGCCTCCGCTGTCGCTCGTGTTCACCACCGAGCCGCGCATTCTCGTCGGCAAGCTCGCGGTGAAGCAGGCGGTGACGGATGCAGAGCTGCGCTTCTTCGCGGGGCGCACGCTGTTCACGCAGCAGCCGGAGTTGATGGCGCTTCGTTCACTTCGCCGTGAGCAGGTGTTGCGCGGGCTGGTGCTGGTTTCTCAGATTGGTGAAGGGCGCGCTTCGCCTGTGGAGACGAAGTTGTTCCGTGAGGCGGTGCCGGCGCGGGCGTGGGATCGGCTCAAACACCTGGTGAAGTCGGTGGGCACCCGGTTGGATCTGGCCGCGCTCACCGATGGGGCCCGGCACTCGGCGAACCGCGCGGGGTTGGTGGTGTGCGGGGGGATTGCTCCGGCGATCGCGAGTCTGCGGGCGAAGAAGGCCTTGCCCAGCGAGATGATGGAGCTCGTTCGCTTTGCGGCCAGCGAGCGCTACCTCCAGCTCCGCAACCGCAACGTCCCCAGCTGTTGGGCCGGCATCAACCGCGTCATCGGGCCGG
>JANODF010000863.1:0-10873 GCA_031412555.1 Archangium sp. | reverse complement strand
GACCAAACCGACATGCTGGGGCCGGTGGCCGCACAGCCCCCCACGTCGCGGGTGCCGCTCTACATCGCCCTGCTGCTGGCGATCGTCGCGTTGCTCTCTGGGTTGATCTGGCTCGTCAGCCAGCGCTGATCGCCGTAATGTCGCCTCGTTGAGCTGAACGATGGGGCGTCGTCCAAGGGTAGGACATCAGACTTTGACTCTGAATATCGTGGTTCGAATCCACGCGCCCCAGATGTAGCGAAACTGCGCGGGTGGCTATTGCGCAGAAGTACGTCACAATTCGAACGGGTCAGCGGTTGACGATGCCTTCGCCTCTGGGGGAAGCAGCATGGCAGTCAAGGAGCTTCAGTTAGTGCCCGTCGGCCCCGTTCAAGGGGTCTTCCTGAAGGAACTCGAAGCGCCCATCGCGCAGGTGCTGGGTGTTGCGGCCTACGTGGGCAAGCCGCTGCTCGCGCAGCCGACTTTCGCGTTCAACAAGGATCGGAACCAGTACCACACCACGGCCATCATGCGCCGGCTGCTCACCATCAAGGACATGGGCACGCCGTTGATCATCGGCATCGCCGACGTCGATCTCTTCGTGCCTGATTCGCCGTTCGTCTACGGCGAGGCCGACCGGGAGTCACACGCTGCGGTGATGTCGTTGTGGCGGCTCAAGGCCGAAGGCGAAGCGTGGAAGCGGCGCACCTTCGTGGAGGCGGTGCACCAGGCAGGTCACCTCGTGGGCCTCTCGTATTGTGAAGATGCGCGCTGCGCGATGTTCCTCGCCACCACCATTACCGACGCGGAGCGCCGCCAGCTGCACCTGTGCAACAACTGCCGTAACGAGCTCGCCAAGCTTCGGCGCCTCTAATCCTTCCCGGGGGGTAACGACCCCGGGAACACGGTTGGCTCGTGAACAAGCGCGTGATGCAGTGCGTTCCATGCGCATGCCCGGCTCTTCGTGGTTCACCGCTTTGGCCCTCATCCTGCTTCTGCCTGCTTGCGACTTCCTCAACGGAGGTGGCGGTGGTGGAGGCGGCACCGGTGGTGGCAGCGGTTCGGCCTTCACCTTCACGAAGGGCTTCACCTTCGTGCGCAAAGACGACCGCAACGTGTACCTGGTCGACGACGCCGACACGCAGACCACCACCACGTTGACGGGCTCGGCCAACGTGCGCACGCCGAGCTTCTCGGTCGACGGGCAGCAGATCGTCTTCGTGCGCGGCACCTCGATGGATTCGGAGATCGCCATCGTGCCCACTGCGGGGGGCATCGTGCGCACCGTGGTGGCCACCTCGGCGCAGCAGAAGAACTTCAAGACGCCTGTGTTCTCGCCCGACGGCACCCAGGTGGCGTTCGGCTTCGATGACGGCAACAGCACGCGCATCGGCCTCATCGGCGCCGACGGTACGGGCGCGCGGGTGCTCGCCAGCGGTGGTCTGTCGCAGGCGTATCCCTCCTTCACGCCCGACGGAACGGCGCTCATCGTGGCCGCGGGCAACCCGGGGCTCGGCTACACGCAGATCGAACGCATCACGCTGGCCAGCAACTCGGTCACCAACGTCACCAACGTGCTGGGCAACGAGGCGCAGGGCATCTCGAACCGGCTGGTGATTTCGCCCGACGGCACCAAGGCGGCGTTCGATGGGCTGGTCTCGAGCAGCGTCACGCGGCTGTTCGTGATCGATCTGAACTCGAAGGTGGTCACGTCGATCTACGCAGGTGAACCGGGCACGAACGACTCGTTCCCCTGCTGGATGGGGAACGGCTCGTTGGCGTTCTCGTCGGACTCCGGCGGCAACGACAGCGTCTACAAGGTGAACCTGCCCTCGAGCACCTCACCCACGCTGCTGGTGCCCAAGGCCATCGAGCCCTGGTACTCGGGCCGCTGAGCTACTGGCAGACGTTGCCAGCGCCGCAGACCCCCGACAGACCGCACGCCATGCCCTGCGCGTAGCAGGTGGGAATGAAGCCGAGGATCGCGTCGACATCGCAGCACTGCGTCGCGGTGCAGGGCGTGCCATAGACCGTACACAGGTCGAACGTGCCAGCGTCGAAGGGGGGCAGGCTGCCGCCGCCACCGCCCGTGCCGCCGCCCGTGCAGGTGCCTGAAGGGCCACAGGTGGCGCCACCCAGACACGCCACGCAGGCCGAGCCCGCGAACCCCTGGCCGCATTGCGCGCTGGTGAACTGGCTGGGCTGACGGCAGCTGTTTCCATCGCAGCAACCACTGCAGGTGCTCGCGTTGCAGGTGGTGCCACCGCTGCACATGCCCGACTGACAAGTCTGCCCCGCGCTCGAGTCGCACGCCTGGCAGAAGCCGCCGTTGCGGCCGCACTGCGAGCTCGAGGTTCCGCCCACGCAGCTGCCGGTGTTGATGTCGATGCAGCCGCTGCACGACTGGCAGCTGCCGGACACGCAGGTGTTGCCCATCGAGCAGCTCTGGCACGCATTGCCGCCCGCACCGCAGCGCGAGGGCGTGGTGGTGTTGATGCACACGCCCGAAGCGGTGCAGCAGCCCGAGGGACAGGTGCTGGGTGAGCAGGAAGAAGTGTTTCCTCCGCCGCCGCCCGTTCCCGATGCGACGCAGGTGCCGGAGGAGGAACAGAGCTGGTTGCTCGCGCACTGAGAACAGGAGGTCCCGTTGCGGCCGCACGCCGGCACGGAGTCTCCGTTGAGGCACTGGCCGAAGCTGTCGCAGCAGCCCGCGCAGGTGGCCGCCGAGCAGGTGACCGAGCCGCCGCCACCGCCTGAGCCCGACACGCAGGCGCCCGAGGAGGAGCAGGTCTGCGAGCTGACGCACTGCGAGCAGCTCGCGCCGTTGCGGCCGCAGGCGATGACCGCGTTTCCGGTGCGGCACTGGCCGGTGCCGTCGCAGCACCCCGCGCAGTTGGCCGGGGAACAGGTGACCGAGCCACCGCCTCCGCCTCCGTTCGAGCCGCCGCCCGAGCCACCGGTCGATCCGCCGCCGGAGCCGCCACCTGCGCCACCTCCCGAGGTGCTCTGATTGATGCAGATGCCGACCGTGCAGGCTTGCGAGCTGGCGCAGGGCTGACATTGCCCGGCGCCCGAACCACACGCCGCGTTCGAGTTGCCCGACTGGCACTCACCGGCCGCGTCGCAGCAGCCGGAACAATTGAGCGTCGAGCACTTCGGAGCGGGCGTTCCACACGCGGTCAGGACCAGACCGGAGCCGAGCAGCAACGACGCCATCACGAGGGTTCTCATGTGCGGAGGGCTAGCACAGGTGAACTTCGTGATCCTCTCACCGCGAGTTCATTGATGAAGGCAGAGTCTCTTGCCATCGACCTCTCTGCACTGCGTGCCGGGCCGGCAGCCGAGCTCGCACGGCATCGCGCAATACCCGGTCGCCGCGGCCGCGGGTGCGCCCATCGGTACGGTGCGATCTCTCACGCACCAGGCGGCGCCTTCGCAGTCCGGCGTGTTGCCCACGAGAATGACGCCTCGCTCCACGAAACGCGTGGCTTCGTCTTCCGTGAATCGCGGCGGGAGCAGGCACTCTTCTTCCGGCACCCCACAGGCGGCAAGGAACACGAGCAGCAAGTGCATTCGGTTCACGGCAGGTGAGTGGCGTGCTGCGCGTCGATCCGTTGCGCGGTACACCGACGGCCATGCCCCACCCTCACGAGGCGATCGCCCAGGCCTGGCTCGACGCGTTCAACGCAGGCGACGTGCCGAAGCTCGTCGCGCTGTACGCCGAGAACTGCACGCACACCTCGCCGAAGATCCGCGCGCTCCACCCGGAGACCGGCGGCAAGTTGGTGGGCCGCGCTGCGCTCGCGGAGTGGTGGGCTGATGCGCTCAAACGTCTGCCCGGTTTGCGTTACGAGAAGACCGCCATGACCGCGAGCGATGACCGCGTGTTCCTCGAGTACGTGAGGCATGCACCCGATGGCCCGCCCATGCCCATCGCCGAGGTCTTCGACATCGCCGCGGGGAAGATCGTCGCGTCACGCATCTTCCACGGCTAGTACTCGCCACAGTGACTTCGACCGAGAGAGAAGGAACAGCGCACCGGCCACCCCGAGCCCAGTCGAGGGGTCACTTGCCGAATGAAGCAGAGGTGGCATCTCGACTGGGCTCGATGCGAACGGTGCCCCAGGGCTTCGCTTGAACCGCTCCCTGCTCTACGTCACCGTGCTGGTCATCGCGACCTGTGGGCTCATCTACGAGCTCATCGTCGGCACGCTCGCGAGCTACCTGCTGGGCGACAGCATCACGCAGTTCTCCACCGTCATCGGCGTGTACCTGTTCGCGCTGGGCATCGGCGCGTGGTTGTCGGGCTTCATCGACAAGGGCCTCGCGCAACGTTTCGTGGAGATCGAGCTCGCGGTGGCGCTCGCGGGGGGAATCTCGGCGCCGTTTCTCTTCGCGACCTTCGCTGCCGGCGCCAGTTTCCGCGTCACGCTCTACGGCATGGTGCTGGTGATCGGCACGCTGGTGGGGCTCGAGATTCCGCTCCTGATGCGGCTGATGAAGGAGCAGCTGGAGTTCAAAGACCTCGTCTCCCGCGTGCTGACCTTCGACTACCTGGGCAGCCTCTTCGCTTCGTTGCTCTTCCCCATCGTGCTGGTGCCGCGCCTGGGCCTCGTGCGCACGTCGCTCGTGTTCGGGTTGATCAACGCGCTGGTCGGCTTGTGGAGCACCTGGCTGCTCGCTCCCGTGCTCGGCAACGTCACACGGCTGCGAATCAAAGCGGTGCTGGTCTCGGTGATCCTCATCGTGGGCATCGCCATGGCCGACTCGATGACCTCGCTCTTCGAGGAGCAGCTCTACAACGACGAGGTCGTGCACGCGCAGCAGACCCCGTACCAGCGCATCGTGGTGACGCGCAGTCACCGCGGCTTCTCGTTGTTTCTGAACGGCAACCTGCAGTTCTCTTCGGTCGACGAGTACCGGTACCACGAGGCGCTGGTGCACCCGGCGTTTCAGTCGGCCACCACGCGCAGTGAGGTGCTCATTCTCGGCGGCGGTGACGGGCTCGCGGCGCGTGAGGTGCTCCGGTACGACGACGTGAAGCGCATCACCCTGGTCGATCTCGACGGCGCGATGACCAAGCTGGCGGTCGAATCGCACGAGCTCGCGGCGCTCAATGGGCACTCGTTGGAAAATCCAAAGCTGCGCATCATCAACGATGACGCCATGCAGTGGCTGGGCAACACGCCCGAGAAGTTCGACGTGGTGATCGTCGACTTCCCCGACCCGAACAATTTCTCGCTCGGCAAGCTCTACACCACGCGCTTCTACTCGCTGCTCAAGGCGCACCTCGCGCCCGGGGGCGTGGTGGTGGTGCAGTCGACGTCTCCGCTCTTCGCGCGGCGGAGTTACTGGTGCATCGACACCACCATCAAGGCCGCCGGGTTCTCCACGCGGCCGTACCATGTGTGGGTGCCCAGCTTCGGTGAGTGGGGCTACGTGCTCGCGTCAGTCGGGCCGTCGAGCCCGCACCATCCACTGCCGGATGAGCTGCGGTTTCTGACGGAGGAGACCATGCCTACGCTCTTCCAGTTTCCGAAAGACATGGATGCCGTGCCGGCCGAGGTGAACCGGCTCAACAATCAGGTGCTCGTTCACTATTACGAAGACGAGTGGCGCCGCTGGAACTGAAGTTCCGCTCCCTTCGGGAGAGGGTCAGGGTGAGGGCGCTACTTGTTGTCAGGCAGCTGCGAATTCTTCTCGAGGAACTTCGCCGCCTTCTTCAGGTCGACGCCGCCGCCTTCGAAGGTGCGGTTGAGCGTCTCGAGGCCCACTTCGAGCGCACCCGTGTATTTGTAGGGCGTGGTCGGCGTGCGGCCGGCTGCGTTGGTGGTGCTGGGTTTGGTGAGGTCGTTCAGTTGCTGGGCTTTGTTGGTCACCTGCTGCGCGGCGGCGCTGGCCCCTTCCGCCACCACCGCGCGCGGGTTCTTCGGCATTCCCGGAGGGCCACCCGGGGAGATCTTTTCTGAGAACGGGAGCTGGACCAGCGCCGAGAGCACTTCGCGCGGCTTCGGGCCCCAACCTCGCGCAGGTTCAGCGGCGGCAGCGGCCGGCTTGGTGGTTTGCGGTTTGGGTTGGGCGGTGACTGCGGGCGTGGCGGCGCGGTTGATCTTCATGTGCCCATTGTCGCCACGGGGTGCGGATGGGGCTGTCTTGTGTTTGGGAGGACGATTCTTGAATTTCGGAGGCGTCCGCACCGGCCCCTCTCCCCGCTTCGCAGGGAGAGGGAGTTTGTTGGTCACTCTTCGGCTTCGTACTCGTCGCCTTCGAGCAGCCAGGCCATCGCTTCACTGCGCGCGTGCGCGATGCCCAACCAGGTGGCGAGCGTCGCTTCATCGAGCCCCACCAACGCCGCCGAGTCGATGCGGTGCGTTTCGTGCGGACTGCCCGAAGCGAACAGCTCGGTGAGCAGGGAACGGCTCCAGTAGCGCAGCCCCTGCACCGCCTCGTTCGCCGGGCCCTTCTTCGCCGCGGCCTCGCGGTCGAACCCCTCGGCAGCGACCGAGGTGAGCAGCTCCTCGAGATCTTCGTCGGATTCGAACGACGACGGATCTTCCTGCAGGCTGCGCGCGTAGACCTCGGAGCGGATCGCCTCCAACATCGCCTCGCACAACGCGCGGTGCACCTCGAGGTCGTCGATCGATCGCAACGCCGCTTCTTCGAGGAACGGCTCGGCCACCGCCAACAACGGCAAGCTCGCCACCAGCTTCGCCGTGTCAGCGCGCGTGTCGAAGGCGGGGAACTCGGCCTTCTCCAACGCCCACAACAACAGCTGCAGCTCTTCGCCCGTCCAGTCGACGGACTCGATGTCTTCATCGCTCCAGCTGCCGAGCTTCGCTTCGAACAGCTCGACACCGTCGGCGCCCAGGTTGCCGAACAGGCCGAGCTCATCGACCCAGGTCTTCAACGCGGTGAAGCGCGACGAATCCCGTTTCGACTCGAGGCTCGCGCGATCGAGCAACGCGCCCACCATCAACGCGCGGCTGGCCACCACGTCGGCTTCGGGTGGAGCGGTGAGCGGCGCGTCTCCCTCGTCATCGAGCGCTTCGTCTGCGAGCGCCTCTTCCGGCGGCAGCGCAACCGGGTTGCCTTCAGTGGCGGTCTTTTCATCAGGGTCGAACAGCGGCTTGCGGGAGGTCGCCATGCGCGTGGGGTATACACTTCCGCTCCATGCGAGTCCTCGTGCTGGTTCTGGTGTTCCTGATCAGCGCCTGCGGGCCCAAGACGATGGACGCGCGCCTCCGTGATGCCGAGCGCATGGCCGACCGCGCTTCGGGTCATCTGGACCGCGCAGAAAAAGCAGCCATCCAGCTCGAGCCCAGAGACATGGAGCGCGCGCTCGACGACGCCAAAGACGAGCTGCGCCAGAAGGACATCGAGCTCTACCCCGAGTCGCAGATGCACTTCGATCGTTTCAAGGAGCTCGCCGCCCGCCTGCCCCAGGTGAAGGCCGAGCGGGAGAAGCGCGACCTCGAGCTCCGGCTCAACGCGGCCCGCGACAAGATCGTGCCCCGCGTACAGGCGATGCTGGAGGCGCAAGAAGCCGTGCCTGCCGCCGCCCCCACCCGCGCGCTGGTCGACACCCTGGAGAACAAAGCGAAGGCCGTCAAAGACGCCGTCGACGACGAGCTCGATCTCTTCGTGAAAGACGCCGACTTCGCCGCATGGGCCAGGTCGCAGCGCAACAAGGTCGACAAGGCCCTGGAGAGCGTGGCCCGCGGCAGGAAGGGCGTCGCCTTTCTCGAGGGGCCGGTGGTCGCCTGGAAAGAGGGCCTCGCGTTGGAGATCGAAGCAAAGAGCCGCAAGGACCTGGGCGACAAAGAAACAGCGCTGCGCGACGCGCGCACCAAACTGTCTGCCTGCGATCGCACCGCCAAACCCTTCGACGAAGACAAACTCACCGGGGCCACCGCCTTCGTGATGCCCAGCGGCAAGCCCCAGACGCCCGCGCAGCTCTCGACCACCTGCCAGGCCGACGTGAAGCGGGTGGAGACGCAGTGGAAAAAAGTGCTCGCCTCGGTGGAGCAGGAGAAGGCGAAGAAGAAGGCCCTGGCCGCGAAAGAAGAGAAGGCGCGCGCCAAACGTAAGAAGAAGTAGGCGCGCCTGCGACTTCGCCCGTCATCACCGCTGGCGGTGGTTGTACGCACTTGGTGATCCGCACAACTGGCTCCTTCGCATTCGCGATACTCGAGAAACGCCCCGCAGCCAGCCCAGGGAAATCCCATGTCCTCCATCGCGAACAAGCTGACCTCCAGTGCCGCTTCGATGATCGCCGCTGCCAAGGCCGCCGCCGCTGCTGCTGCCGCTGCCGCGAAGAAGGCCGCCGCTGACGCCGCCAAGAAGGCCGCCGCCGACGCCGCCAAGAAGGCCGCTGCCTCCGCTGCGAAGAACAAGGACCGCTTCACCAGCAGCAAGACCTCCGACGTCAGCAAGCTCGCCAACGGCAAGGGCACCTCGAAGCTGAACAAGGATGGTTCTCAGACCACCACGTCCGAGAAGACCAAGAAGGGCACCACCACCAAGCAGGAGCTCACCACCAGCAAGAGCAAGCTCGGTGAGACCAAACTCAAGTTCGAAGAGACCCGCACCACCGGCAACCGCGAGAGCAAGACCAAGCTCAGCCAGGACAAGGACGCCTTCGGCCGCTTCAGCAGCAGCCAGTCGCACGAGACGGCGATCAAGAAGGGCAACGTCACCAACACGACCTCGAAGCAGACCGACATCGACAAGCTCGGCAACAAGAAGGTCACCACCGGCACCTCGAAGGCGGTCGAGCACGGCGACACCACCAACACCCACGGCACCACCACCAGCAAGGGTGCCTTCGGAACGAAGCAGACCGTGGTGGAAGACAAGGTCGAGGTGAAAGACGCTGCGAAGAACACCACGACCACCACCACGAACAAGTCCACCGCCGGCACCGACTTCGCCTTGAGCTCGTCCAAGGAGTTCAAGGAGGGCACCTTCACGCTGAAGGACTCCGCCGACTGGAAGAAGAACTCCTTCAACAAGGAGACCGGCAAGGAGAAGGAGTGGAAGCTCAAGGAGCCGGCGGCCGACAAGGGCTTCAGCCAGACCACCAAGAGCAGCAAGCTCGACAAGGCGCAGGCGGTCGGTGACGTGCTGGGCGCCGCGGGTCTCAAGAAGACCGTGTGGGAAGAGAAGAAGTTCGACACCACCGGCAAGCCCGAGTCGTTCAAGACGCCCGAGTTCGTGGGCAGCCGCGTCGGCGTGCGCGGTGAAGGCAGCCTGACGGTCGGTGCCAACGGCGTCGAAGGCAAGTTCAAGCGCGAGGCCGTCGCTGGCCTGTACGCCGAGAAGAGCCACGAGGTCGACGGCACGTACGGCAAGGCCGGCTACCAGGCGCAGGCGAAGGTCGAGGCGAAGGCCACCTTCGACGCGTCGGGCAAGCTCAACGCGAACGGGCTCGACGTGAGCGTCGGCGCGAAGGCGGGCATCTCGGCCGAAGCGTCGGTGAAGGGCACCCTGCAGACGAAGCCCGTGAAGTTCGCCGGCGTCGACCTCACCGCCGGCGTCGAAGGCAACGCGCGCGTCGCGGCCGAAGTCTCTGCGGAGGCCACCGGCAAGGTGAAGATCACCCGCAACCCGCCCACCGCCATCGCTGAGGGCAAGCTGGGCGCGTCGGCCGTGGTGAAGGCCGAGGCCGACGTGAAGGCTTCGGCTGGCCCGTTCTCGGTGAAGGCCTCCGGCTACGCCAGCGCGGGCGCCGAAGCGACGGCCAGCGGCGTCATCGGCTACCAGGACGGCAAGCTCAAGCTGGGCGGCTCGCTCGGCGCGGCCCTCGGCGTGGGCCTGGGCGGCTCGGTGGCGGTCGAGGTCGACGTGGCGGCCATCGGCACCATGGCGAAGAACACCGCCGACGTGAATGGCGACGGCAAGCTGGGCTTCGACGACGTGGGCGCGGCGGCCAGCAAGGCGACGGCGGCAGCCAGCTCGGCGGTCTCCAGCGCGGCGTCGACCGTGCGTTCGTGGATGCCCTGGTAACGCACCCGAAGCGCATCAATGAGCTGAAATAGGACCGACTGCTCACCTGAGGAACAGCCCACACCGTTCCCCCCGAGCGGAGTCGATGCGGTGTGCGTCTGTGCCTTCGGAGGAAGTCGCCGGTGTTCAATCCTTCGTGCGGCAAGTGACCTCGCACGTGCGCTGACGGCGTGGTGAAGTGCCTGCACGGTGCGTCGTGTTCGCGGTGTGTTGCTCGTCGACTATGTGCGGATCATCCGGCGGCAGGTGCCCGGGTGGAGAGAGATCCTCAGCCCGGAGGACTGCGCGCTCATCGAGGCCCGCATCGCGCTCGACGGCTGGTACCCGATGGACGCCTTCGAGCGCCTCGGCCTGGTGGTGCTCCGCCAAGTCGTAGGCGGTGAGACCGACGCCATCCGCCTCTGGGGCCGCAGCCAGGTGCAGACCGCGCTGCTGGCACTCCCTGAATTGGCGAACCCGGAGGATCCCCGCGACTCGGTGATGCGCTTCCAGAACTACCTGGGCAGCCTCTTCGACTTCGCGGTGGTGACGGTGCTGGGCGTGGACGACGAGGCCACCCAGCTCGAGGTCGACTACGGGATGAGCTCCATCTCGGAGGAGTGCGCGACCTGGCAGACCATCGGCTTCTTCGAGGAGCTGCTCACCGCCAGCGGTGGTCACCAGGTGGTGAGCGCGCTGCAGAGCCGGCGCTGGGCCGGCGACGAGAAGACGGTGGTGGTGCTGAGCTGGACCTCCGCCATGCTCAGCCCGGCGCCGTTCCTTGCGCGGCCGCGGGTGCTGCTGGTCGACGACGAAGTGCTGGTGGCCAACGGGCTGGCGCGTGCACTGGCGAACGTGGCCGACGTCACCATCGCGTCTTCGGTGGCCTCCGCGCTCGGCTTCCTCGAGC
>JANODF010000862.1:0-2655 GCA_031412555.1 Archangium sp. | reverse complement strand
TTCAGCGGCGAATCAACGCCACGATGCGATCGAGGTCTTCGTAGCTGAAGAACTCCACTTCCAGCGTGCCTTTTCCACCGCCCCGCTCCACCAGCTTCACTTTGGTGCCCAGGCGGCGCTGCAGGTCTTCCACCAGTTTTTTGGCTTCGGGCGTGCCGGGTTTGGCCGCGCCCTTCTTCTTGGCGCTCACCGGCCCGCCCCCGCGCGCCGTCTTCACCCGCGCTTCGGTCTCGCGCACGGTGAGTTTGTCGGTCACCACGTCGCGCGCCAGCAGCACCATCTCTTTGCTGCTGCCCAACCCGAGAATGGCCCGGGCGTGACCCATGTCGAGGTCGCCTTCAGCCACCAGCTGTTTCACTTCGTTGGGCAGGTGCAGCAGCCGCAACGAGTTGGCGACGCTCGAGCGGTCTTTGCCCACCCGATCCGCCACCTGCTCCTGCGTCATCTTCCGCTCTTCCACCAGGCGGCGGTAAGCCTCGGCCTCTTCCAGCGGGTTCAAGTCGGCGCGCTGAATGTTCTCCACCAGGGCCAGCTCGTACGCTTCGGCGTCGCTCGCCTCTCTGATGATGACGGGCAGCTCGGTGAGGCCGGCCTTCTGGGCCGCGCGCCAACGGCGTTCACCGGCGATGATGCGGTAGCCCTTGCCGTCTTTGCGCACCAGGATCGGCTGGAGCAGCCCCTGGTGTTTCAGGCTCGCGGCCAGCTCTTCGAGGGCCGCTTCGTCGAAGCTGCGACGGGGGTTGGCCCGGTCGGCGTGAATCTGTTCGATGGGCAGCTTGGTGGGCCCACCGGTCTGCCCCTTCTCACTGGGGGTGCGCGCGTCGGCGAGCAACGCGCCCAGGCCCCGGCCGAGGGCGGGTTTGCGGTTCTGCTGAGGCAACATCTTGATGACGCCAGGCATGGTTGGTCCTCGTGTCTCTCAGCGGGCGGGCGCCGAAGCGCGCGGTGACGGAGTGCCTTTGCGCAGCCGGGCCTTGTCGCGCTTGAGCAGCTCACGCGCCACGCCCAGGTACGCTTCGCAGCCCTTGGACCGGATGTCGTACAGCAAGACGGGTTTGCCGAAGCTGGGGCTCTCGGCCAGGCGCACGTTGCGGGGCACCACGGTGGTGAACACCAGCTGGGGGAAAACCCGGCGCACTTCGTCGGCGACCTGGTGGCTGATGTTCGCGCGGGGGTCGAACATGGTGAGCACGATGCCCTCCACGGTCAGCTTGGGGTTGAGCCGTTGCTGCACCAGCTCCACGGTGGACATCAGCTGCGCGAGGCCCTCCATCGCGTAGTACTCGGTCTGCAACGGGATGAGCACCGAGTCGGCGGCGGCCAGGGCGTTGAGGGTGAGCAGGCCCAGGGACGGCGGGCAGTCGATGAGGATGAAGTCGTACTTGCGCTTGAGCGGGTCGAGGGCCTGCTTGAGACGTTGCTCCCGCTTCTCGATGTTCACCAGCTCGACCTCGGCGCCGGTGAGATCGTTGGTGGCCGGCACCACGTCGAGGAACCGCAGTTCGGTCGGGTGGACCAGCTCGGCCAGCGGCTGGCCGTCGATGAGCGCGTCGTAGATCGACCCGGTCAGCTGGGTCTTGTCGATGCCCAGGCCGCTGCCCGCATTGCCCTGGGGGTCCAGGTCGATGAGCAGCGTCTTCCGCTCCGCGGCGGCGAGGGAGGCGGCGAGGTTGATGGCGGTGGTGGTCTTGCCCACACCGCCCTTCTGGTTGGAAATACAGACGATTCGACCCATGCCCGCTTCCTAGCGCATGGGTCTGACAAGCGGCAGCAGGCGTTTCTTCCTTCCTCTGCTTTTTGCGGGGTCTTTGGCCGGCTGGCGGTTTCCGCAAACCGCGTCTCTCACCGTTTCACGTGGAACACCGCCACGCCGCGCGGGTCACCGGAGTGCGGCAAGGTGAAGGTTCGGCGGCTGGCCAGCTCCAGGCCGGCAGCGGCGGCGTGGGCGGCCAGGGTTTCGGCGGGCGGGGTCTGGCCCATCATGGTGACCACCTTGCCACCGGGGGCCAGGTAGGCGCGGGCGAGTTGGAGAAAGGGGCCCACGTCCATGAAGGCCCGGGAGATGACCAGGTCGACCTGGGGCAGCCCTTCTTTCTCGGGGCGCCCTTCGGCCCGGGCGTGGATGGCCTTGACCCGGTCGGCCACCCCACCCTTCACCGCGCCGGTCTTCATGAACGACACCTTCTTGGAGACGGCGTCCACCAGGGTGGCGCGCAGACCGGGCAACGCGATGGCCAGGGGGATGCCGGGCAGGCCGGCGCCGGCCCCGAGGTCCAACAGATGGGTGGCACCCTGTATCTCTGGGAGCACGGCGAGCGAGTCGATGAGGTGTTTGTCGACCACCTCGTCGGTGCGGGTGATGGCGGTGAGGCTGACCTTCTCATTCCATTTGAGGAGCTCGTCCGCGTAGGCGAGCAGGCGGGCCTGGGCGTCACCAGTCAGTGACACGCCGAGTCGTTCGAGGCCGAGGGAGAGGAGCGAGGGGGCTGAGTTGTCCACAGCGGGAAGTCCTGAAGGAGGGGGGCAACCGGGTGGAATGTGACGGCTGCCCGGTGTGAGCCGGGGTTTCGCACATGTTTCCCACAGGGTCATGCCTCCTCGTCCCGGTCTCCCTGAATGAAGGGAGCGATCCCCTCTCCCTTTGGGAGAGGGTCA
>JANODF010000861.1:0-6981 GCA_031412555.1 Archangium sp. | reverse complement strand
CGACCCTCTCCCCTCTCGAGGGGAGAGGGAGAACAACTAGCGGCGCATCTCGGGGAGACGGCCGTCGAGCGTCACGCGGCGCAGCTGCAACGCTTCCGTCGGCTGCCGCCTCGCGATCACCAACGCCCGCTCACACTCGGCCCACACCAACGGCCCGAGAATCTGCCAGTTCGGCGGATCGACCACGGTGAGTTCGAGCAACCCGAAGGTGAACACCACGCGCTTTTCGGGTTCCGCATCCTTCGGCGTCACCGCGGCCACCTTCGCTGGCAACACTTCGCGAAGGCGAGGCAGAAGATCAGCGCTGATCTTCTGATCAGCCGTCGGGCCGAGCAGCACCGCGAAGCCGTCGGTGTGAATGCGCACCACCTTCGCGGTCGGACACACTTCCTTCATGCCCTCCACCATCGCTCGCAGCGCCGCATCTCCGGCCTTGAAGCCGTAGCGCATGTTGAAGAGCGTGAACTCGAGCGGGTCGATCAACACCGCGCCGATCACCCAGCCATCCGAGTGACCATGCGTGGAGAGATCGAACTCTTCTTTCAGCAGCTGGCCCTGGTTGAGCGCGAGCGCGT
Source organism: Archangium sp. (assembly GCA_031412555.1). Taxonomy (GTDB): domain Bacteria; phylum Myxococcota; class Myxococcia; order Myxococcales; family Myxococcaceae; genus Archangium_A. The sequence continues at coordinate 6,406 of JANODF010000861.1, read as the reverse complement.
GCACGGCTCCGGTGACCGCGTCAGGGTAGCCGCGGCGGTGCAGCTCGGCGTCGACGAGTTGATCGACCAACCACGTCGGACCATCGGGGCGGCCCTGCGCGGTGGGAAAGAGAGCCAACAAAGCCTTCTCGGCTCGCTCGGTGATGGTGTGGCTCATTGAAAGGTGAAAGCCCTCTCCCCGACCCTCTCCCCCTCGGGGAGAGGGAGCTGGTGGTCGCGGGTGTTGTGGTTGTTGCGAGTGCTGCGGTTGCGCGAGTGCTGCGGTTGCGCGGTTGTCTCAGCTCACTCGACCGTGACGCTCTTGGCGAGGTTGCGCGGCTGGTCGACGTCGGTGCCTCTCAGATCAGCCACGTGGTAGCTGAGCAACTGCAGCGGGATGGTCGCGATCAACGGGGCGATCAACGCCGACGTCTTCGGGATCTCGATGAAGTCGGTGCCGAGCGACTTCGCGTGCTCATCACCCTCCTCCACCACCACGATCACCTGGCCACCACGCGCGCGCACCTCTTCGATGTTCCCGATGATCTTCTCGTAGTGAATGTGCGGCTCCTGCGGCGCCACCACCACCACCGGCATCTTCTCGTCGATGAGCGCGATGGGCCCGTGCTTCATCTCGCCGCCCGCGTAGCCTTCCGCGTGCACGTACGAGATCTCCTTGAGCTTGAGCGCACCTTCGAGCGCCACCGGGTGCATCGTGCCGCGGCCCAGGAACAAGAAATCCTGCGCGTGCATGTATTTGCGCGCGATTTCCTTCACGTGGGCTTCGGTCTTGAGCACCGCTTCGATCACCTTGGGCACGCCCGAGAGCGCCGTGAGGTGCTCCTGCGCCTGCGCCACGCTCAAGGTGCCGCGCAACCGGCCCAGCTTGATGGCCAGCAGGTAGAGGCCCACCAACTGCGTGGTGAACGCCTTCGTCGAGGCGACGCCGATCTCGGGGCCTGCGTTGGTGAGCACCGTGAAGTCGGCCTCACGGGTCATCGCCGAGCCGATCACGTTGCACAACGTCATGGTGGTCGCGCCGCGCTTCTTCGCCTCGCGCATGGCCGCGAGGGTGTCGAGCGTCTCGCCCGACTGGCTGATCGCCACGGCCAGCTGGTTCTTGCTGACGATGGGGTCGCGGTAGCGGAACTCGCTCGCCAGCTCGACCTCCACCGGAATGCGCGCGAGCGTCTCGATCATCCACTTGCCGGACAACCCGGAGTGCCACGAGGTACCGCACGCGAGGATCCACACCCGATCCATCGACTTGATCTGCGCCTCGGAGAAGGGCCAGCCGTCGAAGTGCACGTCGCCTTCGGAGCGCAAGATGCGCCCGCGCAGCGTGTCGGCCACGGCGCGTGACTGCTCGCAGATCTCCTTGTGCATGAAGTGTTTGTGGCCGTTCTTCTCGGCCATGCCCGGCGTCCAGTCGATGCGGGTCACCTTGCGGGTGATCACCTTGCCCGAACGATCCATCAGCTCGATGCCCGTCTTCTTCACCACCGCCAAATCGCCGTCTTCCATGAAGACCACGTCGCGGGTGTGCTCGAGCAGCGCGGCCACGTCGGAGGCCACGAAGTTCTGGCCCTGCGAGTAGCCCAGCACCATCGGCTGCGCTTCACGGGTGCACACGATCTGGGTGGGCTCGGCGTCGCTGATGGCCACCAGGGCGTAGGTGCCCTTGATCTGCGCCACCGCTGCACGCACCGACTCGACGAAGGCTTTGCCCTGCTTCTGCGCTTCGCGAATCAAATGCGCGAAGACCTCCGAGTCGGTCTCGGACGAGAACGCGTGCCCCTTGGCCTTGAGCGCGATCTTGAGCGCCAGGTGGTTCTCGATGATGCCGTTGTGCACCACCGAGACGCCTTCGAAGGTGTGCGGGTGTGCGTTCTCGTCACTCGGCCGGCCGTGCGTGGCCCAGCGGGTGTGGCCGATGCCCACGGTGCCCTTCGGCATCTCGACGGAGATCTTCCCCTCGAGGTTCTTGAGCTTGCCGGTGGCACGCACCACGGTCAGCTCGCTGCCGTTGAGCACCGCAACACCTGCAGAGTCATACCCGCGGTACTCGAGCCGCTTGAGTCCACCCACCAGTACCGGCCCTGCCTGAAGCTCACCCACGTAGCCGACGATGCCGCACATGTTCGACCTCCTTTTGCCACGGGGCAATCTGCAAGCCCCGCTCCGCTGTTCCTGATCAGTCCTGCTTCAAACCCGCCAACACCTTGCGGCGCCGTTCGGCCCAGCCTTCTTTGATCGTCTGCGGCGTGCGCGAGATCGACAGGGCGCCCGCAGGCACGTCTTCGGTGATGGTGGAGCCCGCCCCGATGAACGCGCCGTCACCGATGCGTATCGGCGCCACCAGCTGCGTGTCGGAGCCGATGAAGACCCCGGCGCCCAGCACGGTCTCGTGCTTGTTCACGCCGTCGTAATTGCAGGTGATGGTGCCCGCGCCGATGTTGCAGCCGGGCCCGATGTCCGCGTCGCCCAGATACGCGAGATGGCCGGCCTTGGTGCCCTTGCGCAGCCGCGCCTTCTTCGTCTCCACGAAGTTTCCGACGTGCACACCCTCTTCCAGCACGGTGCCGGGGCGCAGGCGGGCGAAGGGGCCCACGTGGCACCTGGGGCCGATCACCGCTTCGTCGGTCACCGAGTACGGCTTCACTTCAGCGCCATCACCGACCGTGGTGTGCACCAGCACCGAGCCCTGACCGATGGTGGCGTTCGCGCCGATCTCACACTCGCCCTGAATGCTGACGTTGGGCCCGATGGTGGTCTCCGGGCCAATCTCCACGCCCGCGTCGATGAAGGTCGAGGCCGGGTGCACCAGGCTCACGCCCGCGCGCATGTGGCGCAGGTTGATGCGGGCGCGGATGATCTCGGCGCGCTCGGCCAGCTCGGCGCGATCATTCACGCCGGCGGTCTCTTCGGCAGGCGCTTCGATGACGGCCACGGTGCCGACGCGCGCGGCCTGGGAGACGATGTCCGTGAGGTACAGCTCGCCTTGCGCGTTCTGCGGGGTGAGCTTTTCGAGCGCGCCCCAGAGGAACTTCGAGTCGACGACGTAGATGCCCGCGTTCACCTCGGAGATCAGTCTCTGCTCGGCCGTCGCATCCTTGTGCTCGACGATGCCTTCCACCTTGTGACCCGCGCCTCGCAGCACGCGGCCATAACCCGTGGGATCAGCGAGGCGGCAGCTGATCATCGCCAGCGGGCCCTTGCTGGGATCGTAGGCAGCGATCAGGCGCTTCAAGGTCTCCACGGTGAGCAGCGGCACGTCGCCGTAGAGCACCAGCACCGCGCCCGAAAAACCCGTCAGTGCGCCACGAGCCGCGCTGACCGCGTCTCCGGTGCCGCGCTGCGTGGCTTGAACGGCGAACTGCAACGCCTGCCCGGGAAAACCCGCGGTCAGCGCGTTCTTCACTTCGTCAGCCTGGTGACCGACGACGGCCACCACCTGCTGCGCGCCCAGCTCGTAGGCGGAGGTGATGGGATACCAGGCGAGTGGACGGCCGAGGATGGGATGAAGCACCTTCGCGCGGTCGGACTTCATGCGCGTACCCTTCCCAGCGCACAGCACGACGGCAGCGAGCGATTGGGTCATGGAGCGTCCTTTCGCAGACGGCTCCACCCGGGGTCAATGACGCGTACTGGTGTCCGCAGACCGCAACGCCACCTTGACCTCCAGCTCGCCTGAGTTGGGCGTCACGGCGATCTGAAACTGGGGCTTGAGGAAGGTAGAAACGCTGAGGAAGTCCGCGACCCGAGCAGCCTCTTCGACGGCGGCTCTGGTGGTCTGCGTGTCGCGGTGGCTCATCATGACGCGGTGAGTTAGCACACCCTATGCCACCGGGTGGGCTCAGTGAGTCCGGTAGGTTGCGGGTCGTTTCGAAACGGCACTGTGTCATCACCGCCATGGTGGTGGCAGGAGGTGTGCGTGGGCTGACACAGGATAGAAGGTGGGGATGCGCCTGATCATCCTGACCTGCCTGTTCTCTTTCAGCGCGGTTGCCGCACGGCCCTGGTCTGGAGGCGCCGTGGCCGCCGCGCACCCGATGGGCAGTGCAGCGGGCCGGGAGATGTTGGACGCCGGCGGAAACGCCATCGATGCAGCGGTCGCCACCGCGTTCACCATGGCGGTCGTCGGCCCGTATCACTCGGGTCTGGGCGGCGGCGGCTTCGCAGTGGTGCACCTGGTCAAAGACGGCCACGAGTTCGCCTTCGACTTCCGCGAGGTCGCTCCGGGCAAGGCCAGCCGCGACATGTATCTGGTCGATGGGAAGTTCGTGCCGGAGCTCGCCACCGATGGCGCGTTGTCGATCGCAGTGCCCGGTGCGGTGAAGGGCTATCTCGAATTGCACGCGAAGCACGGGAAGCTGCCGCGCGCGAAGGTGCTCGCTCCGGCAATCCGGGCGGCGACGAAGGGCTTCGTGGTGACTCCGAAGTATCGCGACCTCGCAGCGAAACGGGAGGCGTGCCTCAAGCTCGACCCGGAAGCAGCGCGGATCTTTCTGCGGGAAGGCAAAGTGCCCGAGCTCGGCATGACGTTGATGCAGCCGGATCTCGCGAAGACCCTCACCGCGCTTTCGAAGTCGGGTGATGCCCCGTTTTATACGGGGTCGATCGGCAAGGCGGTGGTGGCCACGGTGGCGAGTGCAGGTGGTGTGCTCTCGCTGGAGGATCTGGCGAAGTATCAGACGAAGTGGCGCGCGCCGCTCGAGGGCCGGTACCGCGGGCACCGGTTGATCACCATGCCGCCTCCGAGCGCAGGTGGCCTCGCGATGTTGGAGACCTTCGGCCTGCTCGAGGCGCGTGGAGTGAAAGGCCCGGCGAGCCGAGAAGTCGAGTCGATGCACACCTTCATCGAGGCGCTGCGGCTGGCGTACGTGGATCGCACGAAGTTCGTGGGCGACCCGGCGTTCGTCGAGGTGCCCGTCTCGCGCTTGGTCGGCCCCGCGTATCTGGGCGAGCTCTCCACCCGGATCGATCCGAAGAAGGCCACGCGCTCGCTCTCGTTGATGCCGAAAGAACTGCTGCCGCCGGCGAAAGAGGAAGGCGCGCCTCCGAAGAAGAACACCACGCACATTTCGGTGATCGATCGGGAAGGCAACGCGGTCGCGCTGACCACCACCATCAACTACTACTTCGGCAGCTGCGTGGTCGCGAAGGGCACCGGCATCTTGCTCAACGACGAGATGGATGACTTCACCGGGCAGCCGGGTGTGCCGAACGCGTTCGGGTTGGTGATGGGCGCGGCCAACGAGATCGCTCCGGGCAAGATTCCGGTCTCATCGATGACGCCGACGATCGTGTTCCAGAAAGATCGCGAGAAAGACGTGATGCTCGCGGTGGGTTCACCGGGTGGCTCGACGATTCCCACCACGGTGATGCAGGTGATCAGCAACGTGATCGATCTGGGGCTCGACGTGAGCCGCGCGGTCAATCGGGGGCGCATTCATCACCAGTGGCTGCCCGATGAAGTGTGGGTCGATCAAGATGGGCTCGACCCCGCCACGCAGCGCGCGCTGGAGGCGATGGGGCACACGTTCAAGTACGTGCCCGGTTGGGGCGATGCGGAAGCGGTGATGGTCGATCCGATCACCGGCCTCCGCACGGCCGCATCGGATCCGCGCAACGAAGGCGCACCCGCCGGACAAGAGTGAAACGGGCTCCCCTCTCCCTTCGGGAGAGGGTCAGGGTGAGGGCCGCGCCCAAGGCCACGCGTGTGCGTTGCACCTCTGGGTGCAAACCAACCCCACCGCGCGTTGCTGCCCTTCTTCGCCTGTCCGTGCGAGGGGGCGCGATGAGTCTTCGTCTGAACGTCGTCAACGGGGTGTTGTTCGCTTCTCTCTTCACCCTGGTCACCTGCGGTCCCATTCCCGGCATGGATGGAGGCACCGGAGGCGGCACGGCGGAGAACGACGCAGGCGCAACCGGTGGAGGCGGAGGCAGCGAAGCCGACGCCGGCTTCGATGCGGGCATGACCTGCGCGGTGACCGCGTGTCCCGCTCCGAGTGGTCCGTGTGTCGAGGCGTTCTGCAACACCAGCAACGCGTGCGACGAGCGCCCGCTCACCGACGGCACGGTGCTCCCCACGCAGCAGACCGGTGACTGCCGCTCGGTGGTCTGCGTCGACGGCCAGTCGAACTCGCAAGCCGACGACGACGATCTGCCCGACGACACCAACGAGTGCACCACCGACGCGTGCACCGCCGGAGTGCCTTCGAACACCCCGCGCGCCGCGAGCGCCACCTGTGGCACCGGCGGCGCTTCGTTCTGCGACGTGAGCGGCAGCTGCGTGCAGTGCCTCACCGCCGCCCAATGCCCCGGCCAGGACACCATGCCGATGTCGCTGGCCTTGAGCCCTGCCCGCTCGAGCGCCATGCGCCCTGCCTGAGCGCCGGTCTCGGCGTTCGACATCTCGGCCGCT
>JANODF010000860.1:0-7117 GCA_031412555.1 Archangium sp. | reverse complement strand
GGCGGATGCAGGGCTGATGACGCTGCTTTCTCTGGACGGCACTGCACCTGTCGCCCTGCCGACCACGATCCCCGGGGCGCGGCCGACTTCAGCGTATGAGCGAGACGAGCGGTTGGTGATCGGTCTGGCCGACGGCACGATCCGCGTCGAGCTCCACCAGCCCCCCGCCCATTCGCTGATCGCTTCGCGAAACGTCGGCTTCGTCACCACTGCGATCGACTTGTTCCCCGAGGTGGGTTCGCTCTCGGTCGCCGCCTACGGCGAACTCGATGGTGGGTTGGCCGTGAGGTCGTTCTACGCCTTGGGGGGCCAGGCCGGCGATCAAGGCGTCGACGTGCTTTGCACCACCACCCTGATGCGTCCCCAGCGCATTCTCCCCCTGCCCGACGCAGGGCCGGGTGTGGTGGTGGGCACGGTGATCGGAAGTTGTGGCTCTCCGCTTTCGTTCACGGGCGCCGCTGGGGGTTTCGTCGGCTTCTTCGGCGCGCCCGGGCCGAACTCCGGCTTCACGTTCGCCGCACCGGTCGACTCCCCGATGGTGCTGGGACTGATCGATGATCAGATGATCCTCGCCTATCGCCCCGCCAGTGGGCAGCTCGCGTTGGCGTCCCTCATGAGGAACTCGCCGCCGGGAACACCGCGGTCGATCCTGCGAGGCACGCTCGTCCCCGTCGACATCGTGGATCTCGGTGCCGCTGGTTCTGCGTTGGTGGGGTGGGGTCGCGGGACCCTCTCTCTCTTCGACGGAGGCAGCCCCTTCGTCGCTGACGGGCAGGACGTGTTCATCGCGCGGCTCGACCCGAATCGTGACGTGACGGAGTTGGTGGTGTTCGGGGGCCGGGGTGATCAGACCGCGGTGGGCGCGGCGTTCATCGAAGACCGGCTGATCATCGGCGGCAGCTGCGGTGCCGACTCGGCCAGTGGGCTGTGTCTGGATGCGGGCACTGGCGGGTCCTGGGTCGCAGGCTTCAGCCGCTAACCGCTCACGCAGAGGGCCCGGGGATGGGGCCCCCCTCGAAACCGAAGAGCTGCGGCATGCGCGCTTCCTAGAACACGTAGTAGATGAAGTCCTGCCGGGCGCTGCCGTAGGCGAGCAGCAGCCACACCATGGCCGCAGCGAGCGCGACCTCCGCCAGCGGCTTCAGCGTGTCGACCCGCTCGGCGCGCACCAGCGAGAAGAGCGGCTTTTGCAACACGAGGAAGCTCAAGGTCATCACCGCGGTCTGGGTGGGCGTGTTGATGTCCCACGGGGCGGAGACCAGCCGCGAGAGCATGGTGCCCAACGCCGCCAGTGACGGCGCGCGGAACGGAATCCACAAGAAGACGACCACGTGGAAGGTGATCAGCACGCCGAGCCACTTCGGCCAGCCCGCGCGGAACTTCTGCGTCACCATTTCGAGATCCATCCACGCCGCGTGCAGCACGCCCCACAGCACGTAGTTCCAGCCCGCGCCGTGCCACAACCCGCCCAGCGCCATGGTGATCAGGCGATTGAACGCGGCCCGGCCCTTCGAAACGCGGTTTCCGCCGAGCGAGATGTAGAGGTAGTCGCGCAACCAGACCGACAGCGTGATGTGCCAGCGCGTCCAGAAGTCGCGCAGTGACGACGCGCCGTACGGGTTCTCGAAGTTCACCGGCAAGGTGAGCCCGAAACAGAGCGCGAGCCCCACCGCCATCGTCGAGTAACCCCAGAAGTCGGCCAGCAACTGCGCGGCGTACGCGTAGATGGTGAGCCAGGCGTTGTTGATGCCCAACGTCTCGGGGAACTTCCACGCGTAGTCGACGTAGTCGCCGAGCACGTCGGCCACGCCCACCTTCAGGAAGAGGCCGCAGAGCACCAGCCACGCCCCCCGGTGAAGACGCGCGAGCTCGAAGGGCACGGCGCCGTGGAGCTGAGGGAGGAACTCCTTGCCGCGCACGATGGGCCCGGCGACGAGCTGCGCGAAGAACGACTTGAAGACCGCGAACACCAGCAGGCTGCGTTCAGCGGGGATTTCTTTCCGGTACACGTCGACCAGGTAGGCGATCACCTGGAAGGTGAAGAACGAGATGCCCAGCGGCATCCACGCATCGGGTTTGGGCACCTCGAGCTGCACGCCCCCCAACGCACCGTGGTGTATCAGCTGACCCACCGCGAAGCGCCCGTATTTGAAGTACGCGAGGAACGAGAGGTTGATGGTCACCCCGAACGCGAGCAACGCCTTGCTCCGGCGCGACTCGAGCAGGCGGCCCAGCGTGTAGTTGACCGCGATGCTGCCGAGCAGCAGGAAGACCGAAGGCCAGTGTCTCCAGCCGTAAAAGACGAGCGAAGAGAGGAACAACAGCTGCAACCGCACCCGGTGCCAGGGCGCGAGCCAGTAGAGCGCCACCAGCACCGTGACGCAGACCAGGAAGGTGGCGCTATGGAAGAGCACGAGCGGCGTCTCCCAGGGCCTTCGAGTATTTTGCGCGGCCCGGTGAAGAGAGGTGTTCGCCGTCGACGAACCAGCGGTCATCCACTTCGGCGCAGGTGAAGTCGAGCAGTGGCGTGACGGTGCGCTGCGCGATGGTGTGCCGGAGCCGGTTGCGCTCAGGCGTACATTCTTCGGCGCGCAGGAACGAGCCGACCGGAGGGCCGACCAGCACCACCCGGGCCCCCTGCGCTTTCAACGACGCGAGCGCCCGTTCGTAACCCGCCACCACGCGGGCACCGTCTTCATCGAGTGCCGGCGGCTCGGGTGGCACTTCGAATGGCTGGGGCTTCCACGCCGCGTCGTCGGCCACGCCTTCCGGGGGCGAAGGCGGCCGGAAGGTCTCGACCAGCTGACGCGAACGAAACCATTCAGAGCCATCGAGAGAACCGGCGGCCAGCAGGCCCACCACGCGCGGCAGGTTCTCCAACGCGAAGGCGCGGCGCACCTGCAGCAACGCGCTGTGCTGGTGCAACCATTCGCCGATGGGATCTCCGGCGTAAGAGCCGGCAGCGGGCGTGCTCTCCGCATCCATCGCGGTGGGTTCGCTCTGGGGCCGGGAGAGCTCCACGAAGACCCGCTTCTGCGCGCCCAGGTGAGCGGCCTGGAACTCCAGGGTGGGAAGAGAAGAAGAAGGGGTGGCTGCTGAGAAGCCGGTGCCCAGCTGGAGCAGCGAAGGATTGAGCCCGTCGTTGCTGCGTGAGGTGCCCAGCGCCACGAAGTCGACGGGACCCTTCTGGTGGAGCAGGGCGAGCTTGAACCGCACCCGATGCGCCACCGCCGCCAGACCCTCGGGCTGCACCCGGCACATCACCTCGAGGGCGAACAGCAGCCCCAGGACGGTGGCAGCCAGGAGCAGCAGACGGGACGGCATGGCGCTGTGCCGCCTAGCATCTACCTACCTTAAAGAAGTGTTCGATCGGGATGCGGACCCCCGTCGAGCCGTTAGTTTCGCCACCATGCAAGAAGAACGAAGGGTGTCGGGCAAGTTCGTGGAGTGGTTGTTCGCAACGGCCCGTGGCGCCCCGATCTCCCACCGCCTGCGCGGCGCGGGGCTCGATCTCGACCAGCCCGCTTCGGACTACCCCGCTGAACTGCTCCCCGGTTGGCTGCAGCTGCTCTCTTCCGCGCTCCACCCCGACCAACGTTCGGGCGAAGCGTTGCGCCTGACCGGTTTCGCCGCCGCCCAGGGGCGAGAGACGAACGGCCGCTCGTTGCAGCAGGTGATGACCGACCTGCCCAGCAAACTCGAGCTGCTGGGCAACTTCTTCGACGTCTCGGTGAACACGCACGGAGAGCACCGCTACGTGGCGCACTTCGACGACGTGAACAGCCTGCCCACCTTCTTCCTCGGCGTGCTGCAGGGCGTGACCTCGGCTTCGACGCTGCAGCCGTACGAAGTGGTGTGGAAACCCGAAGGCCTGTCGGGCGCCCGCTACGAAGTCACGGTGCGCTGAACTTCAGACGGGCCTGGGTGGCCACCACCTCCAGCTTGATCTGCGCCCGCGTGACTCCTGGTCGATCGACCGCTCAAGGACACGCACCGTTCGAGGTCGCCGGCGGGCTGATCACACTTCCCACCGCCCTGCTGCAGCTCGTCGAGGCGTTGATGCGAATGAAGCCCACTGCACCGCCGCCACCACCCCCGCCTCGATCAGACGTGCTCGCGGCTAAGCCAGTCAGAGGGGCCGCGCCCGCCGCGCCGCCCGAGCCGCCATTGCCACCACCCGGCGTGCCCATACCGCCGCCGGCTGCAGGTTGCGCATCTTGCCGGCCATCACTTCCGGCGCTCGCGGAGCCCAACGAGCCCCCTTCGCCCCCGCCGCCCCCATTGGCCACCCCCCCCGCGTTCGAGCCGAGCGTCACCGTCTGGCCTTCGAAGAGCAGCGCGCCGCCGCTCCCGCCACCACCACCGCCCCCGTTTTGCGAGAAGATCGGCCCGCCACCGCCATGACCGAAGGCCGTCACCAGGCCGTCGATGGTCACCAGGCCCACGGCTGAGATCTGCAGCGCACCGCCCCCGAGCCCGCCCGCGCCACCGGAGATGCCGCCGCCGCCCGCACCTCCGTTACAACCCCCTCGCAAGGGGATGAGCGTCGGAGTTCCGTTGGACATACCCGCGGCCCCGCTGCCTTCGTTGTTCGAGGTGCCACCCGCACCGCCCGCGGTGCCGAAACCAGCGCCGCCACCGCCGCCGTTTCCTTGCCCGCTCGAAGGCCCGTTGAAGCCGGTGCCGCCGTTGCCGCACGCGGCCGAGGTACCCGCGGCGTTGCTCACGATGACGGGCCCCGCGATGGTGACGTCGCCGAGCACCGCGAAGATGGCGGGCCGGCTTCCCCGCACCTCGAGCGACGCGCCCAGGCTGACGGTGAAGTTGTTCACCAGGAAGAGCACCACGGGCTCGGCGCCGGCGGCTCCGTTGATCACCGTGAAAGCCGGCAGGCTCGCGCAGGTGCCGCCCAACACGCTGGGCGTGGTGGTGTCGACGACGAGGGCGCAGCTCACCGTGAAATCAGCCCCGGCCGTGGGCAGCTCGGTCTCGGTGAAGTTGCTGGGCTGGTAGGGGAACCGCTGCGAAGGCACGCAGGTGAAACTCGAGTTGCAGGTGCCCGCGCCCGTGCCCGCATCACAGGTGCCCGCGCGCACGGTGAACTGACACCCACCGCCGGGGCTGCAGGTGCTGCTGGTCTGATGACACTGGCTGGGCGGGGTGCAGACCGCCGGCGTGCCGCGGCAACCACCGTCTCCATCGCAGGTGTCGTTGAGGGTGCAGCTCTGCCCGTCATTGCAGGCGCCCGAAGGAAGTGGAGCGTAGCGGCAGGCGCCGGTGGGCTCCTGGCAGGTGCCCGCGCCCAGGCAGACGTTGGTCGAAGCGGGGCAGGATCGCGGCATGCCGCTGCACGAACCACTCGCCGCGCAGCTGTCCGCGAGGGTGCAGGCGAGCCCGTCGTCACACCCGCCCAACTTCGGCCCATACACGCAGCCGCCCGCATCGGGCGTGCACGTACCCGCGGCGGTGAAGCAGAGACCCGGCGGCAGGTTGCACACGAGGTCAGAAAGCTTCTCGCAACCACCGTCGGCCACGCAGCGTTCACCGGTGGTGCAGAGGTTCTGATCATCACAGCGGGTGCCGGAGGGACAATCGGAGTCGGCGCAGTCGATCTGTCCGTCGAGATCATTGTCGACGCCATCGGTGCACGACACCTCGGTCTGCGCGCGGCAGACCGACATCAGACAGCTGCCGCCCCCCACGCAGGCCAGCCCGTCGCAGCCGGGGTCTTCGCAGTCGGTGGTGCGATCGCAGTCGTCATCGAGGCCGTTGGAGCAGGCCTCGACACTGCCGGGGTAGATGGCCGCGTTGCCGTCATCACAATCGGCCGGCAGCGGCACGCCGTCGCCATCTCGATCGACGCCGGCATCCACCCGCCCCGCATCCACGCCGCCGTCACGGGGCGGCACACACTCGAGGCCGTTGCACACGAAGCCGGCGCCGCAGTCGTCGGTGGTGACGCACGCGAAGCGGGTGATGCGGGGATCGAACGTGCCGCACGTGCAGCCCGCGGCGAAGAACGAAAGGGTCAGGACCCACGTACGCCACGAGTTCACGGCCGGGGAGCGTACCACCTCATCGCAGCGCCGCTTCGACAGCGGCGAGCAACTCCCCGGGGCCGAACGGTTTCTGGAGCACCGGCAGCTTGCTCACCTCGACCGGCAGCCAGTTCGCATCGAGCGGGTGGCCGGTGACGAACATCACCCGCTGCCCCTGCATGAAGAGCCCGACCATTTCTTCCGTGGCGTTGCCATCGCCCAGCACCACGTCGGAGACCACCAGGTCGAAGGGCCCCGCGCTCGCACGCAGCTCGCGGGCCTGGCCGAGGCTGGAGGCCTCCACGATGGTGTAGCCACGCGCCGAGAGGATGCGCACCAGCGTGCGGCGCACGAGCGGATCGTCTTCCACCACCAACAACCGCTGGCCCCGCGGGCGCACCGTCGGGGGCGGCGTGTGGTTGGCCAGCAGCGACGGGTCGGCCTGGGCCTGGCTCAGGTGAATGCGGAAGGTGGTGCCCGCGCCCGGCACCGAGTGCACGGTGATGCTGCCGCCGTGTTGATGAACGATGCCTTCGACCACCGAGAGGCCCAGACCCGTGCCCCGCCCCGGCCCCTTGGTGGTGAAGAAGGGCTCGAAGATGTGCGGGAGCGTCTCGGCGGAGATGCCGGCGCCGGTATCAGCGCATTCGATCTCCACCAGGCCCTCGGGCAGCAACCGGGTGGTGACCTTGAAGAGGCCGCCCTGGGGCATCGCATCGCGGGCGTTGAGCGCGAGGTTGATCATCACCTGGTGCAGCTGGGTGACGTCGGCCTCCACCACGGTGCCGCCGGCGCCGGGCGCCCATTCGAGGCGCACGTGCTCTTGAAAGGTCGCGCGCAGCAGCCGCAAGGCCGAAGCCAGCGCGTCGTCGAGCACCACCCGGCGCCGCGCCAACACCTGGCGCCTGCCGAACGCAAGCAGCGAGCGGGTCAAATCAGCGCAGCGCTCCAGGGTCTGCCGAATGATGTCCACGGCCTCGGAATGATCAGCGGGGCTCAACGCCTCACCGGGGGCATCGCGCACGACTTCAACAACCTGCTCACCCCGGCGCTCTTCGCGGTGGGTGAGCTGCAGGGCG
>JANODF010000859.1:0-2783 GCA_031412555.1 Archangium sp. | reverse complement strand
CCCGCTTCGCCGAAGCGGGCCTCGCGGAAGCGGGGTTCTCGGCAGCGGGCTTCTCGGCTTCGGGCTTCTCGGCTGCGGGCTGCGCGGATGCGGGGTGCGCGGAAGCGGGCTGCGCGGCAGCGGACTGCGCGGCGGCGGGCTGCGCGGCGGCGGGCTGCGCGGAAGCGGGCTGCGCGGAAGTGGGCTGCGCGAAGGCGGGTGGCGGGGTGCCCGGCTGCGCTGCGACGGGCGGCGCGACGATCGGCGGCACGATCGGCGGCGCAACGATCGGCTGCGCGACGATGGGCTGCGAGGCCGAGGGCGGTTGTCCCTCTCCCCGACCCTCTCCCCCTCGGGGAGAGGGAGGCTTGGGCGGAGGGGCGCCGAAAAGATCGCCCTGCTTCGGACCGGTCACTGCTTCTGCAGCTCGTTGACCCGCGACTTCGCCTTCATGTGCGTCTCGTCGTCGGGAGGGGTCATGTTCATCACGTCCTTGAACAGACGGATGGCCTCATCGGGGCTCGACTCACGCAGCTGGTAGCCGCGCAGGTACGCCTCGCGCGCCTGCGTGCGGCCTTCGTTGATCAGCGCCTGCGCGCCCACGTGCCCGGAGTCGGCCTGCTGCACCTTGCGCGCGAGCTCGATGGCGCGCGGCCAGTTGCCGGTGGTCTTGGCCTGGCTGGCCTTCACGAACAGCTTCGAGACCAGCTGCGTGCGCACCGGCCGCGACAGCTCGCTCGACGTGCCGCCCGCGATCTTCTTGTCGAGATCGTAGAGCGCGATCAGGTCGTTCTCGTTCAGGTTCTCCAGGTTCTTCGACTTCGTCTCGAACTCCTTGATGTTCGATTCGAACGTCCGGCACTGGGCGAACTTGTTGGCGCAGGCCTGGGCCAGCGAGAGCGCACCCGACGAGTCGCCGTTCTTGAAACGCGCCGAGACTTCGAGCCACGGGGTGTCAGGCCGCGCCTCAGCCACCGGCGGGTTCTTGATCTTGTAGATGGCCGTCTCGGCCGTCTTCTTGAGCTCCGAGGCCTCGCGGTCTTCGACCCGCACCAGGAGGATGTCTTCGCAGAGGGCCTTGAGCTCCTCCATCTTGGTCAGGTCGCCCGCCGACGCGAGCAGCCCGCGCGCGATGCCCATCTTCTCGGTGGTCTTCGCGTCGAGCGCTTCTTTGGCGGCGGTGAGCGGCGCGTCTTGAGAGAGCGTCTTGACCTTGGCCAACGAGGCCGCCGCCTTGCCCAGCTCACCCTTGGCGATCGCCTCGTTCGCCGCAGCGAGCAGCGCCTGGTTGGGGATCTCGTCGGTGGCGATCTTGATGTAGTTCTCGACCTGGCGCGTCTCGTAGTCCGGGTCTTCGGTCTGGATCTCTTCGAGCTTCGACTTCGCCTCGGACCACTTGCCCTGCCGCACCAGCAGCTTGGCTTCCTTGAAGAGGTCGGCCATCGCGGCCTGGTGCTCTTGACCGGCCTTGCGCTCGGCGATCTTCGCGATCTGCCGCTTGTTGTCGATCGCCTTCCAGCCCACCAGCAGGGCCATGATCACCACCAGCGAGCCACCGACGATCAGGAAGATCTTCCGGCGCTTCTTCTTCGCCTCTTCCGGATCCTCCGCCATGCGCGAGGTGCGCACGGGGCGGCCACGGCCAGATGAACGTTCGAGGGCGCCACCACCGGTCCGCGCGGTGCGCACGGGCGGGCGGCGAGCACCACCGGCAGGCGGGGCGGCGGTCTCATCAGCAGAACCATCACCGGCGCCGGCGTACTTGAGCTCGGTGTCGCCCATGGTGATCACATCGCCATCGGTGAGCGGCGTCTCGTCGGCGATCGCCTCGCCGTTGAGCATGGTGCCGTTGCCCGAGCCCAGATCGCTCACCGCCCAGCCATCGGCGGTCTTGCGAACCAGCGCGTGTTTGCGGCTGACCGAGGTGTCGGGAATCGAGACGGGGTTGTCGGCGGCCCGGCCGAGCACGAGCTCATCACCTTCGAGCACGAACTCCTGACCAGACGCGGGCCCGCTCTGCGCGACGAGACGTGCGGTGGCGGCCGGCTTCGGCCGGGGGGTCGCACGGGCGCGCACGGGAGCCGAAGCACCGGTACGGCCTGACACGGCGCCCTGGGCACCGGTGGCTGATCTGCGAACGGGCGGCTGTTTACCAGTAGGGGGAGGAGGCATGGGTTACCCGGCAGCGCCCCCGTACATGAAGGCGAACACGATGGGCCCGAACAACACCATGAACACCGTGGGGAAGATGCAGGCGATGAGGGGGAAGAGCATCTTCACAGGCGCTTCGTTGGCGAGCTTCTCCGCACGCTGAGTGCGTTCGATGCGCAGCTGGGTCGACTGAATGCGGAGCACCTTGCCGAGGCTGGTGCCCATCTTGTCGGCCTGAATGAGGGCCGTGACGAACTGGCTGAGCGCGGGCAGGTCGACGCGGGCGATCATGCCCTTGAGCGCCTCTTCACGGGTCTTGCCCATCTTCAGTTGCTTCAGCACCAGGGCCAGCTCTTCACGCAGCGGCCCGGGCTTGCCCTTCTCGACCACCTTCGCGAGCGCGGCGGTGAAGTCGAGACCGGCTTCGACCGACAGGGTGAGCAGGTCGAGGTTGAACGGCAGCGCGCGGCTGATCTGCAGGTGGCGCTTGCTGACCTGATCGTTGACCCAGATGAGCGGGTAGAAGAGGCCGATCAACGCGACCACCAGCGACCAGGCGAGGTTGAAGTCGATGGCGTTCATCAGCACCAGGCCGAACAGCAGGCCGAAGGCGAAGCCGATCTCCTGCAACGCCATGATGTCTTCGGGCTTGT
>JANODF010000858.1:0-34250 GCA_031412555.1 Archangium sp. | reverse complement strand
CAGCGCTTCATCGGCGGCCTCGAACTCACCCAGGCTGCCCAGCGCCAGACCCTTGAGGTGCAGCGCGTCGGGATCGTGGGGGCTCAGCTCGAGCGCCTTGTCGGCCAGCGTGACGGTGTCTTCGAACTCCCCGTCTTCCAGTGCCTGCTCAGCCATCTCCAGCGCCTGATCTACCGTGCTCGGCATGAAGGGCTCATACCAGCCCGAACGCTTCCGTGTTATCGCTCCTGAATCATGACGCTGGAAGCCGGGCGGCCCGTCATCAGCATCCTCGTGGTCGATGACGACGAGGCGACGTTGAACCTGCTCGGCACCTTTCTGCGCCGAAACGGCTATCGCGTGCTCGCGGCGAGCAACCCCGTGCGCGGCCTCGAGCTGCTCCAGGCCGAAGACGAGATTCGCCTGGTGATCACCGACCTGATGATGCCGCACATCGATGGCATCGACTTCACGCGCCAGATCCACCAGCTCGAGAAGCACAAGAACGTGCCGGTGATCATGATGACCGCGTTCGGCAGCGACGGGGTGCTCGACAAAGGCATGCGCCAGGGCGTCGCGCTCACCTTGAGCAAACCCCTCGAACTCTCCAAGCTGCTGGATCTCGTCGGCTTCGCCACGGCGTCCCCTCCCAGCAATTGAGGGGCGGGTTGACATTTCCCTCGCGGTCCTTAATTTGGCGCTCGCAAGCCTCGAGTGCTAACGCGCGGGCGAACAATCAACGCAACAATTTCGGGAGGTTACAGAATGGCTGCTAAAGAAATCTTCTTTCACCAGGGCGCGCGCGAGGCAATCTTGCGCGGGGTTCGGATTCTCGCTGACGCGGTCGCCGTGACGCTTGGGCCCAAGGGCCGCAACGTGGTGATCGAGAAGTCGTTCGGTTCCCCCACCGTGACCAAGGACGGCGTCACCGTCGCCAAGGAAATCGAGCTGGAGAACAGGTTCGAGAACATGGGCGCGCAGATGGTGAAGGAGGTCGCCAGCAAGACCTCTGACATCGCCGGCGACGGCACCACCACCGCGACCGTGCTCGCGCGTGCGATCTACGAAGAGGGCCTCAAGCTGGTGGCCGCCGGTCACAACCCGATGGATCTCAAGCGCGGCATCGACAAGGCCGTCGAGGTCGTGGTGGCCGAAGTGAAGAAGCTCAGCAAGCCGGTCGACGGCAAGAAGGGCATCGCGCAGATCGGCACCATCTCCGCCAACGGCGACGAGACGATCGGCAACATCATCGCCGAGGCGATGGACAAGGTCGGCAAAGAAGGCGTGATCACGGTCGAAGACAGCAAGGGTCTGGAGACCGAGCTCAACGTGGTCGAAGGCATGCAGTTCGATCGCGGCTACGTCTCGCCGTACTTCGTCACCAACCGCGAGCGCATGCTGGTCGAGCTCGAAGACGCGTACATCTTGATCTCCGAGAAGAAGATCTCGTCGATGGCTGACCTCGTTCCGCTGCTCGAGCAGGTCGCGCGCGCCGGTAAGCCGATGCTGATCATCGCCGAAGAAGTCGAAGGCGAAGCACTGGCCACCCTGGTGGTGAACAAGCTGCGTGGCGTGCTGAACATCGCCGCGGTGAAGGCGCCGGGCTTCGGCGATCGCCGCAAGGAGATGCTGAAGGACCTCGCGACCCTCACGGGCGCCACGGTGGTGAGCGAAGATCTCGGCATCAAGTTCGAGACCCTGCAGCTGACCGACCTGGGCCGCGCGAAGAAGATCACCATCGACAAGGACAACACCACCATCGTCGACGGCTCGGGCAAGAAGGCCGACATCGACGCGCGCATCAAGCAGATGCGGGCGCAGATCGAGGAGACCACCTCGGACTACGACAAGGAGAAGCTCCAGGAGCGTCTGGCGAAGATGGTCGGCGGCGTGGCAGTGATTCACGTCGGCGCGGCCACCGAGACCGAGCTGAAGGAGAAGAAGGCCCGCGTGGAAGACGCGATGCATGCGACGCGTGCGGCCGTGGAAGAGGGCATCGTGCCTGGCGGCGGCGTGGCGTACATCCGCGCGCTCCCTGCGCTCGAGGCGCTCAAGCTCGGTGGTGAGCTCGACTTCGGCGTGGACATCATTCGCCGTGCGATCACCATGCCGCTCTGGAAGATCTCCCAGAACGCGGGCCACGAAGGCGCCGTGGTGATCAACAAGGTCCGCGAAGGCGGCACCGGCGGGTTCGGCTTCAACGCCCGCACCGAGAAGTACGAGGATCTCCTGGCGGCCGGCGTGATCGACCCCGCGAAGGTGACCCGCTGCGCGCTGCAGAACGCGGCGTCGGTGGCCTCGCTGCTGCTGACCACCGAAGCGATCGTGGCCGACAAGCCTGCCAAGAAGAAGAATGGCAAGGGCGGCAGCTCGGGTGACTACGCAGGCGATGACATGGACATGTGAGCCACTGAGCTCACGGCAGTAACCGGCGCCTCGCCCCTTCACCGGAGCGGGGCGTCGTCATTTTCAGCGCCAAACGCCAAACGCCAACCACGAACCGAACTCCCTCTCCCCGAGGGGGAGAGGGTCGGGGAGAGGGCTTACAGAGTGTCCTCCGCCGCTTCGAACGAGAGGGGGTACGTCACCCGCGTCTCACCGCCCGCGGGCTTCTCGAACCGCATGCCCTTGAACACGTTGCGCACGCAGCCCTCCATCGCCAGGTGGCCCATGCCGCCATCCGCAATCTCCACCCGCATGACCTTCGCGCGGTCACGCCCGGGGATCTCCGCGATGGTGAACTGCACCTTCATCTTCCCGCTCAACTTCGGGTTCTGCTGCAGCCAGCCGTCGTAGCACTCGCGGATCTGGGGAAGCTCGGCGGTGATGGCGCCCTTGATCCCGTCGCGGGTCAGCTCGTGCAGCACGCCCCCGTCGAGCGGCTCGATGTCCTCCGGCCCCAGCCCGAGCGCCTGGAGCTGAAACGGATCGGGCTCCGGGTCGAGCTGGCCGACTTCGGCAGCGACGGCCTGCGCCGGAACGATCGCCTTCTGGGCGATGGGCGGGGGAGCGGGCGCCGCCGCCACGGGACCCGCGTTGGAAGGAACCTCCGCCCGGGGTGCAGGCGCAGCCACCACCGGCGCGCTCGGCCACATCGAGAAGAGGATCGCCCCGAGAAGGATCACCCCCAGCACCGGGCCCAGCACGCGCCATCGCATGGCCGCGACTTACTCCGGTTCGACGGCCGCCCGGAATTGGGTATGGTCGCCGCCCTCATGAAGAAGCTCATTCTCGGAATCGGTGTGGTTGGTGGTCTCCTCTCCTGCGGTCCCATGGGCGACCCGGAAGTCACCTGTGACGCGAACCCGGCAGCGGCCACGCTGGGCACCAACGTGCAGGCGGTCTTCGATACCAAGTGCAAGACCTGCCACGAGGCGAACTACAGCTACGGCGACTACACGACGGCCGAGAAGACCGCGGCCATCGTCGGCAAGAAGTCGCTCTACGCGGGCACGGGCGCCACGCTGCTGGTGGTCGAGCCGAAGTCGCTCTCCAACAGCGCGTTGTGGCTCAAGGTGATCGGTGGCGCCACGGCCGGCCGCACCGGACCCAAGGGCGAGAACGTCTACGGCAAGATGCCCAACGACACGACGGTGCTCACCGCCGAAGAGAAGAAGCTCCTGAAGGATTGGATCTGCAGCGGCGCGAAGTGATTCAGGGGCGCTTGCGCCCGGCCATCTGAGGGCTGCGCCGCATGTCGGGCGTGGCCCCGGGGAACTCCACGAAGTCGCACATCTCGCAGAGGCGGCTGTAGATGCGGTCGCCCACGCGATCGCACAGCAGCTTCGAGTCTTTGCCCGCCTCCAGCGCCGTCTCGGTGCCGAAGTAGCCGCGCTGCGCCCGTTCTTCGGGCGGCTTGAGCGAGTAGTTGGTGGCAAACAGCGTCACCTTGCCGGCGTTGTAGCGGCGGGCGATCAGCTCATCGAGCGTCTCCAGCTCGAACTGGCTGCCGCGGCCTTTGCCCAGCTCATCGAGGGCCAACACATCGACCTGCGAGAGCGGGCCGATGATTTCTCCGCCCGACTTGCCGTCCTGAAAGCCGCGGCGAATCTGCGAGTAGAGCAGGCTGATCTCGACGTAGGTGACCTTCACGCCCAGCTCGATCGAGAGGTGCTTGAGGGTCGCGCTCAGCAGGTGTGTCTTGCCGGTGCCCACGGGGCCGCTGAGCACGAAGCCGCGCAGCGCAGGCCAGCGAAAGGCGAACTCCTTGGCGACCTGGAGCGCGCGGTGTTGCTCGGCGTTCGACGGCTTGTACGACTCGAAGGTGGCCCCTGACTGCACGGCGGGCAGGCGGGCGGCGTTGAAGCTGTTGGCCCGGTGCTGCAAGAGGGCGCGCGGGCAGGGCGCGACGATCTCGTACTGACGGCCGTTTTGCTGCGTCTTGGTGCGCATCAGGCCGGTGCCGTTGCAGTCGGGGCAGTCGGCCAGAGACAACGTGGGGCGGGCGGCGGCGTAGTCGCCCACGCGCTCGAAGGTCATGCCGCCTGCGTCAGTCGCGTTCGCCACGTTCGAACTCCTCACCACAAGGCGGGCATCGACCACGCCTGCCGCACCAGCGCGGCGCGATGAAACCGCAACGACTCACGTCTGGTGGCCGCCGACATCGCAGAGACCTTCTCCACCACCAAGCGGGCTTCACGCAAGAGACTCGAACGCCGGGGGAAGGGCAGGGCGCGCAAGAGCAGGTTGAAGACCAGCAGCTCCTGCCGATCGCCGCCGCCGAAGTCGTCGGGCACCGGGAGCCGCTCCACCCAGGCAGGCACGCCGGGCTTCGTGATCTTCTTGACCGTGGCCACCAGCTTTTTGTGGCGGGTGACATGGAAGGGCTCTGGCGCCTTCGTGGTGGGGCTTTCGGTGCGACCCGCCGTTCTGGCCACGAACTTGCTGATCTCCGACTCGACGTCACGGCGGGCCGCCTTGAGGCTTCTCAGGCGCCCTTGCCCCTCGGCGGCGTCCCACAAGGCGGCTTCGGCGGCTTTGCGCAGGCCCCGGGCGATCACCTCGAAGGGCACTTCGAGCTCTGCCCAGGCGTCGAGCAGCTGCAAATCGACCGCGGATAGACTGACGCCGTGGCCCCGGTAGGCGACGAAGCAGTCCTGAACCCGCTCGTGAAACGTGGCGCTGTCAGGGAGGAGACTCATGATCCGTCGGCCGCTGCGTGTACTGCGTTCTTGACAGTTGCGGATGGCGATCGATAGAAGCCGCCGCGGTTCGCGTCCTTAGCTCAGCGGTAGAGCACCACCTTGACACGGTGGGGGTCGCTGGTTCGAGACCAGCAGGACGCACTCGTCGGCCGGAGTGAGCAGCTCTTGAAAAAGAGCAGCTCCTCCGGCCGAGTTTTTTCCCCCACCGACCGCGTGTTTCCCGCTGCCCCTCATCCTTTCAAACGCTAAGGAGGCCCCATCATGGGTGCTCTCGTCACGATCACGTTGCCGGACGGCTCGAAAAAAGAAGCCGACGCCGGCATCTCTGTCTTTGATTTCGTCAAGAACCACATCGGCCCCGGGCTCGCGAAGGCGGCCGTCTTCGCGAAGGTGAACGGCCAGGAGGCCGATCTCTCGCGCTCGATCGACGCCGACTCGTCGTTGCAGATCTTCACGACGAAGGCACCCGAGGCCCTCGAGGTCTCACGCCACGACGCCGCGCACATCGTCGCCGACGCCGTGCAGCAGCTCTTCCCCGGCACGCAGGTCACGATCGGCCCGGTGATCGACGAAGGCTTCTATTACGACTTCTACCGCGAGCGTGACGGCAAGCCGGCGCCGTTCTCGCCCGACGAGCTCGAGGCGATCGAGAAACGCGCCAACGAGATCGTCGCCAAAGACGTGCCCTTCGTGCGCAGCGAGGTGCTCGCCGCCGACGCGGTGAAGCTCTTCGAGAGCAAGGGCGAGAAGTTCAAGGTCGAGATCGTTCACGACATCGTCGCGAAGGGCGCCCAGACGCTCACGCTCTACCAACACGGCGAGTGGATCGACTTCTGCCTCGGGCCCCACGGCCCGTCGACGGGCAAGGTCGGCGTCATCAAGATCCTCTCCGCGTCGGGCGCCTACTGGCGCGCCGATCAGAACCGCGAGCAGCTCCAGCGCATCTACGGCATCTCGTTCTTCGACAAGAAGGCGCTCGAGGCGTGGACGAAGCAGCGTGAAGAAGCCGCCAAGCGCGATCACCGCCGCCTGGGCCGTGAGCTCGATCTCTTCCACTTCCACCCGGTCGCGCCCGGCGCCGCCTTCTGGACGCCCAAAGGCACGGCGCTCTACCAGACGTTGTCCGACTGGATGCGCAAGCTCACGCGCGAAGACGGCTACGTGGAGATCAAGACGCCGCTGCTCTTCAACAAGCAGCTGTGGATGAAGAGCGGCCACTGGGACAAGTACAAAGAGAACATGTTCCTCGTGCAGGACAGCGACACGTCCGAGCTCGACTTCGGCGTCAAGCCGATGAACTGCCCCTCGCACCACGTCTTCTACGGCTTCGGCAAACACAGCTACCGCGAGCTGCCGCTGCGCATTCACTCGCAAGACGTGCTGCACCGCAACGAAGCGGCCGGAGCGCTGGGCGGCCTGACGCGCGTGCGCCAGTTCGCGCAAGACGACGGTCACATCTACGCGCGAGAAGATCAGATCGCCGACGAGGTGAGCCGCTTCGTGAAGCTGCTCGACCGGGTCTACGCCGCGGTGGGGCTCAAGTACGAAGCGAAGCTCTCCACGCGCCCCGAGAAGAAGCTGGGCTCAGACGAGCTGTGGGATCGCGCCGAAGGTGCGCTCAAGTCGTGCCTCGAGCAGATGAAGGTCAACTACGAGCTCAAGCCCGGTGACGGCGCGTTCTACGGGCCGAAGATCGACTTCGTGGTGTCCGACAGCATCGGCCGCAAGTGGCAGCTGGGCACGATGCAGCTCGACTACATCGCCGCCGAACGGTTCGACCTCACGTACGTGGGCGACGACAACAAAGAGCACCGGCCCGTCGTGCTGCACCGCGCGATCTACGGCAGCTTCGAGCGTTTCATCGCCATCTTGATCGAACACTTCGCCGGCGTGTTCCCCACGTGGCTCGCCCCGACGCAGGCGGTGATCGTCAACGTGACGGATCGCCAGGAGCCCTACGGCCAGAAGATCGCGGCCGAGCTGAACGCGAAGGGCTTCAAGGTCGAGTTCGACGATCGCGGCATGTCGATGCAGAAGAAGATCCGCGAGGCCGAGATGCGCAAGGTGCCCTTCATCCTCGTGATCGGCGATCGCGACATGGAGGCGGGCTCTGTTTCTCCCCGCCGTCATGGTGGTGAAGAGCTCAAGGCGATGCCCCTCGGTGATTTTGCAGAGCTGTTGGCGAAGGAAGCCGCCATACCTTGACCGGGGAGGACCGCGTCATTACGGTCCGCGCCGGTTGATTTTCAAGTCAACGCAGTACTTTTCTCAAGCGAGGCAACCATGGCTGTGAAGGACATTCTGGAGACCGAGATTCCGAGCCGCCTCACGGCGAAGCCGGAGATTGGCAAGGACATCAACGCCGTCATCCACTTCAACATCACCGGCGACGGCGGCGGCGCGTGGACCCTCGACTGCACCAAGTCGGAAGGCTGGGTCACCAGCGGCACGAACGGCGAGTCGAAGATGACGATCACCGCGACCGCGGCCGACTTCGAGAAGATCATCAGCAAGCAGCTCTCCGCGCAGACCGCGGCCATGACCGGCAAGCTGAAGTTCAAGCCGATGGACATGGGCCTGGCGATGAAGCTCGCCAAGCTGATGGGCTGAGACTCACGTCTTCGTGAGTCGCACCGGCGCTCCTTCCCGAACTGGGGAGGGCGCCGTTTTCATTGGAGGTCACACGTGTCGCTCCCGCTCGCAGGTCTGAAGGTGCTCGATCTCTCCCGGCTGTTGCCCGGCCCCTACGCGACGCTGGTGCTCGCGGACCTGGGTGCGCAGGTCGACAAGCTCGAGGAGCCCGGCTCAGGCGACTACACCCGTCACTCGCCGCCGATGAAGGACGACACCTCGGCGCTGTTCCTGGGGCTCAACCGGAACAAGAGATCGATCGGGGTCGATCTGAAGTCGCCCGCGGGTGTGGCCACGCTCAAGGGTCTGGTGAAGCACTACGACGTGCTGGTGGAGAGCTTCCGCCCCGGCGTGCTCGATCGACTCGGCGTCGGGTACGAGGTGCTCTCGCACGAGAACCCGCGGCTGATCTTCTGCTCCATCAGTGGCTACGGAAACACGGGGCCGGATCGGCTGAAGGCGGGGCACGATCTCAACTACATCGCGCGCTCCGGAGCGCTCGCGTACGGCGGCCTCGACGGTGGTGCGCCTGCGATGCCCGGCGTGCAGATGGCGGACATCGGCGGCGGCAGCCTGTTCGCGATCGTGGGCATTCTCGCGGCGCTGCACGAACGTCACTCGACGGGCAAAGGCCGCTTCGTCGACGTGTCGATGACCGATGGTTCGATGGCGTTCCTGCACATGCACCTGGCGGCGCGGCTGTTGATGGGCGCTGAAGGCACGCCGCTCGCGCGCGGCCGGGAGGCGCTCAATGGCGGCTTTGCCTGCTACGGGCTCTACAAGACGAAGGACGATCGGTACCTCGCGGTGGGCTCGCTCGAACCCAAGTTCTTCGCCGGCGTGTGCGCGGCGATCGATCGGCCCGACTTGCTCGAGGGCGCGTACGACGTGGGGCACGGAAGCAAGAAGGTCCGCGCCGAGCTGGAGAAGATCTTCACCTCGCGCACGCAGGCCGAGTGGGCCTCGCTCTTCAAGCCGCTCGATCTCTGCGTGGAGCCGGTGCTGGAAGGCGACGAGATCTTGAACGATCCACAGCTCCAGGCGCGTGGGTTGTTCGCGAAAGAGGGTGGGGTGATCTGGCTTCGTACGCCGTTGCGTTTTGGTGACGTGCCGATCGTTCCGCCGCCCGCCATCGGTCAGCAAACCGAAGAGATCCTCCGCGAGTGCGGCCTCCTCGCTGCGCCGTGATGAATTGTTGGCGGTTTCTAACGCTTCCTCGACGACACCAGCCGCAGCACGATCACCGTGCCGAACACGAGCACTGAGAAGAACGCGGTGT
This sequence comes from Archangium sp., assembly GCA_031412555.1. GTDB lineage: Bacteria > Myxococcota > Myxococcia > Myxococcales > Myxococcaceae > Archangium_A. Next base: position 25,217 of record JANODF010000858.1, on the reverse strand, counting down.
AGAGCATGAAGAGCACCCACCCGCCGGTGGTCCACGGCAAACCCAGCCGCAGATCCATCTCGTTGAACTGCGCGCCCGAGAAGAAGCCCGACGCGATGGTGATGGGCAGGAAGACGAACAACATCACCCCCACCATCGCCTCGAACCGCTGCTTGCGGTACTCGTCCAACTCGGTGGTCTGATCGCGCAAGGCCGACACGGTGTCCTGCATGCCGTGCAGCTCGCGCCACGCGTCGTAACGCCAGTTGAGCTCGGGGCTGTCGGACACGCGCGCGTACCAGAGCGAGTTGGTGAAGAGCATCACGTCGGCGCGCAGGTGCCGGGTGGGCGCCATTTTCTGCCAGCGTTCGGTGCGTGACGCGCGCTCCACGGCGCCCATGCGCCGGGTCAACTCGAAGGCCACGTACCGTTGACCTGTCGCGAGCAGGAACAGCGCGAAGTCTTGATCGAGCGGAGGCGGCTCGGCGCTGTCATCGAGTCGCAGCTCGAGGCGTGCGCCGCCTTTGGGGGTGAACCAGTGCTCCACGTCGCGCATGGCCTGCACGCGGCGGGCGGCGTCTTCGGCTTCCGAAGGCAGGTTCTCCAGCGTGGGCGGCTCGGCGCTGGCCAGCGCATGAAAGAGCCCCTGCACCGAGCGCGAGCCGTCGAGCATGGTGGAGCGCGCGCGGTTGAGCCGGTAGGCGCCGAACACCAGCCAGCGTGAGTTCTCCACCGGCTCGAAGCGGCTCTGGAGTGCGGCGATCGCGGGGATCTCACTGAGCGAATCGCCCGACGCGAGCGCGGCCTGGCGCGTGGCCAGCTCGAGCAAGGTGGTGGGTTGGGTGTCGACGAACTCCACCCAGATGAGCGCCAGCTGGTTCGGGTAGAGCGAGAGGTGCAGGGTGCGGCTGCCTTCTTCCTCAACGAGGGCCTCTTTGCGCTCGAAGTGGGTGACGTCGCCGCCCGCGAACGAGCTGGTCACCGAAGGGAGAAACGCGTGCGCCACGTCGGGCGTGCCCATCACCGCCCAGCCTTCGGCGATCAACGCCTCCCGTTTGACGCGCTGCTTGCTGCGATAGGCCCGGCAGAAGATCGTGCGCGACGAGGTGACGTGCACGTTCCTGCCCACGTGAAAACGTTGCCAGAGCGCTTCCCAGATCTGCTCACGTGACAGCCGCGATCCGGCGAAGGGCGGGGCGACGATGGTGCAGCGCCGCTTCGTCCACGCGTAGCCGTCGGAGTACCAGGGGTCGGCGAGCCCTCCCAATTCTTCGGGCTGATAGGTGAAGCGTGGTTTGCCTTTGACCCGCGGCGTTCCGTCGATCGCCAGATCGCCTTCCACCCGGTCGAGCTGCAGCGCGAGATCGTCGAGCGTGCCCGGGCTCTCGGGCGCGATGGTGATGGTGTGCCGGCCCCACGCGTTGAGCTCGTTGGGCGCGTGCACCGCCATCAGCTCGAAGCCACGGCCGTAGGAAGACGCCTGCGCATCGGGCCGCGCCAGCAGCTTCAGCACGGTGACGTCTTGCGGCGATGAGAGGAACAACGCGTCGATGCGGCGGTACGCACCGGGCTGGTTGTCCACGGGCAGGTCGACCTGCACCTTCCAGCCGCGTGAGAGCTCGGCCTGGTAGAGGTCGGCGTCGGCCTTGAGTCGCCGGCTCACCCGGTTGGGCACCAGCTGCTCGGGCAACGTCTGCAAGCCGCCCAGGTCGAGCTGGAGCTCGAGCGCGCCGGTGATCAGCGCCACCAGCTCCCGCGAGGGGCTCCCGTCGGTGGTGCGGAAGAGCTGCATCGACGCGTAGTAGACCGAGGCCAACGCGCGCGCGTAGTGGCCGGCGATCTCGGTGCGACCCTGTTCCCACTCGCTCACGTACTCGACCAACGCGCCGGAGTTGTCAGGCCACCGTTTGTGCAGCACCCGGTAGGTGGCGAAGACCGCGGCCGTGAGGCAGTCGAAGGTGGCGTCGTGCTGCCGGAAGGTGAGCGGCGTGGAGAGCGTGTCGAGCACCTCGGCGCTCAACAGCACCGCTTCGGTGGTCGAACGCAGGTTCCGGGTGCGCCACTGCGGCAGCTTCCACGAGAGCATGCGCGGGTGGGGTGGCAGCTCGGCATCGCGGCTGCCCACGCCCAGGAAGAACTCGTTTTCGGCGGGCTCCTGCCCGAGCTGGGTGCGCTCGCGGCTCCAGCGGATCTGCTGCGGGTCGAGCAGGGCGTCGAGGGTCGCGCTGAGTGCGGCATCCATGCGGGGGGGCCAGCATACCTGCTACAAATCTCCCGCCATGCTCAGACTCGGTTTCCATGAGGGCGTTCGTTTTCCGCCCTCACTCGCTGCGCTGCTCTTCCTGGCGGTTCCCGCCTTCGCCGCCACGCCTGACGCCGGCGTCAAACCCCGCGTGGCGGTGCTGTACTTCGAGCCGCGCACCAACGACCCGGACATGACGGTCTTTGCCAAGGGCCTGGCTGAGCTGATGATCAACGACCTGCTCGCCACCGAGGCGATGCGCGTGATCGAGCGGGCCCGCCTCGAAGAGATCCTCACCGAGCTCAAGCTCGGCGAAGGCCGGTTTGCCGACAAGAGCACCTTCGCCAAGGTCGGCAAGCTGCTGGGCGCCGACTACATCGTCACCGGCTCGATCCTCGCGGTGGGCAAGGGCAAGTACATCCTCGTTCCGCGCATGTCGATCGTCGAGCTCAGCGAGTTCGTGCCGCTCAAGAACATCCCCTTCGATACCGACGACGTGCTCGCCGCCGAAGCGCAGCTGGTGGCCGACATCGCCGCGTTGCTCACCAAGCGGGGCAGCATCACCGGCGCGATCGAGCCTCCGAAGCGCAACCACAAGCTGCCGTTCTCCACGGGCGTGAAGTACTCGCAGTCGCTCCAGGCGAAGGACAAGAAGGACCCTGCGGCGCAGAAGAAGCTGCTGGCGGAAGTGGTCAAGGAGCAGCCCGACTTCAAGCTCGCGCAGCTCGACCTGCTCTCCTTGAGGGACTGATCGATGGCCGTCGACATCGAACCGCTCCTGCAGAAGATGGCCGACCTCGCGCCGCGCTTCGGCCGCGCGCAGGAAGATCTCCAGACCCTGGTCGCCCGGGGCAGGGCGCAGGATTACAAAGGCGTGATGCAGAACGCCCGCCTGGTGCTCGAGGCGATCTTGCGTTCCCTGGTGACCGAAGAGCTCAAGCAGACGCCCGGCAAGGCGATGCTCGATGAGCTCGTCACCAAGTTCCGCCAGCAGGCCAACGCCGGCATCATCCCCACCAACGTGCTCGCTCACATGAGCACCGTGCAGGCGTGGGGAAATCTCTCGGCCCACGATCACGCGGGCAGCCTGGGCGACTCGGGCGTGAAGGTCGGTCTCGAAGAGGTGGTGGCCAGCCTCAACTCGATGGTCACCATTCTCGCCTGGTACTCCGAGAAGAAGGGGCTCACCGCGCCCGCGGCCGCTCCGGTGCAACAGGCGGCAGTGGTTCCCGTCGCTGCGCGGCCGCCTTCGAAGCTGCCGATGATTCTGGGCGGCGTGGCGCTGCTGCTGGTGGTGGGAGTCGCAGGCGTCTTCCTGAGCCGTGGCACGCTGACCGAGGTGAAGGTGCCCCTGGGCGATCCCTTCGCCACGCTCGACACCGTGTATTCGACCTGGAGGGAGCCGGTGCCCCCCGCCGCCTGCCGCCGCGCGGAAGACGCCGCTCAGCTCGCCAAAGTGGCCAACGACGTTCAGGCGCTGGGCCTGGTGGAGAAACCTTCGCCCGAAGCCTCGTACCTGCTCGCCCGCGCCACCAACGTGTCCCTCAAGCAGACCTCGCCGGCGTTGGCCCTCGCGTTGGCCTGCCCCCAGTTCGCCGCCGCGCAGCACCTGGCGGGGCTGGTCGCCGTGCGTGAAGGCAAACTCCCCGAGGCGCAAAAGTTCTACGAAGAAGCCCGCCGCATCGCGCCCAGCTGGCTCGACAACCGGCAGGATCTCGCCGCGCTGCTGGTCGCCACCAACCAGCCCGACGAAGCGTGGAAAGAAGTGGAAGGGCTGATCGCTGCCGCGCCCGATGACGCGGTGGCCTGGATGCTCCGCGGGGTGCTGAAAGACGCGAAGGCCGACAAAGCGGGCGCCGCCCAGGATCTCTGCAAGGCGGTCAAGCTGGGTTCCCGCAAAGCGAAGTCGATGGTGGAGAGCGCAGGCGTCACCTGCCCGTGAGCTGGCTGGAAATGCGCCGCCGCTCTTTTGCCGTGGTACCTTTCCGCCCATGACGGCAGCGGAAGGGCTCCGGGCCTGCGGATTGCTCTCAGGCTTTACGGACACGGGCATTCAGATCCTCGCGGGCATCTGCAGCCCCAAGAGCTATCCCGCAGGCGCGCTCATCTTCGCGGAGACCATGGTCTCCGACTCGATGTTGGTGGTCGGCGAAGGAAGAGTCGCCCTCTCCACCCGTGGTGAGCGCGGCGATCTTTCGCTCGGAGAACTCGGCCCCGGCGATTGGTTGGGGGAGCTCTCGTTGATCACCCCCGGGCAGCGCCTGTGCACCGCCACGGCCTCTACGGCGGTCACCGCCTTCGAGATCCGCCAGGCCGACTTTCAGAAGCTGGTGGCCACCAAGCCCCAGGCCTGCATGAAGTTGCTCATGGCCATCTGCACCCAGTTCGGCCTCAAGGTCGCCGCGAACAAGGACGCCCTGCGGTCGCTGGTCGCGCGCACCTGACGCCACCTGCCTGTCTCACCGGAAAGCCCCTTGATGCAGGTGCTTCCGTGGGCTACCTCGGCGGAATGGCCCGTCTCTTCGCGCTTCTCGTGATCCTCGCCTCGCCCGCCTTTGCCGGCTCGAAGGGCGACTGGTTCGCCAGTCTCTACACCGGAGAAGGTGTGGAGCTCCGCAACGATGAGCGCGTCTTCGCCCTCTTCGCGGTGTTCAACGCGATGGGGTTCGATCAGGGCCCAGTCACCCGGCGTGACCCGATCCCCAAGGTGATTTACCACCCGGTTCGCCAGCTGGTCCGCGGGCGGGTGATCGGTGGCGACCCCGAAGTGCGCAAGGCGGCCGACGCCTTCTTCGACGCTCACCCCACGGGGCTGCGCCGGTACCTTTCGTACGTGGTGGGCAGCGATCAGCCGCCGTTCGCCGCGGGCGCCAAAGCGAAGGATCTCCAGGAGCTCAAGGGCCTCGAGCAGCTGCTCGCCAAGGCGTGGGCCGGCTGGAAGCTCGAGGAGCTGATGGGCACTGTGCAGGGCGACTACCGCAAGGTGCTCAAGTCGTACCTCACGGGCACCGACTTCCCTCTGGGCCGTGCGCGCGCGCTGCTCAAGGTGCCCGAAGCCACCGAGTCGTTGATCGTGGTCAACTTGCTCGACTCGCAGGATCAGGTTCGCGCCGTGCTCGGTGAAGCAGGCGAGGCCTTCATCATCGTGGGCCCCAGCGACAAGCCGAACGTCGAAGGCGTCATCCGCGAGTTCTCCCGCCTCTGGGTGGAGCCCGCCGTCTCGCGTCAGGTCGGCAAGTGGGCAGGTGGGGTGGCCGTGCTTCGGGAGGCCCAGCTGGCCGGCGCCACCGAGCAGTCGCTCCAGGACTACGCCACCGCCACCATCACCACGGCGATCGCTTTGCGCGCGACCGAAGCGAACGACGCGGCCTTCGACGCCGCGGCCGGCCGGGGGTATTACGGAATCAAGGACATCTCGAAGCTGTTCGATGAAGGCAAACCACTCGACACCCTCGTCCTGGATGCCATGCAGAAGATCGAGACCCGCCGCCCTGCGAAGAAGTGACGCGTGAAGGACTTCCTGATCGCGCTCCTCGGCTCTGCTGCCGGGCTGACCGCTTATGGGCTCATCTTCGTGGTGCTGCTGGCGGCCGGGTTCGGCCTCCCGCTCCCTGAAGACATTCCCCTCGTGATGGGCGGTGTGCTGGTGCACCGCGGCCAGGCCAACCTCTGGGTGATGATGCTGGTGGGCTACCTGGGCATCATCATCGGTGACTCGATCATGTTCGCCCTCGGGGGCCGCTTCGGGCGCAAGGTCGGCTCGAAGGTGAGCACGGCGCCTGGTTTCTTCGCGCGCATCGTCACGCCTGAGAAGCGGGCGCAGGTCGAGGGCATGTTCAAGAAGCACGGCGAGAAGATCGTCATGCTCGCGCGGTTTCTGCCCGGCGTGCGCACGGTGACGTACTTCACGGCGGGTTCGGTGGGCATGCGCTACTCCCACTTCCTGCTTTACGACTCGATCGCGGCGCTCGCGTCGGCGCCGATCTTCGTGCTGCTGGGCTACTACTTCGGCTCAGACATCGAATCGTTGCTCGCGCGCATCGCCGCCGGCGAACGCAAGGTGATCGGCGTGCTGATCGCGCTGGTGGTGGCGAGCATTCTCTTCAATCGCTGGCGGGCGCACCGCAAGGCGAAAAAAGAGAGCGCCGAGGCCGTCAGCAAGCAGCTGGTCGCGCAGGCCACCATCGAGCCGCTGCCGACCCAGGTCGAAGCGCCGCCCTCGAGGCAGCAGCTCCCCTAGTTGGCCCCTCACCCCGACCCTCTCCCCGCTTCGCAGGGCGAGGGAGACCTCAGCGCGCGTGTTCGAGATACGCGCGAATGGCGTCGTGCAGCGGTGAAGGCGCTTCTTCTGCCTCGGCCCGCTCCGTGACCTTCGAGGCGAACACCACGCGCGGTCGCCACGCGATGGCCAGCGGCTGCATTACGGCAGCTCCTTCTTCTCGTACTTGCTGAGCAGGTCGTCGACCGCTTCACGCAGGTACTCGCTCTGCGCGATGCGGGTGCGGCGGGAGAGCTCGCGGAGCGCGTCGACCTTCTCCTGCTCCACCAGCACGTGGGTGCTCACCACCTCGGTCTTCTCAGGCTCCACGTGGGTGGAGGTGTGGCTCTGAACACCACTGGTCTCCAACGTACGTCCAAGCATCGTCGTGTCTTGCATGCGGGTCTCCCTCAGGCGCTACAGGTCGGTACCAACCTGCAGCCCACAGAAGACCGTCGCTTCGCCAAGAGGTCAAAAAAACAGCCCTGGATGCCGAAGCATCCAGAGCTGAAGTGGCCAAGGTCGGACTCGAACCGACTACCTGCGGATTATGAGACCGCCGCTCTAACCAGCTGAGCTACTTGGCCGTGAAGGGGCGCGCCTTACATGGGGTCGCGCGGTGTCGCAAGAGGTGTGTTTGACCTGAGTGACGAAGCACTCGTACTCTGCTGACAACACCGTCTCCTGATCAGGGCACACCCGGGGAAACCCTGGGGTCGCAAAGCCGCGGGGCCTCACTTCATCGCAGTCTGGATGAAACGGTCGGCCGTGGTCTCCGGGAGAGAGTGAAGCGGGAAACCGCTTCATGGCGTGACGAGTGGCCCGGAAGGCCCCTCGTGCCCTGATCGGCAGACCCGTTGTACCGGCGAGGTTGTCCGGTTGGGAGGCACGATGGGCACAGTGGCAGCAATGGTCCTCGCGATGACGCTGACGGTGACGCCGACGAACGGCGGCCTCCTGTCCCCCCCGCAGATCACCATCAACAATCAGCCCGGTGAGCAGTTCGACCCCCACGTCGACGCCAACACCGCAGCGTACTCGAACGCGGTCGACATGGGTGCCGCGGGCCTGCTGCAGCAGATTCGGTACTACGACTTCCCCACCGACCAGGACCTGGCGATCTCCAACCTGATCGCGGGTGGCGGGCTGGCCAACGATCTGCTCAGCGACGTCGACCAGGGCCGCATCGTCTTCACCCGGCTCTTTCAAGACCGCAGCGCCATCATGTTGTTCGACACCACCACCCAGACGCTCACCGAGCTGGCGCCCGCGCCCAGCACCACCCGCATGGGCGTCGCGCTCGGCTCGCAGACGGTGGCCTTCGTCGACTACGCCAGCGGCCCCGGCGAGCTGATGGTGCTCGACCTTTCCACCTCGGTGGTCACCCGGCTGACCAACGACGCGGTGTCCGATACCAACCCCGCGGTCTCGCCCGACGGCAACGTGATCACCTGGGAGCGCTGCGCGAGCTCGGCCAACTGCGACGTCTACCGCGCCAATCGCTCGGGTGGCTTGTGGCTGATCGCGCCGCTCTCCTCTCAGGTGCTCAACGAGCTGAGCGCCGACACCAACGGCAGCCTGGTGGTCTTTCAGCGCGAGAACATGGCGGGGCCCACGGGCACCAACATCGTGCTGGTGCCCGTCACCGGCGGCCCGGAGACGGTCCTGGAGATTCCCGGTGAGCAGTACAACCCGTCGATCCGCGGCCAGCTGGTGGCCTTCGAGAGCCGCGAGCCTTTCGGCAACCCCGACATCTTCCTGGTCGAGCTGACCAGCAACCGCATCTTCCAGATCACCAACACCCCCGATCTGGCCGAGTCGCTCAACGACGTGACGGTGCTCCCCAATGGCGAAGTGCGCCTGGTGTGGCAGTCGGTGGCGCTGACCGACCCGAACAACGCCAACATCTACGCGGCGACCTTCACGCTGCCCGCGGCCCCGGTGGTCGACGCGGGCACGCCCGACGCGGGTACGCCCGACGCGGGTACGCCCGACGCGGGTACGCCTCCTTCGTGCCTGAACCGCAGCGTCACCATCGAGGCGACTCGGTTCTATCGCCCCACGCGCAGCGTCGATGGCCAGGCCAACTTCACGCCTTCCATGTCCTTCGCGATCCCCGCGGCGATCCCCGTGGTGGCCGGCAACGCAGGCAACAAGAAGGCCGACCTCACCATCAACCTCGGCAACCGCACGGTGAAGTGCGAGTACCGCAGCCGCTCGAACCAATCCCACCCCACCAGCCCCACGCAGCTCGCGCTTGCCAGCAGCTACGTGCTCGACCGGTGCCAGGTGCACAACCGCGGCTGCGGCCAGGGTCGCGGTGATGACGACGATGACGACGATGACGACGACGACCACAACGGCCACACCACGTACCGGGCTGGCACGGTGGTGAGGGCGAGCTCTGCCACGCTCCACATTCAGAACGGCGACACGCACCAGCCGCTGACCCGGGTGCGCCTGACGCTCGGCGAAGTGTGCACCTCGACCGTGTCTTCTCCGCTCGAAGCCGACAACGACATCGATGGCGCCCAGGCGGCGGGTTGCTCCAGCTCAGGCGCCTCGTTGACGCCCTTCCTGGTCGCGGTCGCCTTCCTCGCGCTCATGCTGCGTCGGCCCTCGATTCGCCTCGTGACGCAACGGGAGCAACGTAGACTGCGCTGAATGCGTGGCGGTGCCGCTGTCGTCAGCCTGCTGATCGCCGTCTCGGCCTGGGGCCAGGCGCCCGCCGCTTCCAGCGTGACGTTGACCCTCGCGCCGACGTCCCCGGTGAAGGGCCGTGACGCCGAAGCCACCCTGGAGATCTCCATCGGCGGCGTCGATCAGCCCGCGCCGCCGGTGCTGCGCGCCAACGTGGGCACCTTTGCCGCCGTGGAGCGCGTGGGGCCTGGGCGTTTTCGTGCGCGCTACGTGCTGCCCACCACTCGCTTTCCCGAGGTGGCGATCATCGTGGCCTTCGCGCCCTGGCCTCACCCCCAATCGGTGGAGGGCGCTTTCGGCGTGTTGCGGGTGCCCATCTCCAGCGCGGTCGAGGTGCCGGGCCGGGCCGAAGCGGGCGCGGAGGTGCGCCTCACGCTCGGTGACGAGACCTTCGGGCCGGTGACCGCGCAGCCCGGGGGCACCTTTCGCTTGCCGGTGGTGATCCCTCCGGGCATCGGCATGGCGAAGACCATCACGGTCGATCGCGTGGGCAACAAGCGCACGTCGCCGCTCGACCTCATGTTGCCGCCCACCGACCAGCTGGCGTGCGTGGTGACGCCCACCAGGCTGCCAGCCGACGGCGTGTCGAGGGCCCGTGTGCTCTGCGCCTCATCCGATCGTTACGGAGCGGCGAGCCGCAGCGCGAAGATTCAGTGGAAGGGCGGCCGTGGCACCTGGAGCGCACCGCGCGATCTGTCCGACGGCGTCCATGAGTGGACGTGGACGGCGCCGCGCGAGCTGGGCACGGGCGTGGAGCGCATGACCGCGACCTGGAAGCAGGGCAAGGTCGACTCGAGCGAAGAGATCGCGGTCGGCCTCTCGCAGGGGCCGGTGCGTTCGTTGACGGTGAAGCCCGAGGACACGGTCGCGCACGCGGGTGGGGTCTGGCGCGCGCTGGCCACCACCCGGGATCAGCTCGGCCGGCCGCTGGCAGGTGTGGCGGTTCAAGGCCCGGGCTCCGATCGCGCTGTGACGGACGAACGGGGGGAAGCGCGGCTCACCTGGGCGCTCCCGCCCGAAGAGATCCTGGGCACCCGTTCGGTGCAGGTGCGCGCGAACGGCCCCCTGGGCAAGGAGCCGGCCCGGTTGCAGGCCTGGCCCAGCGACGGCGGCGTGACCGTGACGGTGACTGATCTCGCCGGCCTGCCGGTGCCTTCGCAGCGCCTGCGTGTGGGTCAACTCGAGCTGACCACCTCGGCCGATGGCATCGCCGAGTTGGCCGCCACGGGCGAGCTGGTGCACTCCGAATGGCCCGGCTTGCGGCTGCAGCTGGGCGCGGATGCCGGCGTCAGGCCCGGGGTGATCGCGGAGGTGCCGGTGGCGGTCGGTCCTCCATTGCCGATGAACGTGAAGGTCTTGCAGCGCAGCGGCGGGGTGGAGTGGTGGGTGGAGACGCCGCAAGGCGAGATCCTCGATGGCCGCCCGGTGGACATCAGCGATGCGCGCGGCGGTGTGCGGCGGGTGGTCAGCCACGGCAAGACGCGTGAAGAGCTGTCGTCGGGCCTGATGTCGATCACCGATGTTCAGAGCCGCGTGTGCGCGGTGATCGAGGCGACCCGGTGATCGCCCTCGGCCTGGCTGCCTGGTTGCTCGCGCAAGCGCCCGTGGTGAGCCAGTTCGACGAGGGCGTGGTGCTCGGTCGCGTCTGTGAAGATCTCGACGGCGACGAACGCTGCGCTTCCGAAGAGCCCGGGGTCGAGGCCGCGCGCGTGGTGATGGAGACCGGTCTGGAGGCGGTCAGTGATCGTGACGGCCGGTTCCATTTCGCCGCGGTCTCGGGCCGCACCGCCGAGGTCTACGGGGGAGGGCGGCTCGCGCCGGGCCGTCATCGGGTGAAGGTCGATCCCGGTTCGTTGCTGGGCAGCTGGTCCGGTGCCGAGCGCGGGCGCACCATCGAGGTCTCCGCGGGCTCCGCGCTCTTCGTGGACTTTGCGCTGCGGCGGGGTGAGTCGACCGCGCCTTCGCTCACCCGGGACACGGCTGCGCTCCGGCGGGAGGCCGCGGGCCTCGAGTACGAGCTGTCGATCGTGGTGCCCGAAGGCGAGCAGGCCAGCATCGCGGGTTCGCCCGCTCCCGAGGGCAAGCAGTGGGTGCGGCTGGCGGAGGGCTCCAACACCATCCCCGTCGGGCTGCAGCGGCCCGGGCAGCTGAGGCTCTGGGTGTTCAAGCTCGACCTGGTGCGCCGCGAAGGCAGCACGCTGCTCATTCCGCGCGGCCTCGAGCCGTTCGGGAAGATCGCCTGGCCCGTGTCGGGCGTGCTGTCGGCGGAACTTCCTCCCGGCACCACGATCTCGAGCGAGGGCGAAGTGCTGCCGCTCGATCCGTCGGGGCGTGGCGCGCGCAACGCCTCGGGCGACGAGGTGGTGCTCTCGTTCGCCTCGGGTGCGCTGACCTGGACGCAGTCGTTGCGGCGTCTGGGGGCCGCGGGCGTGTTCGTGGTGGGTCTGCTCGATGTCGAAGCGAACTTCGACGTGCGCACCGGTGCGTTCAACGTCTTTGGCCGGGGCGCCGCGGCGGCACGGGCGTCGTTCGGCGGCTTCAAGTTCGGCGTCGAGCTCGATCTGCGTGACGTGGATCTGCGCGGTGTGGAAGGCACGTCTGCGTTCCAACCGCGCACGTTGCTCGATGCCCGGCGCGTCGACGTGTTCGAGCGGCAGCTCGATCCGATGCGCACGCCGCTCGCCTTCGCCGATGACAGCGCGACCATCGCCAGCAATCCCTCTGAGGGCCGCTTTCGGGTGGAGCTGGCTCATGAAGCGTGGGGTCGTCTCGGTTACGGCAGCGCGCGTTGGTTTCAGGCGGCCGCCGACGCAGGCCGCGCGCATCGAGCGGTGCAGGGCGCATTCCTCGAGGTGAAGACGCCGACGGAGAAGTCTGCGTTCGGCGTCGAGCTTCGTGCCCTCGCGGCCCCCGCGCAGGCCGACTTCGTGAGCGGGCTCACCCGGCGCCCGATGCACGATCGGTTCGAGAGCACCGGTGGCAGCCTGTTCTTCCTCTCGAAGAGTTCGGTCGTCGCAGGCAGCGAGCTCATCCGCGTGGAGTGGCGAGACGCGGTCACCCAGCTGCCGGTGCGTGAGCTGCTGCTCCAGCGGCTGCGCGACTACACGATCGATCTGTTCACCGGTCGCGTGTTGTTGACCCGCCCGCTCTCGTTCCTGGTCAGCGAGTCGTTGCTCCAGAGCGATCCGCTCACGGCGGGCGTGGTGGCGGTGCTGGTGGTCGACTACGAGTACCTCGAGTCGGGGCTCTCGACGGAGGGCGTGCTGGGCGGTGAACTGCGCGCACGGCTGGGTCCAGTCAAGGTGACCGGCAGCGCCTTTCGCGACGGCAGCTACAACCTGCTGCGCGCGTCAGCCGAAGCGAAGCTGGGCCCGGTGTGGTTGTCAGCCGAAGGGGCACGCAGCTTCGGGCCGGTGCAGGGCCTCGGGTTCTCCCGCGACGGTGGTCTCACGCAGCAGCTCGCCACGCCTTCGAGTCTCGACACCTCGGGCTGGGCGCTCACCCTGCGCGCGCGCTCGAAGGGTCTGTTCGGCAAAGGCTCGTGGGATGCCGCGTGGCGCTGGCGGCAAGCGGGCTTCGAAGACACCGCTCAACTGGGGGCGTTGAACCAGGTCTCGCTGCGCGGCGAACAACCGCTGGGGCCCATCGTGGTGGCCGCGTTGATCGACTTCCGCGACATGGCCGATCCACGTGATCCGTTCTCGGGCGCACGCGTGCAGGGGCGGACCCTCGGTGGCGGCGTGGGGTACGAGCGCACCGAGTTCGGCGTGCGGCTCGAAGCGCGCGAGTTCCAGCAGACCCTGTCGGGTGAAACGAAGGGCGGCTTCACGCTCGGGCTGGCCGCTCGGTACCGCCTGACGCCGTGGCTCCAGCTGCGCGCGGGCTATCGGCAGCAGCTCATTTCGCTCGGCGGCATGGAGCTCTCCTTCGCCAGCGTGGGCGTCGACGTGAAGCCCAGCGAGAAGCTCGAGCTCGGCCTGCGCGGTGGTTGGGGCCCGGCGCTCGGCCCTCAGGTGTGGGGCACGGTCTCGTACGCGGTGGGCAATGAGACCTGGTACGGCGTGCACGCGATCGACGCCGATGCACCGGGCGCGGGTGAACGCCGCCTCGTGACGGGCGTGCGGCAGCAGGTCGACTCGAACACGGCGGTCTTCGTGGAAGACGTGTCGGCCACCGATGTCGATGGGCTGCGGTTGGCGCGCGCGGTCGGGCTCACCCAGCGCGTCGACGACGCCTTCACGGTGACTGCGCGGTACGAACATGGCGCGCGGGCACTCGATGGGCTCGCTCCTGACGTGGCACGCAACGCAGGCGGGTTGACGCTCTCGTACGAACGCGACGCCTTGCGCTTCTTCGCCCGCGGAGAAGTGCGCGATGAACAGGGCGCCAGCACGCTGCGCCAGTTCGTGGCCTCGGGTGGCGGCGAGTGGCGGGCCCACCGTGATGTCTCGCTCACCGCGCGCGCGTTGTGGACACACTCGACGAAGAACGACGCGTTGGTCGGCCGCACCGTCGACGCGACGGGCTCGGTGGCGTGGCGCTTTGCACGGGGAGCCCTGCTCGCGCGCTACGCCTATCAGCAGAACTGGACGGCCTCTCTCGACACGCGGGTGCACGTGATCTCGCTGCTGCCCACGATTCGATTGGGAGATCGGTTCGCGATCGGCGCAGGTGGCCATCTCGCCCTCACCACCGTGGGGCCGATTCTCGCGGCGTCGGTCAGACCCTCAGTGCGCATCTGGGAAGGTCTGGAGGTTGCCGGTGAAGCGGTCGCTCGTTCAGTCGCACCGGACGGCGGCTCGTGGGCGTCACTGCGCGCGGAGGTGGGATACCGCTTCGACCACCGCTTCTTCGTGGGCGGCGGTTACAACGCCTTCGGATTTACGGGAACCGGGCTGGACACGGGCGCGACCGCGTCGCGAGATCGCGTCTACCTGCGCACGGAGATCAGCTACTGATGAGAGTGTTGGGCGCGATGCTGGTGCTGCTGCCGACGCTCGCGATGGCGGGCTGGCGAGAGATCGGCACGGTCACGCCTCCGGTGAGCGACGTGCAGATGGTCGACGCCGGAGTGGTGCTCGCCACGTCGGCCATCAGCGGCGCCCTAGCGCTCCAGGTTACGGATGCAGGGGTGACCACGCTCAACTCGCTCGCAGGCACTTTCGTTGGCGCCGGCTACTTCGGTGCCAACTGTCTTCTGGGCCTGTCCGGCGCTGTCATCACTCCTTCCCCTGGTTGTGGCTCGCCGACGCCACTCGGTGCGGGCGCGTGGAACAAGTTCCGGTTGGTGTCAAATGCACCTTTGGGCATCGCCGTGGTCACCAGCACGAACAACGACACGCTCTGGGCAGGTCCTGGTGCGGGCCCGGGGTGGTCTGCGCTGGGGATGTCCGCGCCGAGTAGCAGCAATCGCTCGCTCCAGACCGCGCGCATCGGAGGCATTGACTTCGCCGCAGTGAACAGCGGCAGCGGGCTGCGCGTGAGTGTTGACGCCGGCGTTCCACTCAACGTCACGGGCGCCGCGAACTGGCGAGATGCGGCGCCTTTCCCGCTCGCAGGCGCGCCGGCGATCCTGGGTGTCACCACCAGTTCGTTGCAGCTGATTCGCGACTATCGCACGCCCGTCATCTTCACGCCGACGATGCCCGCGGGGCTCTCTCCCCGGTTCGTGGGCATCAGCGGCGCGCTCGGGATGGTGACCACGGTGACGGGCGTAATGCTCTCGCCGATCCCCGATCCCGCGCGTCCCGCTGAAACGTGGGTCGCGCGGCCGGCTCCGCTGGGGCTCGAACGGATCAACTGCATCGACGATCGCGCCTGCACTGCTGCGAGTGATGCGGGTGTGATCTGGTTCTGGAAGAACGAGGCCGCCCCCGGCGTGGCGGTGGTGGTCGCGCCGGTAGACGTGGGGCAGACCATTCGACTCATCGCCGATGCGGGTGATGGTGATGGCGACCCCGTGTTCGTCTCGTGGTCGAGCGATGCGGGTGTGCTCACCTCGGTGGCGGGTATCGCAGATGGAACGCAGATCGACTTCACGGCGCCCGCGGTCGGCTGTGTGCCCCTCGCACTCGAAGTCACGGTGACGGACGGCTTGCTCGAGCACGATCGCACGGTGCTGGTACCGGTGACCGTGCTCGCCCGCGGTGCGTTGCAGACGAGCATGAGTACCCAGGTCGCTTTGGCCGGTGGTCCAGCGGTCACCTTCAACGCCTTCATCGATGGTGGCTGTGTCCCCGCGAGCCTCTCGTGGTCGACCGCAGATGGACAGACGGGTTCTGGCCCCGCCTTCACGTGGACGCCGCCCGCCACCGAGTGCAATTCCGATGGAGGGCAGCACGCGGTCACTGTCACCGCCACGTGGTCGAGCGGCAGTCCCCCGACGACGTCGGTGATCGACGTGGTGCGCATCACGCCATGGGGTGCGCCCAACGCACCGGTCTTCTCGAGCCCCGCCCGGCAAGCCAGCGGTTCTCAGGTCGACTATCGCGCGACCGACGTCGAGCACGTGTGCAGCGCGAGCGGTGACTTCCCCGGCACGATCCTCGAGTGGACCATCGATGCCGGATCCACCCGGGTGGTCGAGTTCGACGGGGGCCTGACCGTCATCGCGCCCGAGTGTGCGGTCGTGCCCACCCAGGTCACCGCCAGCGCGGTTCGGCGGGTCTTTGGTGATTCGACGGGGCGCGTTTCTGACGCAGGCACGCTGGTGGTCGACGTCGATCCCATCGCTGCGCTCGACGCGTCGACGGAGTTCTTCGTCAGCGTGCAAGGCGACGCCGGGGTGCTCTTCGGTTTGCTGAAGGTCGATGCGGGGTGCCTCGACCAGCGCGATGCGATCGCCAACGTGACGGTGTCCAGCGCGGGCTCGCAGGTGGCCCAGGGCGACTTTGCGCTGAAGGACGGCGGCTGGGCGTTGTCCATCCCCGGCGGGTGTTCGGGCGGCACCTACGAGGTGGTCGCTCAGTTGTTCGAAAACGGTGCTCCCACGGGCGCGAGCGATCAGGGCTCGATCACCTTGCCCTTCACGCCGGCGGGCATCGGCGCGTTGTCGAGTGATCGGGTCGAGGTGAGCTGCGGCGTGGGGGCGCGCTCGTCGCTGACGCTGCTCCCCGAGCCGAATGCCTGTGCTGCTGCTTCGTTCTCCTGGCGCGCGGTGGGCGGGCCGGCGCTGACGACCAGCTCGGGCAGCGGTGAGACGCTCGAGCTGCAATCCGAGGCGGCTGATTTCTCCGTGGTCGGTGAACAGGTCGAACTCGAATGGACTGCCAACGCAGGCGGTGGCAACAGTGTGACCGCCACGCGGCGGATCGAGCTGGGCGTGCAGCCTTTCATCGAAGTGAGCGTGAAGGCCCGGCCGCCCCTGCGCAGGGAGGAAGAGGCGGTGGTGCTCGACGTGATGCTCCGCAACACCACGGAGTGCGCGGTCGACGGCATCTCGGTCGCGTTGCCGTTCAGTGGCGGCACGCCGATCCTCGAGTCGATCCTCGTCGATGGGGCGCGGGCAACGGCGCGTTCGACGGAGGATGGGTTGGTGGTCGAGGGAGTGACGGTGCCGGCTTCGGGCGTCTTGACGATTCGGCTCAGCGTTCGGTCGTTCTTGCTGTCGTCGCCCAGCGTTGCTCCGGTGGCTTCGTTGCGTGGGTATGTGGTTTCGATTGCGCCTGCGGTGGGGGCTCCTCTCACGGGTTGTGGTTGTTCTCACGTTGAGGTTTCGGGTCTCGTGTTGGCGGTGCTGATGGTCTTGCGGAGGCGCAGGTCTGCCCCTCACCCCGACCCTCTCCCCGCTTCGCAGGGCGAGGGGGACTCACGATGAAGGTTCTCGGGTTTCATCACGTGGCGGTGCAGGTTCGTGACGTCGCTCGCGTCGCGGGTTTCTATACGGACCTGCTCCAGCTTCCTGAGCTGAAGCGTTTTCATCGCCCCGATGGCTCGTTGCGCAGCATCTGGGTGGGTACCAGCACGGCTCAGGCGCAGACCCAGGGCGGCTTCATCGCCGTCGAAGGCGCCGAGGCGGGAGTGTCTGGCTCGCTCGGCTTTTCGATGGTCGCCCTCCGCATCGAGGCTTCACAGCGGCGCACGATCGTCGAAGAGCTCGCCCGGCGCGGCCTGCCCATTGAGCGAGAGACCGGATGGACTCTGTACATTCGGGATCCCGAGGGCAACCTGGTCGGCCTCTCGCATCATCCCGACGACAGCCCATCGACGCCGTAATAGAACGTTCGCGTGCCGCGACTGGGTGAACTGCTTCTGGCTGAGAAGCTGGTCCAACCGGACCAGCTCGAGGAAGCCCTCGAGACGCAGGTCGTGCACGGCGGGCGGCTCGGCACCAACCTGGTCGAGCTGGGTTTTCTCAAAGAAGCCGACCTCGCGCGCATGCTCGGCAAGCAGCACGCCTTGCCGTTCGCCTCGGGCGAGATGATTCCCGATCCCACGGCGTTGGCGCTGGTGAGCCGGCAGTTCTACGACGACGAAGACGTGCTCCCGATGCGCATCGATGCCACGCGCATCACCGTGGCCGTGCTCGGGCCCGCCCAGCTCAAGGCGACCGACGCGCTGGGCTTCAAGGCAGGCAAGCGGGTGGTGACGGTGGTCATCCCCGAGTTCCGCATGAACCAGTTGCTGCGCGCGCACTGCAAGGCGTTCCGGCCGATGCGGCCCATCGACGTGCACGCGCTGCGGCCTTCGAAGAAGAAAGACGAAGCGCCCAACCCCGGCGACGCTGAACTCATCAATGAAGACGACTTCGCGAAGATCTACGCGAAGGCGGTCGACTCTTCGCAGGGCGATGAGGAGGAGATCATCGACGGTGCGTTGATAGAAGACGAAGTGGCGCCTGCGATCGCCGCTCCGCTGCCTTCAGCGCCGTACCCGACGGGGGTGAGCGCCGAGGTGCAGGCGCCGCCGCTCACCTTCGCAGAGGCCCAGAAGCAGCTGCTGACCAGCACCAACCGCGAAGACATCGCGCTCACCGTGCTGCAGTTCGCTCGCAGCAAGTTCCGCCGGAGTCTGTTGCTCAACGTGCAAGGTGACCTGGTCACCGGGTGGAAGGGCATGGGGAAGGGCGTCACGGTTCGTGCGGTGCGGCGCATCGGCGTCACGCTGCGTGAGGCCAACACGTTCAAGCTGGTGCGCGATTTGAAGTCGCACTTCATCGGGCCCATGAAGCGCACTCCGGGCATGGACGTGTTTTACGAGCTACTCGGCGGTGGGTACCCGCAGACGGCGGTGATTCTGCCGTTGCTGGTGCGCGGGAAGCTGGTGCACCTGCTCTACGTGGATCATGGGCCCGCCAAGCTCACGCCTCCTGACGTCGGGGAGTTGTTGATCTTGTCTCAGAGCGTGACTCGCAGTTACGAGGCGCTCATTCGCGCGCGGAAGTCGCAGGGCTAGGCCCTCACCCTGACCCTCTCCCAGAGGGCCCAGAGGGAGAGGGGATCTCAGGTTTGCTACTGGATCTCGACGTTGAACGAGACGCGTTGGGCGCCGTAGAGCGTGAACGGCTCGGCCCACTTCGACTTGCCCACCGTCACCTGAATGCGGTGGCTGCCTTCGTACACGGGGATCTCGCCTTTGATGGGCGCGGTGCCTACGCGGTTGCCGTCGATGAAGATCGCCGCACCTTCGGGCGCCTTGACCGACACGAAGCCCTTCTCAAATGTGTAGCTCTGCGTCACCGGTTCAGCCGTGAGCGTGATCGCCCGCGTGGTGGAGATGGCCAACGCCTTGTTCTGCAGCGTGAAGACCTTCCGGCCCGGCGGCAGCTTGCCCGCCCAGGGCGTCCGCCCGAGTGACTTGCCCTCGAGCAGCAGCTCCACGTCGGGCGAGCTGTCGATCTTGATCGAGACCTCAGCGGCTGCGACCACTGCGGCTGCGCCGGCGTCGACGACCACGGGCTCCACCGCGCCGATCATACCTGCGTCTTCTTCGGCCGCTCCGGCGTCGGTCTCGGCTGCTTCACCGGCATCCACGATGGTGGGCTCGACCACCAGCACCGGCGGAGGGCCTGCATCGATCACCGCCGCGAGCACTTTCGGCGGGGTATCCAGAATGTCCACGCCCGGAATCGGCTCGTTGGCCTTCTTCCACGCCCACCAGCCCGCGATCACCGCGATGAACAGCGCCAACGCGACGATCCACGGCCAGGAGCTGCCGTCGTCGTTCTTCGGCGCCTCTTCGTCTTCTTCAGGCTGCGTCCACGTGCGTTCAGGCGGCGGTGCTTTCGCCGCGGCGGCCGGAGCAGGGCGGGGCGGGATCGGCGCCACCACGCTCGGCGGAATCATCGAGGCCGGCACGTCGATGGCCTTCATCATCGGCACGGTCTCCCGGCGCTCCTGGTCGGCCCACTGCCGGCGCACGAAGTCAGCGATGCCCGCGTCGATGGTGTGACGGCGCGCCGCGCGCAGCTCGTGGCTCTGCGGGAACAACGTCTCGAGGAACTTCGCCAGCTCTTCGTCGGTGGCGACCTCCGCGCCGGCAGCCGCCTCCAACGCTTCGCGCATGGCGAGCGGGGTGGGGTAGCGGTCGAGCGCCTTCTTGGCGCACGCCTTCTGGATGATCGGCTCGAAGTTCTCCGGCAGATCACCCGGCGTGGCCGGAGGCAGCGGCAAGGTCAGCACCGCGTGATCGAAGTACTCCGCCTGCTCGGCCCACGGCACGGCGCCGGTGAGGCACTCGTACAGCGTGATGCCCAGCAGGTAGACGTCGGTGGGGATCGAGACGGCGTCGCGGCCGCCGATGATCTGCTCGGGCGCGGAGTGAACCCGGCGGCCCTTCACGCGCTGACCACCCAGCTCACGCGGCGCGAACGCCAACGCGCCGTAGCCGGTGACCTTGGTCACGCCCTGAAACGAGATGAGCATCGTCTCGGGGCGCAGATCGCCGTGCACCAGGGGCGCGCCGTCATCGTTGCCGGCGACGTGCGCGTAGTGAATGGCGGTGCACGCATCGAGAATGACGCGCGCGGCGACGCGGGGCGGCATCTTCTTGCAGGTGTCGAGGATCTTCCGGAGCGACTCGCCGTCGGCGAACTCCACGACGCGCGCGTGACCTTCGTCGAGCTTGCCAAAGCCCATCACCGTCACGATGTGAGGGTGATCGAGCTGGGAGGCGTGCTCCGTCTCGCGTTTGATCTTCGCCAGCAGCTCGGGGTCTTTCTCGGCCGCTTCCGGCACCCAGATGATGACCACTGGGCGCGCCTTGTTGTCGCCGCTGATGGCCAACCCCAGAAACGCGCGCGAGCCCTCACCCGCCTGCAAGGGGCCCAGCGCCTGGTACCGGTACGAACTCATGGGGGCAGGCTACGGGGCCTCTGCCTTGGCGCCAATTCTTCTCTTTGGGGAGGGTCAGAACGGCAGGGTCAAGTAGTAGCCTCTCGCGCCGCGCTTCACGAGCAGGAGCACGGAAGGCTTGCCCCTTGCCTGAATGATCGCCTCCTTGAAGGCCTCGGCGGTGGGCACCGGCTGCTGGTTGACCCGCAGCACGATGTCACCCGGCTCGAGGCCGATGCGCCCCGAGGCGGTGCCCGGCCGCACCGCGATGATGCTCATGCCGCCGGCCCCGGGCTTGAGCCGCAGGCCGAGGCGGTCCCACACGGTGGAGTCGACCAGTTTCTGGGGGAACTCGATGGGGCTGAGCTCGATCAGCACTTCGGCGCCCGCGCGGAAGATCTTCATGGCCACCTTGCTCTTGGCGGTCACGCCCCGCAGGCGGCTGCGCAGATCGTCGGCGTCTTCGATCTGGGTCGAGCCCACCTGCACCACGATGTCGCCCTTCTGAATGCCCGCCTCGAGGGCTGGGCTGGCCTCGTCGACCGCGGTGACCAGGGCGCCATAGGTGCGATCCCAACCGAGGCGGCGCGCCAGCTCGAGGGTGAGCGGCTGCACGTCGAGCCCGACCCAGGCGGGGCGCACCTTCCCGTACTGGGTGAGCTCGGCGACGATGCGGCGCACCTTGTCGGCGGGAATGGCGAAGCCGATGTTCTGCGCGGCCGCGATGATCGCCGAGTTGATGCCGATCACCTCTCCATCGATGTTGAGCAGCGGGCCACCCGAGTTGCCCGGGTTGATCGACGCGTCGGTCTGAATGAAGTCGTTGAAGACGCGATCTGCCTGCCGAATGGTGCGGCCCAGCGCGGAGACCACACCCAGCGTCACCGTCTTCTTGAGGCCCAGCGGGCTGCCGATGGCGATCACGCTCTCGCCGATCATCAGATCAGCCGAGGTGCCCAGCTTGGCGGCCGGCAGCGGCGTCCTGGTGGTCACCTTGAGCACGGCGAGGTCGGCGTCGGCGTCGCTGCCGATCACCTCGGCGTCGAGCTGGCGGCCATCGGCCAGCACCACGTGGATCTGCGAGGCGCCGCGGATCACGTGATCGTTGGTCACGATGATCCCCGACGGATCGATGATCACCCCCGAGCCCAGGCCCTCCACGGCGCGCCGCTCTTCTTGCGGCCCGAAGAAGAAGTCGTCGAAGCCGCGGCCCCTGAAGCGGGTCTCCACCACCTGCACGGTGCCCACGTAGACCACCGCGGGAGAGACCTTCTCCACCACCTGCACCACCGGGCTCCGGCGCGAATTCACGTCACCCGCGACGAGTGAGAGCGCGACCACCAGCAACGACGACGTCATGTGCGAGTCCCTCCTGCTTCAGCTTTTGCGGCGACGCCCCACGGCGAACGCCAGGGTGAAAAACAGCATCGGTGCCGAGCCCATTCCGCAGCCGCACCCAGCCGGAGGCGTCGGCTCCATCACGCCCGCATCGACTTCCATGCCTGCATCCACCGGCTCGATCGAACCTGCGTCGACGCCCGCATCCACCACGCCGCCGAGCGCGCTCACGCAGGCCGCGACCTCATCGGGCGCTCCGATGCAGATGCCCGGACGCAGGCTCAACGAAGCCCCGTTGGCGCCGCGGTTGGTGTTGGTGACGGCGGCGATGAGGCCACCGTTGGTGACGTCGACGGTCTGGCCCGCGGTGACCTTGATGACCTCGGTGTTCCGGTTGCCCTTTCGCGCGGCCACCCAGAGCACCATGCCGTCGAGATCGTCGCCAGCGGTCAGCTCACTGTCGACCAACGCGGCGGTCATGGTGGTGCGGCCCGCGGCGGGCACGAAGTAGTACTGCGTCGAGGCGTAGAACACGCGCGACGCGTCGAGGCGATACGGCGCGGTCACGTTGGTGGTGACGACCGACGGGTAGAGGCTGGCGTCATCCCAGGCTTGCAGCGGATCGGCCGTGGGGCCCAGATAGAGATTCCACCGCGCGAACTCGGCGAACTCTTCGGCGAAGCTCGACTGGTAGTCGCGTTTGAGCAGCGCATCGAGCTGGATCAGCCAGGTGGGGTTCGCTTGGTCGGCCGGCTCCAGCGGGTCGCCCTGGCCGTCCTCCAGGTGCTCATACAGTTTGCGGACGAGCGCGTCATCATGACGCTCGGTGAGGAACTTGAAGAAGATCGCCGAGCCGTACGCAAAGTCGGGCACCGGGCCCGGGGGCGGGGAGTCGATCGATCGATCAGTCCGCGTGAGGTACCCGCCGATGAAGTTCTCGAAGTCGCGCGTGCTGGGATCGAAACGTTCGGTGGCCCACACCGCGGTGCCCTCGGAGAGCACCACGTTCTGCCCGTTGTCGTACGCCGCCTGCACCGCGTGGAAGTACTCGTGGCTGCCGAGGATGCGGGTGGCGATGATCGCGCTGGGATAGCCGTAGTTCACGAAGTCGTTTTCCTGCACCACGTAACCGATGCAGCGATCCACCGAGGGGCACTGATCGACCCGGAACGCACCGTCAGCGGCGCGGGCGAAGTCGAGCAGGTAGACGTCGAAGCGGCCGTCACCTCCGTTGGCCGCGATGGTCGCGTCGGACAGCGGACGGCGGTAGCCCAATGCCCCGTGGTACAGCGCACCGACCGCCTCGTAGGTGTCCTCCACGCGCTCGGCGAAGTCGGGCACGCCGCTGTCGTCGGCATCACCCATCGGCACCGCGTTGGTTCCTGCGCGGGTGAAGTGCACCTTGAAGGCGCCGCCATCGACGCTGGTCGACTCGACGGTGTCGGTCGTCAGGTAGCGCCACATCAGGGGGCTGGTGGTGTCGGTCGGCCTCAGCTCGGCCGTCTGCGAGACCACGGTCGGCTGGCGGTTGACGGCCTCTTCACCGCAGCCCATGAAGACGACACACAGCAGTGCGGGCGCGCGCATGAGCCTCAGTCCAGGTACTGCCAGCGGGTGCGGATGGTGCCGCCCAGCGCGCCGCCGCTGCTCGCGGTGGTGTTGCAGGTCTGCTGAGCCGTCGTGGTCGCGTAGTAGGTGGTCACGGTCAGCTTCACGTGCCGGCCCAGCTGCGTGCGCAACACGTAGACCCGGCCCGTCGTCGAGACGCAGCCGGTGTACTGGTAGAAGGTCGACAGGTACGTGCGCGGCGAGGAGCCCAGCCCCGAGCCGTCATCCACGAAGCCGCACGCCGGAGCGCGGGTGAGGAAGTCGTCGCCTTCAGGAACGAAGCTGGCGGGGATCGCGGTGACCGATTCGTACGTCGTGCCGGGCGCGAGCACCTGGGCGGCCACGCACGAGGGCCCGGAGTCGCCGCTGTTGATGCGGATGACGAAGCGGCGGAAGGCGATGTCCCAATCCATCGAGTCGAGCGCGGTGATGTCGCTGATGGGCAGCTTCTCGAGGCCCGTCTCCGTGAAGCGCGCGTAGACGTAGCTCTCGGTCGGCGAAGAACCCCCGGCCGTGGCGTCGATGGTGGTCCTGAAGTCTGCGCCGTCAGGGGTGGTGGTGATGAGACCCGAGGCCACGTTCATCAACAGGCCCAGCCGCTGGATGGCCTGATCGGAGCACTCCACCTCGGTGCGCGTGCAGCTGAACGCGCCCCCGCCCGCGCCGCCCCCGGTGCCCGCGTCCATCGTTTCGCCGCCACCTCCTCCTCCGCCGGTGCCCAGTGACACGCAAACGCCGTCGCCACAGACCTGGGTCGACGCGATGCAGTTGACGCACTCATTACCCGCGTTGCCGCAGGCCGCGTTTTCACCCCCCGCGACGCAGATGCCGGTGTCGTTGCAGCAACCGGTGGGGCAGTTCTGGGGCGAGCAGGTCTTCGCGCCACAAGCAGGCGCTCCGGCCACGATGATCCCCGCGAGCATGAACGAAACGACGAGTGCAAGACGCATGGCTTCGCGTGTAGCGCAAGGCGCCCATCGGCACCACCGAACGGGAGGTGAATCGCAGTAGCCGCCGGGCGCGGTTTGGTGAATTCTTCCCGCCGCAAGGGCGTCAGGCCCGCGTCTTCTCCCGAGGGAACCCCATGTCACGATTGCTGCTCGCCGCTGCCGCGCTGTTGGCCGTACCCGCCTTCGCTCAGGATGACTCCGACGCGAAGAAGGTCGCCGAGACGTACCTCAACGCGCTGACCGGTACCGGTGACGAGGCCGGTAAGGATCTGCTGCTGGGTGGCGTGACCATGAACGCGCAACTCTTCAGCCTGGAGAACTGGAGCTTCAAGTCGAAGGATCCGGTGAAGAAGGAAGAGGGCGATCTCGCGCACGCCGTGCAGATGATGAACGACCTCGACAAGGCGGGCCGCACCGCGCTCACCAAGCTGATGGGCGTCGAGGCGGTCGGTGATGATCTCAAGATGACCGAGGTCAGCCAGACGGAGGCGACCAAGCTGCTCGCTCCGACCCGTGAGCGCGTCGCTGCGTTCCAGAAGAACCATGCGGTGCTCTCGTACGCGTTGCGCACCGGCAAGGAAGTGTACTGGCACCCAAAGAACCCGATGCGCGCGGTGCTCGCGAAGGCGGGCACGCAGGGCAAGTACACGATCGAGGTTCACCGGTGGACGGTGGGAACCACTGAGGGGCCTGCGAAGACGCCGCGTGAGTGGCCGCTGCGCGTGGTGCGCTTCAAGTCGCAGAAAGTCGACAGCGGCTGGAAGATCCTGCCCGCGTCTGACTGGAACGCGGAGTAACGGAATTGAAATCCCCTCTCCCTCTGGGAGAGGGTCAGGGTGAGGGCCTCACTGCCTCAAGACCCCCACCCCAAC